>NZ_BAAAMB010000003.1:0-53878 GCF_039528855.1 Brevibacterium sanguinis | reverse complement strand
GGTGCGGGCGCCGCGGGACTCACTGGCCGAGGATGTCGGCGATGCCCTGCCGGTAGGTCGTCACAGCGAAGTCAGGGAAGCGGGAGGCGAACTTCGACGTGTCGAAGATGTTGTCCCCGCGGTACCGGGGAAGGAGTTCGGCCGCCTCGGCGAGCATCGGATTGAACCGGCTGCCCAACTTGAACACCCACAGCGGGAGCACGGTGTAGCCGATCTTCCGCCCGGTGATCTCGGAGGCGATCGCGATGAGCTCACGGTACGTGCGGCGATGCTCGTCGATCGGCAGATGCCAGGTCTGCCCGTACGCGTCGGGGGTGTTGCCGAGCAGCGCCAGCGCCCGACTGGCATCCGGCGTCCAGATCAGCGATCGCTTCGTCGTCGCACTCACCGGCACGAGCGGACGCTTGCCCGCCCTGATCCGGTCGAATACGAGCATGTTCGACCAGCTCTTCGTCTTCCCCGGCCCGTAGAACTCCGGGGCCCGACCGATGAGCGCGTCGATCTGACCGGCGGCCATCGCATCGAGGAGCATCGTGACGATCTCCGCCCGCACCCGCCCCTTGCGGCCACCGGGGGCGAATCCCGTCGACTCGATCTGCGGGGTCGGGGTGCCCGGATACATGTACGTGTTGTCGAAGAAGACGAGCTTCGTCCCATGGGCCATGCACGCATCGATGACATTGCGCATCATCGTCGGGAACTTCTCCTCCCACAGGGCCGAATCCATCGGCAGACCCACCGTGAGATAGGCGATCGCGCTGCCCGCGACAGCACGCTCGGTCGACGCCGGGTCCATGAGGTCGGCGGCGACCAGCTCATCCGTGCCGTTGACCTGCTTCGGGTGCCGGCTGACGAGCCGGATGTCCTGAGTGAAGTCGCGATGGAGGGCGCGGGCGAGTTCGTCGGCGATCGGCCCACCTGCACCGAGAATGGTCTGCATTCCGTCTCTGCGTTCGCTGGTCGGGTTCACTTCACACCCGGTATCCGCTTGAGCACGCGCAGCGCGCCGGTGACGATGCGCGCGTAACGCGCAGGATCGACGTTGTCCGGCACACCGACGGGCAACAGCCGCGAGGCGGCGATCGTCTGCGACTCGGTGTACTTGAGGATGCCGTGCTCCCCGTGCCGCCGGCCGAGGCCGGAGGCCTTCATGCCGCCCATCGGGGCATCCATCGACCCCCACGCCGCGGCGTACGCGTCGTTGACGTTGACGGTGCCGGCCTCGAGCCGGGAGGCGACGCGGACTCCGCGGTCCTCGTCGGAGGTCCACACGCTGAAGTTGAGGCCGTAGTCGCTGTCATTGGCTCTCGCGATCGCCTCCTCCTCGTCGGCGACCCGGTAGAGGCTGACGACCGGACCGAAGGTCTCGTGCGCGTAGACCTCCATCGACTCGTCGACATCGGTGAGGATCGTCGGCTCGTAGAAGTAGGGGCCGAGCTCGGGACGGCGCCGACCGCCGGCGAGCACCGTGGCGCCCTTGTCCCGCGCATCATCGACATGGCGCATCACCGTCTCGAGCTGCTTCTGCGAGACGAGCGAGCCCATGTCCGCGGAGTAGTCGATCCCGGCGGTCAGCGTCATCGCCCGGGCAGCGGCGGCGAACTTCGCAGTGAAGTCGTCCCAGAGGACGTCGGGGACATAGATGCGCTCCATCGAGATGCACAGCTGCCCGGTGTTGGAGAAGCTCGCCCGGATCGCCCCGGACACGGCCTTGTCGACGTCGGCATCGTCGAGGACGAGCAGGGCGTTCTTCCCGCCGAGCTCCATCGACGCATCGATGAGGTTCTCCCCGGCCTGGGCGGCCACCGTCCGTCCCACAGCGGTCGACCCGGTGAACATGAGGAAGTCGGAGTTCTCGATGATCGGCAGACCGAGTTCGGCGCCAGACCCGGTGACGACCTCGACGAGACCGGGCTGCATGCCCGCCCGCTCGAGCATCTCCACGGCCCACAGTGCAGCGAACGGCGTCTGCGCATCCGGCTTCGTGACCACCGCATTGCCGGCGATGATCGCCGGCAGGGCATCGCTGATGCCGAGCGTCAGCGGATAGTTCCACGGCGAGATGATGCCGACGACGCCCTTCGGATGATGGAGCTCCCACACCTTCGTCAGCGCCAGCTGCGCACCCTGACGGCGCTTGGGTCGCAGGTACCTCTCCGCCGTGTGCGCGTAGTAGCGGGCGTTCAACGCGACATCCATGATCTCCTCGAACGCATGCCGGCGGGCCTTGCCGTTCTCCAGCTGGATGAGGTCGAGGACTTCGTCCTGGTGGCGCAGCACGAGGTCGTGGAAGCGCATGAGCACCTCCGCCCGTTCCCGAATCGGACGGGCGGCCCACTCCTTCTGGACGCTGCGGGCCCGTGCGGCCGCGGCGACGACATCGGCCGGGGTGGCGTGCGGAACAGTGCCGAGCACCTCACCGGTCATCGCATTGGTGACGTCCTGCGTGGCGTCGGGGTCGGCGACCCGCACGCGGCGGCTCAGCGCCGCGAGTCGGTCGGCGGTGATCCTCGGAGTGATCCGCGCATCCGCGGTCAATGTGGACACGATGGTCTGCCCTTCTGTGGTCGTGTGTCGGGAATGGAGCGATTGGCTGGGAGTGTAGGTCAGTGACATGAACGTCGTCAGTCGAGCGAGATGACGCGCGGCATGTGGAGAGCCGCCTGACCGTGGGTCATGACATCGAACATCAGGGTCCGCGTCGGACGCAGCGAGCGGATGTCATCGGAGATCCGTCCCTCGCCGAGGCGGGTCTCGACATGGCGCGGGAACAGCGCGGTTCCCGAGACGAGGGCGTTCGTCTGGTTGAACGTCGCATGCCATCCTCCGTCGAAATGCGTATACGACGTCAGGGAGGACACCGCGGTGCCCGACCGGTGCCGCTTCTGCCGGGGAGTCAGGGCCCGGAGTTCGAAATCGGTGCCGCCGGAGTCGTTGAGCACCCGTCCGGTCACGGACTGCGCGGTGATGTCGACATCGATGTCGGTCACCCACTTGGGGAAACCGTAGCCGTCGTGCCCGCGGACCTGGGCGATCTCGGTGTTGACGGGCAGGGAGAGCACATAGGAGTCGAGGTGGTTGTTCTTCAGCGCCGCGAGCAGGTCGATCGCCCCCAGCGGACCGTGGTGGGGCGGTTTGACCGCGATGCCGACGGCCGCCTCGGTGTAGAAGTCGATGTCGGCGACGTCGTAGCGGAACAGCAGCACCGAGGCGAGACCGAAGCCGGGAACGGCTTCGAGCGGATCGAGCGGTGCGGGCAGCCGGTCGCGCAGCGCGCTCATCGGCGCGAGCATCGTCAGGCGCGCGCTCGACATCGCGTAGTAGAAGTTCGGGGTGAACGTGCGCCCGATGCGCGACTCCACCTCGACCTTGGGCTGATTGCGGAAGAAGTCGACGCTGGTCACGCGGGGGTCGCGGGCGACCTCGTCGAGGTCGGGCTGCATGCGATAGCGGTCGAAGAGACCGCCCGCGGGCACCTGGAGGGTGCGCGAGCCCAAGGTGACTTCGGTGGTCGGGGCGGTGTTCGTCTCGGTCATGTTTCTCACTCCACATCTGATTCCGGACTCTCGAACTGAGAGTAGGCTGACGAAGTTAACAGTGTCAACATGGCGATGCGGGGATTCATTCCCGACCTCCGGGTGTGTTCCCGGTCTCAGCGGCGCTGCGTGGGTCTCAGTCGGTGAGCAGGGCGGCGAAGGCGGCGCGGACGCGGGTGTCGAAGTCGACGTCGTCGTTGGCCCCGAGGGTGCCGTCGATGTGGAGGGTCGCCAGTCCGTGGGCGAGTGCCCAGCCGGCGGTGGCGAGTCCGTGCGGGTCCCGCTGCGGGTGGGTGGCGATCGCGACCTCCTGGATGCGGGCGAAGACGGCCGCGCAGGCGACCCTGACCTCGTCGACGGTGCTGAGCTCCTGGCCGAACATCAGTGCGTAGAGGGCGGGATGCGCCTCGGCGAAGTGGATGTAGGTGAGCGCGAGCTCGACGAGCGGGGTGTCGCCCTCCCCGTGCTCGCCGACGACGGCTTCGAGTGAGGTCTGGAGCTCGGCGAAGCCGTCGGCGGCCATCGCGGCTTCGAGGTCCTGCTTGCTTTCGAAGTGGCGATACGGCGCGGCCTGGGAGACGCCGACCCGGCGGGCCACGGCGCGCAGGGAGAAGGCCTCGCCCGTCTCGAGCATCTCGACGCCGGCGGTGATGAGCGCGTGGCGCAGGTTGCCATGATGATGCCGCGGCTTCTCCGCGGACGCTGTTGACACAGTCGATCCTCCCCCGTACTTTTTCAGTGTGGACACTGTTAACTTTAGCAATCGAAGCGTCCTCCCCACAGCGTCCTCGTCGTTCTAGGAAAGGTCCCCTCATGACATCGGTTCTCTTCGTCATCACCGCCGCCACCGGATGGACGCTTGAGGACGGTACCGTCCATCCCACCGGCTACTGGGCCGAGGAGGTCGCCGAACCCTACCGTCTCTTCTCCGAGGCCGGGTGGGACATCACCGTGGCCACGCCCGGGGGAGTGCCTCCGACGCTCGACGAGCTCAGCCTCGGCATCGCCGGGGGTCGACCGAAGAAGCGCCGGGAGATCCGCGCCTACCTCGACTCGATCAAGGACGCCCTCGACCATCCCGTCGCCCTCGACACCGTCGACGAGGCCGACTACGACGTCGTCTTCTACCCCGGAGGGCACGGCCCGATGGAGGACCTCGCGGTCGATCCGGTCTCCGGCGCACTCCTTAAGCGGCGCCTCGACTCCGGCAGGCCGCTCGCCCTCCTCTGCCATGCGCCGGTCGCCGTGCTCGCGGCGAAGAACGAGGACGGGTCGAACGCCTTCGCCGGACGGACGATGACGGGACTGTCCAACGTCGAGGAACGTCTCAACGCCTTCGCGTGGAAGGCCAAGTGGCTCCTCGAGGACGCCGTCAAGGACGCCGGGATCCACTACGAGAAGGGCGTGGTTCCGCTGCGTCCCCACATCGTCGTCGACGGCAGCCTCTACTCGGGGCAGAATCCCGCGTCCGCCGAGGCGCTCGCCTCCCGGATCATCGCCGACGTCGACGGCCGACGCGCGGCACCGGGGCCGACGGCGTGAGTCGGCACGCACTCGACGTCCGCGGCACCACCGTCCTCATCACCGGCGCGAGCTCGGGCCTCGGGGCGGAGTTCGCCCGACAGTTCGCCGCCCGCGGTGCCGATCTCGTCCTCGTCGCCCGCCGCCGTGACCGGCTCGAGGAGCTCGCCCGAGAGCTCGAGACCGCCCACCGCATCACCGCCCATGTTCTCGTCCATGATCTCGCCGAGGCGGCAGGGGTCGACGGGCTCCTCTCGGATCTCACCACCGGGGGCATCGCGGTCGACTCGCTCGTCAACAACGCCGGGTTCGGCATCGCCGAACCCTTCGCCGACACCGCCCCCGAGCGGATCGATGAGATGCTCGCCGTCAACGTCGTGGCACTGACCCGGCTGACCCGCGCGCTGCTGCCGCAGCTGACCGGGGTGCTCGTCAACATCGCGAGCACCGCGGCCTACCAGCCCACGCCCGGGATGGCCGCGTACGGTGCGACGAAGGCCTACGTCCTCTCCCTCACCGAGGCGATCGCCGAGGAGACGCGGTCGGTTCCGCTGAGGGTGCTGGCGCTCAGCCCCGGTCCGACGAACACGGAGTTCTTCGCCGTGGCCGGCAGCGACTTCGCCGGCACGGGACGCTTCGACACCCCCGAACAGGTCGTCGCGGTCGCCTTCGCCGCACTCGAGCACCGTCAGCCGCGCAGCGTCATCTCGGGGTTCGGCAACAAGGTGCTCGCCGCCGGTGCCGGTCTGCTGCCCCGGAGGATCGCGCTCAAGGCCGCCCGGAAGGCACTGGAGTGAACCTGTTCACCGCAGGTACGGTGGGGACATGACGATCGAGACGACCGAGATCACCGCCTACCTCGATGAGTACGCGCGCTCGCTGAGCGAATTCGACGCCGAGGCGGCGAGCCGTCTGTGGTCGATGCCGGGAATGATCGTCGACGATGCGTTCTCCGGGGTGCTCGAATCGCGGGAGGCGATGGCCGCGGGGCTCGAGCAGTCCTACCCGCTCTACCGGCAGCTCGGGCTCGCCTCGGTCGGGTACGACCTCCTCGGCGAGGATCATCTCACCCCTGACCTCGTCATGGTCCAGGTGCGCTGGGACTTCGTCGACGACGCGGGGGAGCCGCTCACCGACAGTGTCGCGCACTACCTGCTGCGACGCGAGAGCGAAGGGCTGCGGGCGACGGTGTGCGTGCAGACCGACGACCGCGAGAAGCTCCAGGCGCTCGCGACGGCGAAGGGCGTCGACCTTGGATAGCCGGTCGACTCACGTGCTGCTGCGGGCGCCGAGGAGGCCGAGCCGCTCGAGGTCGGCCCGCAGGTCCTGAGCACCGGTGAAGACGATGCCGATGAGCCCGAGGCCGCGCGCCGCCTCGACATTGGCCGCGAGGTCGTCGACGAACACCGTGCGCGCAGGATCGAGGTCGAAGCGGTCGAGGAGGAGGCGGAAGATCGCGGGGTCGGGTTTGATGAGCTTCTCCCGCCCGGAGACGACGATGTCCTCGAGCTCGCTGATCGCCGGTGCCGCGACGGGCGCGAAGTGGACGGTCTCGGCCGACCAGTTCGACAGGCCGAGGAGCCGCACGCCTTCGGCTCCCAGGTCGGCGACGATCTCGGCCATGCCGGGGATCGGACCGGTCAGCGACCGGTCGAACCGCTCGTAGTACGTCGCGACGATCTCCCCGTGGCGGGGATCGGTCGCGCTCGCCCGCTCCACCACCTCGGCGATCGTCGCCCCGTTGTCGGCGGAGACGTTGAGGGCGGCGAAGTCGGCTTCGGCGGCGAAGGCGTCCCATTCGGCCCGGCTCATCCGGTCGGCCAGCGGCCCGGACTGGTCCCATCCGACGAGGACCTGACCGAGGTCGAAGACGACGGTCGTGGGAACGGCGACCCCGGTCCCGCTGTCACCGGCGGGGATCGGGTCGTGGGAAGCTTCGGTCATCGGCGCACCGCCTCGGCGTTGGTGGGTGGATGGTCTGGTCTCCCACGCTACCGGTTCGTCGGCTCCCGTTCCCGCCATGCCCGCAGATCGTCGGGGGTGTCGATGTCGGAGGCGTCCCCGAGGTCCGAGCACTCGACGAGGTCGACGAGGTGGGCGTGCCCCCGCAGCCACGCCCGTCCCGCTTCGTCGCCGCACGCTCGCCGGACGGCGGCCCGCGCATGGTCGAGCGGCAGGAGCACGGGGTGGCCGGGGAACCCCAACCAGGCCGCGCGGGCGATGCGCCCGGGATCGAACGCGCCGATCAGTCGGTCGAGGACCGCCCGACCGATCCCGGGCTGGTCGACGAGCATGACGAGGACCGGGGTCGCCGAGGTGGTCCCCGGCTCCCGACCGATCGCCGCGATCCCGGCCCGCCACGATGCGGACATCCCCACCTCGGCGTCGGGCACGTCGATGACGGCGACGTCCCCGAGCCCCGCCTCGGCGAGGTGGGCTTCGATCTCTCCGCGACCGGGACCGGCGGTGACGACGGGCCTCAGCCCGGCGGCGACGGCCACCTTCACGGCCCGGACGACGAGGACCGAGTCCTCCCACGGCAGCAGCGCCTTCGGGCCGAGCCCGAGCCGGTGCCCGGACCCGGCGGCGAGGATGAGGGCCACACCCCGGCCCGTCATCGCCGACCTCCCGGAACCCGACGTCGTGGGCCTGCGCGCGTGCGGCACGGTCGCGCTCATCGCTGCAGCACCCCCGCCTCGGCGAGTCCCGCATAGATGGCATCCCTCGTCAGAGGGGTCGTCGTGAAGTGGACGCCGGTGGCATGGCGGATCGCGTTGGCGAGTGCGGGAGCGACCGGATTGAACGGGGACTCGCTCATCGACTTCGCCCCCTGCGGTCCGACGGCGTCATGGGTGTCGGCGAAGTGGACCTCGGTGCGGGGGATGTCGGCGAAGTTCGGGGCCTTGTACTGGCGGAGGATGTCGGTGACGGGCCTGCCGGTCTCCTCGTCGACGATGATGCGCTCGTAGAGGGCGGCCCCGATCGCCTGGGCGACCCCGCCCTCGACCTGTCCGCGGCACTGGTGGGGGTTCATCACGACGCCCGCGTCGGCGGCGTGGACGGACTGGAGGATCCGGACCTCACCGGTGCTCATGTTCACCGCGACCCGGAACCCGTGGACGTTGAACGCCACCGACCGCGGCTCCCCGCCCCAGTAGCCCGACCCCGTCGGGGCCTCCCCGGTGGTCGCAAGCGACTCGCGCAGGAGCTCATCGAGGTGGACCGCGCGCCTGCCGCCGGCGGGTCCGACGACCTGGGCGAAGCGGGCATTGAGGTCGGCCGGGACGCGCACGCACGCAAAGTCACCGGCGATCTCGACCTCCTCGGGCCGGGCGCCGAGGTGGGGCGCCGCCAGTGCCTGCAGGCGCGCGATGAGGTCCTTCGTCGCGAGATCGTTGGCCTTCCCGGCGATCGTCGTGCCCGTCGACCCGAAGGCCCCCGTGTCGTGTTCGACGACATCGGAGTCGGACTGCCGGAGCGTGATCCGGTCCGTCGTCGTGCCGAGCAGGGTCGAGGCGAGCTGCGCGTGGACGGTCGAGGTGCCGTTGCCGAACTCCGCGGTGCCCACCCGCAGCTCGTACGTTCCGCCCTCACCGAGGGTGATGTGAGCGTGGGCGATGTGGCCGCGCGGTGGGGCGGTGGCGATCATCGCGATCGCGTGCCCTTCGCCGATGTTCCACTCCTCGCCGAGGTCCTCCCCGTGCCCGGCGGCGACGTGCTCGGCCCAGCGGGTGCGGCCCCGGTCGAGGGCGGAGCTGACGAGGTCGATGCACTGGTCGAGACCGTAGCTGCCGATGAGGAGGTCCTCCTCGGGTTCGTCGTGGGCGCTGAGCATGGGGTCGGCGGGTCCGATGATGTTCTTCCGGCGCATCTCGAGTTCGTCGATGCCGAGCTTGTCGGCCAAGGCGGTGATCGTCGACTCGACGGCGAAGATCATCTGGCTCAGCCCGTAGCCGCGGAACGCTCCCGAGGGCATCGTGTTCGTGTAGAGGACCATCGCGTCGACCTTCTTGTGCGGTGCGTTGTAGACGGCCACCGACTCCCCGACCCCGTGGAAGAGGACGCCGGGACCGTGATTGCCGTAGGCGCCGGTGTTCGACCGGACGTCGACGGCGAGTGCTGTCAGCGTCCCGGTCTCGTCGGCGCCGGCGCGCATCCGCATCCGGAAGGGATGGCGGACGGTGGTGGCGGTGAAGACCTCCTTGCGGGAGAGCTCGAGGCGCACGGGCCGACCGGTGGCCATCGATGCGAGCAGGGCGACGTCCTCGCAGAGCACCTCCTGCTTCCCGCCGAATCCGCCGCCCACGCGCTCGCAGTAGACCCGCACCCGATCCGGGTCGAGGTCGAAGATCTCGCTCAGCGCCCGGCGGACGAGGAACGGCACCTGCGTGCTGCTGCGGACGACGAATCGGCCTTCGTCGTCGGTCCACGCGATCGCCCCGTGGGTCTCGAGCGCCATGTGCGAGAGGCGCTGGGTGCGGTACGTCGCCTCGTGGGTGACCGCCGAGGCGGCGAGTGCGGCCTCGACGTCGCCGATCTCGTGGTGGACCTCGGCGAGGACGTTGTCACCGGGGCGGGCGATGCCCGCGTCCGGTCCGGCGTCGGGGTGGATCGCCGGGGCGTCGGGGGCGTCGGCGAGTTCGACGTCGAAGACCGCCGGCAGGTCCTCGTATTCGATGTCGACGAGGCGGACCCCGCGTTCGGCCGCCCGTTGGGTCTCGGCGACGACGACGGCGACGCGCTGTCCGTAGTACCGGACGACGTCGTCGAAGACGCGGGTGTCCTTGGGGTCGTCCTCGACGATCTCGTGCTGTGCGGTCGAGAACCGTTTGGCCGGGGCATCCTCGTGGGTGAGGACGGCGATGACGCCCGGTTCGGCGAGCGCCCGCGCCGTGTCGATGGCGAGGATCCGCGCGTGCGCCCGGGTCGCGTGGACGAGCGCGCCGTGGAGCAGGGGTGCGGGCAGCTCGTCGGGCTGCATGTCCATCGTGTACCGGACGGTGCCGGTGACGACGCCGGGGCCGGCGAGCGCCCCGGTGTTCGCCCCGATGCCGCGGAATCCGGGGTCGACGTTGCGGTGGCCGGCCACGGCATCCTCGATCGTCCGGTAGCCGGTGCACCGGCACACGTTGCCCTTGAGACTGCGCGGCAGGTCCTTCTTGTCGGCCTCGGTCATCGCGGCGACGGTGCAGATCATTCCCGCGGTGCAGAACCCGCACTGGAAGCCGCCGGCGGCGAGGAAGTTCTCCTGCACCGGGTGCAGGTCCTCCGGGGTGCCGAGTCCCTGGATCGTCGTCACCGACTTCCCGGCGATCCGGTGGGCGGGATAGAGGCACGAGTGGATCGCCTCGTCGTCGACGATGACGGTGCACGCTCCGCAGTCGCCGCCGTCGCAGCCCTTCTTCACCCCGGTCGACCCCTGCTCCCGCAGCCATGTGCGCAGGCACTGGCCGGGTTCGGGTGAGACGGCGACGGTGCGTCCGTCGACGGTGGCCGACGGCCTCTTTGGCGCGGTGGCGGGTGGGGTGTGTGCGGTCGTCGTCATCGCGTGCTCCTCGTCATCGTGATGTCTCCGGTCGTGCGCGCGGCGAAGCGCGGGTGCGGTTCGGCAGGGTCGAGCAGTTCGGTGAGGATCTCCGCGCCGAGGCGGTGCGTCATCGCCTCCCGCCACTGCGGGGTGCCGTGGATGTCGTCGTGCCAGACCCCGGCGACCGCCTCGTCGATCGCCGCTTGCAGTCCCTCATGCGTCGCCGCATGCGCGGCGTCCGGGCCGAGGTCGATGATGTGCGGGCGACGGGTCGACCCGGTGATCGCCAAGCGCAGGGCTCCCGCGCCGAGGCGGCGGCCGATGATCAGTGCCGCGGTGCGTCCGCGTTCGGTCAGGGAGATGCGGCGGAACGCGCACGGCTGCGTGAGCGCCGCGATCGGGATGTGGAAGCTGCGGATGAGCTCCCCGGGCTCGAGCGTCGTCTGCGCCTCCCCGACGACGAGTTCGGCCACGGGCAGGGCCCGCAGCGACCCGCGCGGACCCCACAGGAGGGCGACGGCGTCGAGGCCGGAGAGGAGGGAGATCATCGGGCCGGCGGGCAGTCCCGTGGCGACGTTGCCGCCGATCGTCGAGGCGTTCCAGATCTTCCACGATGCGACGAAGGAGTCGCACGCCGGGGCGAAGAGATCGAGGCCGGGCAGCGCCCGATCGCCGTGGCCGGGCACGCGCGGACCGCTCGTGCGGAACTCGAAGATGTCCTTGATCAGGCAGGTCGCGGCGATCTCGAGCTCGACGGGCTCACCGGCGGCGTCGCAGCGCCACAGCGTCGGCGTCCAGCCGGACTCGGTGATGTCGAGCAGGCGCCGCGGCGGGCCCTGGGTGATGTCGGTGCCGTAGGAGAAGAGCACGGTGCCCCCGGCCAGCCAGCTGTCACCGGGCTGCCACCGTTCGGGATCGGCGCAGGTGAGCACCTCGTCGACGCAGCTCATATCCATGAGATCATCGCCTCCCCTCGGGTGAGCGCAGTGCCGAGGCGGTGCAGGGGATGCGGGGGTGCCGCGGGTTCCTCCCGTGGGGGTGTCGTGGGGTCGGGGCCGGGTGCTGGTGGGCCGGCGCTGGGTGCCCCGTGGTCGGAGTTGGGTGCAGCACTGTCGCTGCCGCGGGACCCGTGGATCGGTCCGCTCGTGTGGCGCAGTTCGGGGATGCCCGCCGAGGTGGCCCGGCCCGTCGTCACGGCGATGAGTTCGGCGAGGACGGCGACGGCGACCTCCTGCGGGGTGCGGGCGCCGATGTCGAGGCCGATCGGGGAGTGGAGCGCGTCGAACGCGGTCTGCGGCAGGCCCCCGTGGACGAGTTCCTGCGCTCGCCTCTCGTGGGTCGTCCGCGACCCCATCGCCCCGACGTAGGCGAGATCCATCCGCAGGGCGCGGTCGAGGACCGGCAGGTCGAAGCGCGGGTCGTGGGTGAGCACGATGACCGCGGTGCGCGAGTCGACGCGGCCGGCCGCGCACTCGCGGGCGAAGTGCTCGCCGGGACGGTCGACGACGACCTCGTGCGCGCCGGGGTGGCGGGCCCGGGTCGCGAAGACGGGACGGGCGTCGCAGACCGTGACGTGGAGGCCGAGGAAGGAGGCGGCCTGGGCGATCGCGGTCGAGAAGTCGTTGGCGCCGTAGATGAGGACGCGGGCGCGGGGGCGGCGGGATTCGACGAAGAGCCGGCGCACGGTCGGGCAGTCGGGTCGGGTCTCGTCGCGGACCGCGACGATCCCGCAGCCGCCGCGGCGCACGATCTCCGCGACGGGGGCAGCGGCGGTGCCGACCGCCTCGGCGAAGGCCTGGGGCAGGGGATCGCCGGGGCCGAGCGTCACGGGTGGCAGCGGCGCGCGGACCGCCCGCGGCTCGGGTGCGACGAGTTCGCCGCCGCGCATCGCGACGTCGAGGGGGATCTCGCGGATGAGGGCACCGGCGTCGTCGCGGTCGGAGTCGATGAGACTGGTGACCGCCTCGGCGAGGGAGGTGAGCGGTTCGATGAGGACGCTGATGTCGCCGCCGCACATGAGGCCGACGGAGAGTCCGGACTCGTCGCTGAAGCCGAACTCGCAGACCAGCGACCGCTGGCCGGTGATCGCGGTGAGGGCGGCGTCGACGATCGCCGATTCGACGCAGCCGCCGGAGATCGATCCGATGGTCAGGGTGTCGTCGCGGACGGCCATCGACGTGCCGATGGGGCGGGGGACGGACCCGGAGACGGCGATGACGGTGGCAACGGCCCACCGGTCGGGAGATTCCACGGTCGACGAATAGGCGTTGAGGCGATCCAACACGGGGCTACCAGTCCTTTCTGCAGCGCCCGGTAGATAGCCCAAGTTCGACCTTGAACTCGCCATAGGCAAGTACGAAGAATCTTAGATCACAGTTTTTCCGCCTGGCAATAGGATGTTTCCACTTTGTGAGAAGCGCGGCGGCTCACGTACCCGGATGAATGCGAAGCGGCCGGTGACAGTGGTCATCACTGTCACCGGCCGCTGCCGATCAGTTCACCGCCGTCGACGCCAGTGCGGCGTCAGTCGCGGTGAGAAGTCTCTGGGCTCTGAGCTCAGAGGGGGCGAACGCTCGTGGCCTGGAGGCCCTTCTGTCCCATCTCGGACTCGAATTCGACGTTCTGGCCCTCGGTGAGCTCGCGGTAACCGGTCGATTCGATGGCGGAGAAGTGCGTGAACACATCGGCCGAACCGTCGTCAGGCTGGATGAATCCGTAGCCCTTTTCCGCGTTGAACCATTTCACGGTACCTGTGGTCATATTCCTTGTTTCCTTATTCAGCTGCGACCGCCGGAGCGGTCTTGATGGTCGGATCCGACGTGGATCCGGCTTGTCACACACAGTCGGCCGCTCTGCGAACGGCGGGGGCCGATCGCTCGGTGGCCCAAAGGTGTGATCTTCCCGTCGGAGCACAGGCGAGTGCGCTGCGGAACCGACGAAAACCTGGGGGACGCGTCGACACAGGACGCGAACGAAATGAAGAGGGAGGGAGTTGAAGCGATGGTGCCAGTCTATCAGAGATTCGTCCCGGTCCGGCGTCGAATCGGATGCAATGATCCCTGCCCGAATTCGGCCGTGGGGTCTCGCCTCAGCCCTACACTGAGACGGTGACGCTCCCCGAGGTTCTCCCCTTCCTGGCCGGCATCGCCGTTCTCGTCGTCCTCACGGTCACGATCCTCCGCATCGCCGAGGTGGGGCTCGGCTGGCTGCCCGTCGTCGCGATCGTGCGCGCCGTCGTCCAGCTCGCCCTCGTCGCCCTCCTCCTCTCCGGTGCGCTCACCGCGTGGTGGGCGGTCGCGGCGTTCATCGGCCTCATGCTCACGACCGCCTCGCTGACCTCGCTGCGCCGGGCCCGCGAAGTTCCGCGCGGGCCGCTCGGAGCCGTCGTCGGCGTCGTCGTCGGCACCCTCGTCACGCTCGGACTCGTCCTCGCCCTCGGTCTCGTCGATCTCCAGTTCGAGCGGGTCATCGCGATCGCCGGCATCGTCTCCGGCAATGCGATGACGGCGGCCACGCTCGCGATGCGCCGCTACGACGGCGAACTGCGCGGCGGCTGGGGTGAGGTCGAAGCGTGGCTGGCCGTGGGAGCGCATCCGCGCCGGGCGACGAAGCGCCTGCGGCAGATCGCGGTCCGCGAGGCCCTCCTGCCCAACCTCGACCAGACGAAGAACACCGGCCTCGTCACCCTGCCCGGCGCCTTCGTCGGCGCGCTCTTCGGCGGCGCCTCCCCGCTCGAGGCCGCCCAGTTCCAGATCGTCGTCCTCGCCTCCCTCATGCTCGCCGGCGCGCTCACCGCCGTCCTCGCCACGCAGATCGCCTCGGGCACGGCCCTCAGACCCGTCGACCCCGCCGGATAGGCGGCAGCGCTGCGCCGCGGAGGACCCTGGGTCCCGCTGCGCGGGACGACAGGGAAACATGCAGGCAAAGTGGAGGAATCGTCGTTAGACTGCCCGAATGTCTACGATCGAGATCACCCAGGACAACTTCGAGCAGACCATCACCGACAACTCCGTCGTCCTGCTGGACTTCTGGGCAGAATGGTGCGGCCCGTGCCGCCAGTTCGCCCCGGTCTTCGAGCAGGCCTCGACCCAGTATCCCGACATCGCCTTCGGCAAGATCGACACCGAGGACCAGCAGCAGCTCGCCGGCCTCTTCAACGTCACCTCGATTCCCACCCTCGTCGCGTTCCGCGACGGCATCGTCGTCTTCGCTCAGCCCGGTGCGCTCGCCGCCCCGCAGCTCGAGCAGGTCATCACCGCCGTCAACGACCTCGACATGGACGAGGTCCGCGCCGAGATCGCCAAGCGCGAAGCCGGCGACGGTGCCGACTCCACCGCCGAGGGCGCGCCCGGTCAGGGACAGTGACCGAGCACCACAGCCGCACCGACCGGCCCGGGCCAGATGCCCGGGCCGCGTCCGTGTCCGCCCCCGACACGGCACCCGAGTCCGGGCATGCACCTGAGACCGGGCAGGCATCCGAGTCCGGTCAGGTGCCCGGTTCCGTCGAGGAGTGGGAGAACCGCTACTCCGGCGCCGAGGCGGTCTGGTCGGGCCGTCCCAACGTCGCCCTCGTCGACGTCGTCACCGACCTCGACCTCACCCCAGGTCGCAGTCTCGACGTCGGCTCCGGTGAGGGCGCCGACGCCATCTGGCTCGCCGGTCGAGGCTGGCAGGCCGCCGGCATCGACCTCTCCCCGACCGCGATCACCCGCTCCCGGGTCGCCGCGGAGACGGCAGGAGCGGACGCGGACTTCGCCGTCGCCAACCTCGTCGACTGGGCCGCCGCAGACGACCACCGCGGCGCCTACGACCTCGTCACCGGGTGCTTCCTCCACACCCGCCTGCCCGACACCCGTGCGGACCTCATGCGCCACCTCGGCGAGCTGGTCAGTCCCGGCGAGACGCTCATCCTCATCTCCCACGCCACGGTTCCGCCCTGGGCAGCCCGCGAGGATTCAGAGCATGGGGAAGCAGGGCACGAGCACGGGCTCGACGGCGACTTCAGCACTCCCGAGGAGGACTTCACACTGCTGACCGCCGGCGGAAGTCGACCATGGGAGTGTGTTCTCGCCGAGACGCGGAATCGGCCTGTGACCGGGCCTGATGGCACGGAAACCGAGCTCGACGACGGCATTCTCGTGGCAAGGAAAGTTTAGGCATTCTTCACTACACGCCGTAGAGAGTGCGGGGGTATGATGACGCCATGGCACGGTTCAGCTTTCTCGAGTGGCCGGTGCTGCGGCAGTTCCGTTCGTCCGATCCGACCGGACGCGGCGAGTCCGTGGTGTCAGAGCACACGCGCAACATGGTCCCGCGGACGACGACGTCCGACAAGGTCGTCCAGTCCGTCTGCCCGTACTGCGCCGTCGGCTGCGGACAGCGGATCTTCGTCAAGGACGACAAGGTCGTCGGCATCGAGGGAGACCCCGACTCGCCGATCTCACGCGGGCGCCTCTGCCCGAAGGGCGCGGCGAGCGAACAGCTCGTCAACAACCCCTCCCGGCAGACCGAGGTCCTCTACCGCGCCCCGAAGGCCAAGGACTGGCAGAAGCTCGACCTGAACACGGCGATCGACATGGTCGCCGACCGGTTCCTCGAAGCCCGCCGCAACCACTGGGAGGACTTCGACGACCAAGGCCACCCCCTGCGGCGCACGATGGGCATCGCCAGCCTCGGCGGGGCGACCATCGACAACGAGGAGAACTACTTCGCGAAGAAGCTCTTCACCGCCGCCGGCGCGATACAGATCGAGAACCAGGCCCGCATATGACACTCCGCCACGGTTCCCAGTCTGGGAACCTCGTTCGGGCGCGGCGGCGCCACACAACCCGTCCAGGACATGGCGAATGCCGACTGCATCGTCATCCAGGGGTCGAACATGGCCGAATGCCACCCGGTGGGCTTCCAATGGGTGACTGAGGCCAAGGCCCGCGGTGCCCGGATCATCCACGTCGATCCGCGGTTCACCCGGACCACGGCGGTGGCCGACAAGCACGTCCCGATCCGGGCGGGCTCGGACATCGTCCTCCTCGGCGCGCTCATCAACCGGGTGCTGACCGACGGCCTCTACTTCGAGGAGTACGTCCGGTCGTACACGAACGCGACGAACCTCATCAGCGACAACTACCTCGACCCCGAGGACCTCGACGGACTGTTCTCCGGCTACGATCCGGCGACGAACTCGTATGACAACTCGACGTGGTCGTACCAGACCGATGAGGCCGGCGTCGCCCTGCGCGACCCCAACCTCACCGACCCGCGCAGCGTCTTCCAGATACTCAAGCGCCACTACTCGCGCTACACCGCGGAGATGGTCGCCGAATCGTGCGGGATCTCGGAGTCGGACTTCGAATACCTCCTCGAATCGATCACGACGAACTCCGGTCGCGAACGGACCACGTGCTTCGCCTACGCGGTCGGGTGGACGCAGCACAGCCTCGGCGCGCAATTCATCCGCACCGCCTCGATCCTCCAGCTCCTGCTCGGCAACATGGGTCGCCCCGGCGGCGGCATCATGGCGCTGCGCGGACACGCGACGATCCAGGGATCGACGGACATCCCGACGCTGTTCAACCTCCTGCCCGGGTACCTGCCGATGCCGAGCGCCGGCGTCCACGACACGTTCGACGACTACGTCGCCGCCGTCGGCACGCCCGAGACCCACAAGGGCTACTGGGCCAACGGCCGCAGCTACGCGACGAACCTGCTCAAGGCCTGGTGGGGTGACGCGGCGACGCGGGAGAACGACTTCGCGTTCGACTACCTGCCGCGGATCAACGGCGCCCACGGCACCTACCAGACGCAGGTGCGGATGCTCAACGACGGCGTCGACGGGTACTTCCTCCTCGGCCAGAACCCGGCCGTGGGGTCGGCGAACGGGCGCATGCAGCGGATGGCGATGAGCCACCTCAAATGGCTCGTCGTCCGCGACTTCAGCCTCATCGAATCCGCCACCTGGTGGAAGGACGGCCCGGAGATCGAGACCGGTGAGCTGCGCACCGAGGACATCGACACCGAGGTCTTCTTCATGCCCGCGGCCAACCACACGGAGAAGGCGGGCACGTTCACCCAGACGCAGCGCCTCGTCCAGTGGCGGCACAAGGCGGTCAACCCGCCGGGTGAGGCGCAGAGCGAACTCGAGTTCTTCTACGAGCTCGGCAAGCGCATCCGCGCGAAGCTCGCCGACTCCGACGATCCGCGCGATCGCCCGCTCCTCGACCTGACGTGGGACTACCCGCTCGACGAGGACGGCGAGGTCGATCCCGAAGCGGTCCTCGCCGAAGTCAACGGCTACTACGTCGGCGGGGAGAAGGACGGGCAGCCGCTCGACGTCTACACCCAGATGCGCGATGACGGCACGACCGCCGGCGGCTGCTGGATCTACACCGGCATCTACTCCGGCGGCGTCAACATGGCCGCCCGGCGCAAACCGCGCACCGAGCAGGACGAGATCGCCTCCGAATGGGCATGGGCGTGGCCGGCGAACCGCCGGATCCTCTACAACCGCGCCTCGGCCGACCCCGAGGGCAAGCCGTGGTCGGAGCGGAAGAAGCTCGTGTGGTGGGACACGGACAAGGCCCGCTGGGTCGGCGCCGACGAACCCGACTTCCCCGTCGAGCTCAACCCCGAAGCACACTCCGATGTGCCCTTCGGCGGTCCGAGCCAACTCGACGGCGACGACCCGTTCATCATGCAGGCCGACGGCAAGGGCTGGCTCTTCGCCCCCGGCGGCATGGTCGACGGACCCCTGCCCACGCACTACGAACCGCAGGAATCGACGATCGGCAACCCGCTCTACACGCAGCAGAACAATCCGCTGCGCAAGATCATGCGCCGGGAGGACAACCTGTCGGCCCCGGGTGCCGGGTTCCCCGGTTCCGAGGTCTACCCGTACGTGTTCACGACCTACCGGCTCACCGAGCACCACACGGCCGGCGGCATGTCCCGCTGGCTGTCCTACCTCTCGGAGCTCCAACCCGAGATGTTCTGCGAGGTCTCACCGGAGCTCGCCGAAGAGGTCGGACTCGAACCCTACGGCTGGGCGACCCTCGTCTCCCCCCGGGCGGCGATCGAGGCCCGCGTCCTCATCACCGAGCGGATGACGCCTTTGAAGATCGGCGGCAAGTGGGTCCACCAGATCGGCCTGCCCTACCACTGGGGCGTCGGCGGCAAGGGCGCGTGGGTCGACGGCGATTCGGCCAACGACCTCCTCGGCGTGACGATGGACCCCAACGTCTTCATCCAGAACGGCAAGTACGTCGCCGGCACCGCCCTGCCGGGCAGGCGGCCGCGCGGGCCCGAGCTCGTCGACTTCGTCGAGAAGTACCAGCGCGAGGCCGGTCTCACCCCCGAGTCGGGCAACGAACTCGTCACGGTCCCGCCCGAGGTCGTCGACCGCGCCGCCGAGGCGAGCTCCCCGGCGCACACGGGCGGGCACAACGAGCGCGGAGGCGACTCCGCGGTCGGTGTCACCCCCGGTCGCACGTACGGAGCCGACGAATCCCAGGACTCCGGAACCGCCTCGGCGAAGGGCTACAGCGCACCCACGGATTCCGGGGACTCCGCAGGCAGCGGAGCCGGCGACAGCGGCGCGCCCGAGGATGCCGGCGATCGCGAGTCCGGCGGCGAGCAGCCGGACAAGCGGGTCGACGCGAACTACGCCGTCGACGGGGACCCGACCGACGGCGACCCGCACTTCGGCTACGACGCCGACGGCAAGCCGTACCAGCCGGTCGATCCCGAACAGCCCGCGAACGCGTGGGAGTACGAGAAGAACGCGCGCAGGAGAGCAGAAGAGGAAGAGGAGGAGAACTGATGTCGGCACCGACGCTGGATTCCGGCACCGTCGCGGACGGCCATTGGCATGACACGACGCAGAATCGCAAGGGATTCTTCACCGATACCTCGATCTGCATCGGCTGCAAGGCCTGCGAGGTCGCGTGCAAGGAGTGGAACCACAACCCGCAGGACGGGAACTTCGAGATCCTCGGGATGTCGTATGACAACACCGGTGAGCTCGGCGCGAACACGTGGCGCCACGTCGCGTTCGTCGAACAGGGCAAGGAGCAGATCGAAGCGGCCAGGGAGTCCGGGCGCAAGCTCGTCAACCTCGGCATGCCCTCGATCCGGCCGCGCACCGACGAGACCGCGGGTCCGCAGCCGGTGGGCGGCGGACTGCCGTCGTCACCGCAGCTCGACGTCGACCTCCTCGCCCCCGGCGCGCTCGACCCCGTCGACTTCGACGGTGTCGACACGACCCCGCCGGACACCGCGGACTTCCGCTGGCTGATGTCCTCCGACGTGTGCAAGCACTGCACGCACGCCGGCTGCCTCGACGTGTGCCCGACCGGTGCGCTCTTCCGCACCGAGTTCGACACCGTCGTCGTCCAGGCCGATGTCTGCAACGGCTGCGGCACGTGCGTGGCCGGCTGCCCGTTCGGCGTCATCGAACGCCGTGACGACGGCACGATCCGACCGCCCACGGATCGCGGCGGAGAGGAGTACCCGCTCGACACCGCGGACATCCCGAACATGCACACGGCGAACAAGTGCACGCTCTGCTACGACCGCCTCGTCGAGGGCCAGACCCCGGCCTGCGCGCAGACGTGCCCGACGACGTCGATCAAGTTCGGCGACCGCGAGGACATGGTCGCCCAGGCCCATGAGCGGGTCGCCGATCTCCACGCGAAGGGACTCACCGAGGCGCGCCTCTACGGGGCGAACCCGAACGACGGGGTCGGCGGCACCGGCTCGGTCTTCCTCCTCCTCGACGAACCCGAGGTCTACGGCCTGCCGCCGGATCCCCGGGTCGCGACGAAGGACCTGCCCGCGATGTTCGCCACCGCCGGCATCGCCGCCCTCGGCATGATCGCCGCGGCCGGCCTGTCCTTCCTCGGGAGCAAGCGTTCATGAGCTCATCCGTTTACGATTCGTACCGTCCCCCCGAGCCAGAAGGCGGGCGGAAGAAGCGTCGCCGAGGCGGTCGCGGGGGATCCGGGTCCGGCTCCGGTGGCTCCGGAGGTCGGGGCTCCGGTGGCTCCGGCGGGGGCTGGCAGAACCGCGGTGCCGACGGCGGACGCGAGATGCCGATGGTCGAGGACGTCGAGTTCACCTCGTACTACGGTCGCCCGATCGTCAAGCCGCCGCCATGGGGTCATGAGATCTCGCTCTACCTCTTCCTCGGCGGGCTCGCCGGCGGGTCGACGCTGCTCGGCCTCGGCGCTCAGCTGAGCGACCGGCCCGGCATGCGCACGGCCACCCGTCTCACCGCGATCGGCGCGACGGCCCTCGGCGGCGCGGCGCTCGTCAAGGACCTCGGTCGCCCCGAGCGCTTCATCAACATGATGCGCGTGGTCAAGGTGTCCTCCCCGATGAGCCTCGGCACGTGGATCCTCTCGGGCTTCGGCGTCGGTGCCGGCGTCACCTCGGTCATCGAGGTCGACCGGCTGACGAAGGAGATCCTGCCGCTGGGACCGCTGCGCAAGGTCCTCCACGCACTCGAGCTGCCCGCGGCCCTCGAGTCCGCTCTCTTCGCGACTCCGCTGGCCGCGTACACGGCGGTCCTCCTCGGCGACACGGCGGTGCCGACGTGGAATGCCGCGGGCCGCAACGGGCTGCCGTTCGTCTTCGTGTCCTCGGCGTCGCTGGCCGCCGGCGGTGCCGCGATGGCGCTCTCACCCGTGCGCGAAGCCGAACCGGCGCGTCTGCTCGCGCTCATGGGCTCGGCCGGCGACCTCTATGCGATGTCGCGGATGAAGAAGGGCATGCACCCCGTCGAGGTCGAGCCGATGGAGGAGGGCGAACCCGGCCACAAGCTCCACCGTGCCGAGAAGCTCCTCATCGCCGGAGCGATCGGCGCGGCCGTCGTCGAGGTGGGGGCGCGGATCTTCGCGAAGAAGCTCGGCTCCCGCACCGGCGACAAGGCGCTGCGCGGGGTCAAGGGCGTCGCGAAGACGGCGGCCACCGGCGTCGCCGGTCTCACGGCATCGGGTGCCGCGCAGGCCGTGGCCAAGGGCGTCGCCGGACGTGCGGTCGCCTCCGGCGCTGCCACCGTCGCGGCGAACAAGGCGGGACGCAGCTGGAAGACCCGCGCGCTGCTGCGGACATTGTCCGTGGTCAGCGGCACGGCACTGGCGGCAGCCTCGGCGTACACCCGCTTCGGGATGCTCGAAGCCGGCATCGATTCGACGAAGGACCCGCGCTACGTCATCGAACCGCAGCGCGCCCGCCTCGAGGAGCGCCGCGCCCAGGGCATCACCGACGACTCGATCACCACCGGCTGGTAGCCGGCCGCGGGGCGGTGCGCCGCCCCGCAGGGTGTCGGTGCGTGCAGCCGACTTGAAGGTCTCCAGGCCGCGTGCCCGGTGTCTGCGTCAACTTTCTGTCCTGCTCAGGTGCGCCGCATCCGAGACCGCTGGGCGCGCCGTCCCTTGCCGCGAACACTACCCGCAGCCGCAGCTGCTACGCGGAGGGCGACACCCACCTCGGCGCGCGATTTCCTCCACGCGGCTGCGTACGCACAACCCTCGGCTCCACACACCACCCGTGCACGCGGTGTGTGTGAAGCTCCGCGTGCGGGGTTGCCGTCGGGCGCGCAGTCTCTGGGCGCGAACACTACCCGCAGCCGTAGCTACAACGCGGAGGGCGACACCCACCTCGGCGCGCGATTTCCTCCGCGCAGCTGCGCACGCACAACCCTCGGCTTCACACACCACTCGTGCACGCGGTGTGCGTGAAGCTCCGCGTGCGGGGTTGCCCGTCGGGCGCGCAGTCTCTGGGCGCGAACACTACCCGCAGCCGCTGTTCCTACGTGGAAGGCGACTCCCACCTCGGGGCGTGAGTTCCTCCGCGGAGCTGCGTACGCACAACCCTCGGCTCCACACACCACCCATGCACGCGGTGTGTGTGCAGCTCCGGGTGCGGGGTTGCCGCCGGGTGCCTCTGTGCCTGCGACGCCGGGCGTGCTGCGGAGGCTGCGCGCCCTTCGAGAGCTACTCGCGCGTCGACGCCGCGCTGCCGGCGACGAGTTCTCCGTCGACGTAGGTCCGCAGGACCGTCGCCCCGAGGAGGTCGTCCGGGTCGCCGGTGAACGGGTTGACGTCGAGGACGACGAGATTCGCGCGCCCACCGGACACGATCCGCCCGATCCCGTCACCGAACTCGCCCGCCAGCGCTCCCGCGAAGGTCAGCCCCTCAAGGGCCTGACCTGGGGTGAACGCCCGCTCAGGGTGATAGGCGGCAGGTCCCGGGCTGAGCGCCGACCGTGTCGTCAGCGCGATGAAGAGATTGTGCGCCGCCTCGAGGGGAGCGGTGGGCGCATCGGTGCCGAGCGCGATCCGCACCCCCGCGTCGCGGAACTTCTGCCAGGGGAAGCCCGACTCCGCGCGGTCGTCGCCGAGCATCGTCATCCAGTTGTCCATGATCGCCGGGTCGCAATGGACCGGCTGGAGCGACGCGACGACGCCGAGCGCGGCCATGCGGCGGATCGTGTCATCCGTGACGGACTCGAGATGCTCGATGCGCGGACTGCGCAGTCGCGGACCGTTCGCCCGCACGCATTCCTCGACGAGGTCGAGCGCGATCTCGCTCGCATGGTCGCCGATCGCGTGCATCGCCAGCTGCAGGCCGGCGGCATCGGCGGCCACGGCCACCGGTGCGGCGGTCTGAAACGACCAGATCGCCTCGGCGTTCGTCCCGTTCGCATACGGTGCCCGCATCGCCGCGGTGCACGCATCGATGACGCCGTCGAGGATGAACTTCACCCCGGCCAGGCGGAACCACTCGGAGCCGTCCAGCGACGCCACCTGGTCGCGCACCTCGACCGCTCGCGCGACCTGGGCGAGATCCCGCTCGGGATCGCCAGTGGGGCGGAGGAGCCAATGGGCAGTGACGGGGAACGGCAGGCGGCCGTCGCGCTCGAGCAGGCGGACGACGGCGGCGAGCTCAGGCTCGCCGAGCGCCATGTCGGTCGCCGCGGTCACCCCGTTGGCCAGGTACGCCGCGAACGCCGTGTCGAGGAACCGATCACGATCCGCGGCCGTCGTGATCTCATCGAGGTAGGACCACACGTACTCGATCGCCGCGGTCTCGAGCATGAACCCCGTCGCCTGCCCGTCGGCGTCGCGGACGATCTCCCCACCGGGCGGATTCGGCGTCTCCGCCGTGATGCCCATCGCCTCGAGCGCCGCAGTGTTGACCCAGGAGGAATGGACGTCGTTCGAGTCGAGGATGACGGGAATGTCGGCGATGACCTCGTCGATCATCGCCGCCGTCGGCTGACCACCGGGAACGGCGTCGAACATCCAACTCGCGCCGAGGAGGTACGCCGCCTCCGGCTGCGCGCTGCGGGCCGCACGCAGCCGCTCCTGGATCTCACTCAGACTCCCGGCGTCGCGCAGCTGCACCTTGTCCAGGGTCTGCCCGAGCATCGCCAGATGCGTATGCGCCTCGACGAACCCCGGGGACACGAGCGCACCGTCGAGGTCGACCACCTCGGCGCCCTCACCGGCGATCGCACGGACGGTGTCCGCGTCACCGACGGCGAGGATCCGTCCCGCCTCAAAGGCGACGGCCTCGTGGAGCGGGGCGTCCGCGATGCCGGTGAAGACTGTGGCGTTGGTGAGGACGGTGGTCATGATGTCCTTTCGGTGGAGTCGGTAGGGGAGTCGTCGGTGACGGAGTCCCGTCCGCCAGTGGAACCGGCAAGGGAGTCCGTCGCGGTGTCGGAGGCGTCAGCGGCGGTAGAGGAGTCGGTCGTGGTGGCGGTCGCCTCGGTGGGGGTGCCCGAGGTCGACGGATCCGCGGGCGGTGTCGGTGAATCCTCGCCGAGGTGGGTCAGGGTGCGTTCGACGCTCGTCGAGACGCGGGCGATGAGCACCGTGGGGATGACGACGACGAAGCTGACGATGCCCATGATGAGCCCGAAGGCGGGGATGCCGACAGTGTCGATGACCCATGCGCCCAGGAGGGGAGCGAAGCTCGACCCGACGATGTAGGCCCCGACGAGGGGACCCGACCAGTAGCCGCGGGCGTCGAGACCGGCGGCGGTGGCGATGAAGAGGACGAACGCGAACGCGTAGATCGTGTTGACGACGACGATGAGCACGGCCAGGGTCTGCGGATCGGTCGTCATGCCGATCCAGATCTTCGCCACCCCGCCGAGGATGAGCGCGACGGCCAGCGGCACCGCCCGTCCGATCCGGGTGCCGAGGAGCATGACGATGAGCATCGCCGCGGCCCCGCACCCGGCGGCGGCGCTGAGGGCGAAGCCGAGAGACTGCTCGCTCAGCCCGACGGAGTCGCCGAGGACCGGAGCGAGCGTCCACACGGAGTCCTCGCTCGTGCCCCAGAGGGGGAAGACGATGAGGATGCCGATGCCGGCGAGCACGACCTTGCGGGGCGCACGGGTGCCGGCGGGGGACTCGGCGGCGATGACCGCCGAGGAGTAGTCGGGGGTGGCCGGCAGCCAGATCGTCACGGCGAGGCTGAGGGCCGACAGCAGCGCGAGCGCCCCGAACACCGTGATCTGGGCGAGGCCGATCGCGGGGATGACCCCGAGGACGACCATGACGAGGAGGCGATTGACGACGCCGCTCGTCGCGCTCACCCGGTTGGGGTTCTCGATCGCCGCGATCGCAGCCCCCGAGGTCGAGATCGCCGCGCCCACTCCGGCGCCACCGGCGATGAGTCCGGCGACGATGATCGTGGGACTGCCGATGAACGCCGCGGCGAGGAACCCGATGATGGCGATGACGAGTCCGACCACGGCGATCGTGCGGCGGTGGCGTCCGGCCGCCGGGCGCGAGGTGCCCAGGCCGACGAGCGCCGAGGCGAGCAGTGCCCACGTGAGGATGTTGCCGGAGGCGATGACGTCGAAGCCCACATCTTCGAGCACAGCCATGACGAGCGGGGCGAGGTTGGCGAGCATGAGTCCGGCGAGGGCGACGAGGAAGACCGCCGCGCCGTTGCGCAGTCCGAGCGGGACGCGGGGATCGTCAGCGGGTGCGGGTGCAGTGCTCATGTGGTGGCCCCTTTGCCGGAGTCGGAGTGCGGGGAACGGCACTCATTGACTAAACGAAAAGTTTTCGGTTACCTAGAATGGTGCCTGCCGGTTCGAGAGCTTGTCAATCGCATCGCGGCAGGACATAGAAGTCCCCGAGGTGAGAAGTCGCAGAGTCGCGAGAAGGAGGAGCGTGCGTCATGGCCCGACCGACGTCCCCGCTGCTGAGCCGGGAGAAGATCGCGCTCGCCGCCATCGAGATGCTCGATGCCGGTGAGGAGCTGAGGATCCAGCCGCTCGCGAAGCGCCTCGGCGTCTCCCTCTCCTCGCTCTACCACCACGTCGACGGACGCGACGGGATCGTCCATGCGATGCGCGAGGTCCTCAACGGCGACTACGACCTCGTCACCCTCGCCGATGCGGGGTGGCAGGACTCGCTGCGAGCCGGCGTCGGATCCCTCTGGCGCCTCTACGCCGACCATCCGCGCGTGATGATCCATCTCCTCGGCGTGACGATCGACGAACCCGAGACCCTGCGACTCTATGAGGCGCTCCTTGAGATCCTCCGCCGCGCCGGCCTGCCCGAGGACGAGCTGCTCACCACGCTCGAAGTCCTCGATGCGTTCGCGTTCGGGGTCGCCCTCGACGCCCTGTCCCCGAATCAGATCTTCGCGCCCGGAGACCCGGATTCCCCGCTCGCCGCACTCGCCGCCCGCCATCCGACCGGCACGGAGCGCAACCGACTCGTCTACGATCGCGGGCTCGATCTCCTCATCGCGGGCATCGAGGCGCGGGTGAGCTGAACAGGTTCAGCGGATGCGGATGCCGGACCCGGCGACGGTCTCCCCGATCACCGGGTGACCCGGCAGCTCCCCGACGACGAGGAGGCCGCCGGAGGTCTGCGCATCCGCGAGCAGGAGGAGGTCCGCCTCGGTGACGGTGTCATCAGTGGTCAGGTGCGGCCGCACCCAGTCGAGGTTGCGCCGGGTGCCGCCGGAGACGAATCCTGCGGCGATCGACTCGTCGACCCCGCCGAGGCGGGGCACCGCAGCCGCGTCGATGACCGCACCGACCCCGGAGGCCCGGCCCATCTTGAACAGGTGGCCGAGCAGTCCGAAGCCGGTGACGTCGGTGGCCGCACGGATGCCGGCGGCCACGGCCGCCCGCGAGGCGTCCGCATTGAGCTGCGTCATCGTCGCGATCGCCTCGTCGAAGACCTCCCCGGTCTGCTTGTGACGATTGTTGAGAACCCCCACCCCGATCGGCTTGGTCAGAGTGATCGGCAGTCCCGCCTCGGCGGCGTCGTTGCGCATGATCGCATCGGGATGGGCGATGCCGGTCACGGCCATCCCGTACTTCGGTTCGGGATCGTCGATCGAATGACCGCCGGCGACGGGGCAGTTCGCCTGCCCGGCGACGTCGAGACCGCCGCGCAGCACCTCGGTGAGCAGCTCCATGGGCAGCGTCTCCCGCGGCCACCCGACGAGGTTGATCGCCGTGACCGGGGTCCCGCCCATCGCGTAGATGTCGGAGAGCGCGTTGGCCGCCGCGATCCGCCCCCAGTCGTAGGCGTCGTCGACGACGGGGGTGAAGAAGTCCGCGGTGGAGAGGACCGCGAGATCCTCGCGGATGCGCACCGCCGAGGCGTCGTCGCCGTCATCGAGACCGACGATGACCTCGGGGTGCGTCTGCCCGGTCAGTCCGCGGACCGCGTCCTCGAGCTCACCGGGCGGGATCTTGCACGCACAGCCGCCGCCGTGGGCGAACCCGGTGAGGCGGTACTGTGCGGTCTCGAGCGTCTCCGAGGTGTCCATGTGCGCGAGCCTAGCACTGGCCTCACGGCGTCGGATCGGTGCTCCGGTCACGCTGGACAGCGGGAACCGCGCCGTCATCCACCGGGGACGAAACACCGGCCGGGGACTCGACGTCCGCCTCGGCGACGATCTTGCCGGGGTTGAGATTCCGACCGGGATCGGTCGCGCGGAAGAGGGAGTCGACGATGAACGCCCCGGCGGGGGTGATGTCGTCGACGATCCACGGCCGGTGCTCGGTGCCGACCCCGTGATGGTGGGAGAGCCCGCCGCCGGAGTCGATGAACTCCTGCTGCACGGCGTCCTTGACGAACTGGTACTCCGTCAGCGCGGTGTCCTCGCGGGTGTAGGGGACGGCGAACGTGAAGTAGAGGCACGCCCCGCCGTGGTAGCTGTGGGACATGTGGCAGAACATGAAGCCCGGCCCGCCCTGCGCCCGGCGCACCTGTTCGAAGCGCTCGTGGACGCGGGCGTGCATCGTCTTGAGGTTCGCCCAGCTCACCCCGGTCTCGCAGACATCGCCGAAGACCCTGTAGTTGAGGAGGAAATCGCGCAGGTAGGGGGTGTCGAACTTCTTCTGGTCGTAGATCGCTCCCGGTCCGGTGCCGAGGCTGATCCCGCCGCGACCCGAGACGATCCGCTTGACCTCGGCCCGCTCACGCGCGACGTGCTCCTTCGACCCCTCGAAGCAGACGTAGGACAGGCACATCCCCTCCGTCGTGTCCCAGCCGCGGGCGCGCAGATACGCGAACAGGGCATCCTGACCACGGGCGCTGACCTTGGACTTCACCGAGGTCGGCTGCGAGACCATGGCGAGGCTGAAGCGCGTCTCGGGCCCGTCGGAGAGCCGGGTGAAAGTGGGGCTGACCTCGGAGCGCGCGATGTCGTGCATCGCCTCGACGCCTGACGCCCAATCCGGGTAGAGGTACGCGACGACCTCCCTGACCTCGGGCCGGCGGTGGATCTGGACCGTGCATTCGGTGATGACGCCGAGGCGGCCCTCACTGCCGAGGATCATCTCGTGGACCGACGGGCCGGAGTCCCGACCGGGGATCGGCTTGCTCACGACGACTCCGCGGGGATGGACGACGCGCATCCCCCGCACGATGTCCTCGATGTCGCCGTACCTGTCCGACTGCATCCCCGACGACCGGGTCGCCGCCCAGCCGCCGAGGGTCGAATAGCTGAACGAGTCGGGGAAGTGCCCCATCGTCCAACCGCGGAGGTTGAGCTGCTCTTCGAGGTCGGGACCGTAGGCGCCGGCCTCGACCCGGGCCAGCCCCGAGTACTCGTCGACGTCGAGGACCCGGCGCATCCGTCCGAGGTTGAGCGAGACGATGGGGCGGGTCTCCGCCGGATCCGGGGTGACCGATCCGGAGATGCACGACCCGCCGCCGTAGGGGATGAGGACGAGGTCGTGAGCGAGGACGATGTCGAGGACGGCTGTGACCTCGTCCTCGCTGCCGGGGTGGACGACGACATCGGTGAGCCGCGGCATGATCCCGTTCCGCACCCGGTAGAGGTCGGGCAGGGAGCGACCGAACGAGTGGACGATGCGCAGCCCGTCATCGGTGCTGACGTTGTCGGCTCCGACCGCCTTGGCGAGGGAGGCGAGGAGGTCAGCGGGCATCCGGGACGCGGGCGCGTCGACGTCGGCGAGGTCCGGAGTGCGCGGGCGCGGGGCGTTCCACAGGTCGAGCCCGACCTTCTCCTTCGCGATCGCCGCGAACGCCGGCTTCGTCTCCCAGCGGAACTCGACGCCGTCGGCGCCCCAGCCCCACCAGCGATGCCGCCTGACGTCCTCCGCTCTGACCGGTGTGCTCAATTCCTCATCCTCTCATCCGTGCTTTCGCCGAGGCGGCCCCGAGCCTGTGGCCGATGACGGCGGGGGCTCGGGGCGGTCGTCCAATGGTGCTGCGTGGTCTGCTTGTCCGGCTCCGGGGCATGGGTGGGAGTGCGCGGCTCCTCACCGGGGGCGAGCTTCTCATGCCGGTGCGCGAGGCGGGGCACCCCGATCGCGTCGGCTCCGGAGTCGAAGAGCTCCTCGACGAGGCTCTGGACGCGGGCGGTGAGCGCCGGCAGGGATTCCCCGGGCCGGGGGATGACGGGCTCGCCGAAGACGATGCGCACCGGCGGCCTGCCCGGCACCGGCCAGTTCGCTCCCTTGGGCATCGCCTCGAACCCGCCGACGACGGCGGCCGGAACGATCGGGACACCGGCATCGACGGCGAGCTTGACGGCACCGACCTTGAAATCGGCGATGACGCGGCCCTGCTGCCGACCGCCCTCGGGGAAGAGGAGGACGGGGACGCCGGCGCGCAGCAGCGCCCGCGGCACCTCGGAGCTGCCGCGCGAGCCCTCCCGGTAGACCGGGAAGGCGTTGAAGAGGCTGCGGACGAAGAGCCGCTTGTGCCAGGCGGTGAAGAAGTAGTCGTAGGCGACGCCGGTGGAGAGGAAGCGCGCCTGCCGGTGGGGCAGGCTCTGGGCGATGAGCGGAGCGTCGAGATGCGAGGTGTGGTTCGCGATGACGAGGAAGCCCTCGGTCAGCCCCCGGACCCGCGGCTCGATCCGCACCGTCGGAGAGATCGTCGAGACGACGAGGGCGCGGAAGAGGACGCGCTGGAGGAGAGCGCGCAGCAGCGCACGGAGTCGGGAGCGGTGCTTCGCCGTCGACACCGGCGTGCGAGGTGGTGACGTTTCGGAGGTCATCACCCGCTGTTCGGAGCCGACCGCGGTTCTGGATGCCGCCTCGGCGGGAGAATTCCTCCGGTCCCCCGACGGCGGCCCCGGCGACTGCGGTCCCGGACCCGACTGCGGCTCCTGACCCGACGGATCCCGCCGGCTCATGCCCTCATTCCTCCTCATTCCGCCGCGAGGTGAGCAGGGCGGAGAGCCGGTGGATGACGGGACGAGGAGCCGCGCGCAGCGCTGCGACGATGACCTTCCACCGCAGCTGGGGGACGCTCACGGTGCGGCCGCGGGCGACATCGCGCAGACACTCCTCGACGAGGTCGTCGGCATCGAGCCAGAGGAGATCGGGGATCGAGGTGCCGGCGATGCCGGCGCGCGCATGGAATTCGGTGCGCACCCATCCGGGCACGAGAGCGGTGACGGTCACTCCCGTCCCGGCCGTCTGCACCGACAGCGACTCGGAGTAGTTCTGCGTCCACGCCTTGATCGCGGTGTAGTTGTTCTGGGTGAGCCCGGCGCTCACCGAGCACACGTTGATGATCCAGCCGCGCCCGCGCAGCGCCATCGCCCGGGCGGCCGCACCGCCGAGGACGAGCACCGCCCGCTGCATGACCTCGAAGCCCCGATCATGCTGCCGCAGGTCGGGGTCGAGCAGGCTCGAGCGGACGGAGAACCCGGCATTGCTGACGAGGATGTCGATCGGCGGCCGCGACCCCGGGGCCTCGATGCGCGCGGCGACCTCGGCCTGCGCCTCCCGGTCGGAGAGGTCGGCGACGATGGTCTCGACGGCGACCCCGGTGCCGGCGCGCAGATCCGCGGCGAACTCCTCGAGCCGGTCGCGATTCCGGGCGACGAGCACGAGGTCGACCCCGCGAGCGGCGAATGCGCGCGCGAACGCGGCGCCGATGCCGGCGGTGCCTCCGGTGATGAGAGCAACATGCATACTTGTCACGATACAGTGACGCGGGTCATACTCGCTGGTGACTGCGCGATGACTTCGCCCGTGGTCCCATCCGATTCGGCCGCGACTCCGAATCAGACTCCGATACCGTTTCCTCACACCCCGATAGGCAGCACATGACACCGAGCCGCATTCTCCTCACCGGTGCGACCGGATTCCTCGGTCAGGCGGTCCTCCAGGCTCTCCTCGAGAGCCGACCGGAGGACACCGTCACCGTCCTCGTCCGTCCCCGCGGGACGCAGACGGGCCGGGACCGGGTGGAGAGGCTGCTGACCAAGCCCGTCTTCGCCGAGTGGAGCGCCAGGGTCGGGGACGATGTCGTCGCCGAGGCGGTGCGGACGAGAGTCGAGGTCCTCGAGGGTGACCTCACCGACCTGCCGTCGCTGCCGGAGCCGATCGACATCGTCATCCACTCCGCCTCGAGCGTGTCCTTCGACGCGCCCATCGACGAGGCGTTCCGGACGAACGTCGGCGGGGTCGAGAACCTCTACCGGGCGCTGCTCGACTCCGGTCAGGACCCGCACGTCATCCACGTCTCCACCGCGTACGTCGGCGGGATCTCGAAGGGCGTGGCCCAGGAGCGCCGACTCAGCCACGCCGTCGACCACCGCGCCGAGTCCGCGGCCGCCGAGCTCGCGCGCGAGCGCGTCGATGCCGAATCGCGGACCCCGGAGAGCCTGCGCGGATTCCTCCGGCAGGCCCGCGCACAGAGCTCGCGGATGGGACCGAAGGCCGTCGCCGCCGCCGCGGAGGCCGCGCGCGAGGCCCACGTCGCCAGCCGCCTCGTCGACTTCGGCCGCACCCGCGCCGAGTCGCTGGGGTGGACCGACGTCTACACGTTCACGAAGGCGATGGCCGAACGGGTCGCCGAGGAGGAGTGGGCCGACACCGGCCATCGCGTCTCCTTCGTCCGACCCTCGATCATCGAATCGGCGCTGCGGCACCCGCATCCCGGGTGGATCGACGGCTTCAAGGTCGCCGACCCGCTCATCATGGCCTACGCGAACGGCAGTCTCTCCGAGTTCCCCGGTCACGCGGACTCCGTGCTCGACATCATCCCCGTCGACTTCGTCGTCAACGTCATCCTCGCTCTCGTCGACCGGGATGGTGACCCCGGTGACGCGGATGCCGCTCACGGTGACGGACTCGCACGGGAACCGGAGTACTTCCACGTCGTGTCCGGGACGAGCAATCCGCTCCCGTTCCACCAGATGGTGCGCACGGTGCGCGAGTACTTCCTCGACCGTCCGCTGCCCGATCCCGACGGCGAGCCCACCCCGGTGCCGGAGTGGAGCTTCCCGAACTCCGAGCTCATCGAGCAGCGGATCCGCCTGAAGGAACTGAGCTCCCGGGCGGGTCGCAGCATCGTCGACCGCCTCCCGTCATCCCGCCGGACCCGGCAGTGGGCGGCGCGACTGAGCCGCATCGACTCCGGGCTGCGCTCGCTGCGCCAGTTCGCCGACCTCTACCGCCAGTACACGAAGACGGAGATGGTCTTCGACGACGCCGCGACCCGTGCCCTGCAGGCGGCGCTGCCGCCCGGTCACGCCAGGAGCTTCGACGTCACCGAGATCGACTGGGACCGGTACTTCAAGGACATCCACCTGCCCGCGGTCACGGAGCTCACCCGCAGCTATGCCCGCAAGCGCGGGCGCACCACCGCCCGGCAGGCGAGTCCGGCCCCGATCGCCCCGGCCTCGGACGCCCTCGCCGTCTTCGACCTCGACGGCACGGTGATCTCGACGAACATCGTCCGGCAGTACGCGGCCGTGGTCCGCGCGACCCAGCCGCCCCACCGCTGGCCGGCCGCGCTCGCCGGCATCGCGGGGATCGTTCCGGGCCTGCTGCGGGCGGAGTCCCGCGACCGCTCGGAGCTCATCCGCATGGTCAACCGCCGCTACAAGGGGTTCCGCATCGAGCAGCTGCGCGAGGTCATCGCCGGCGGTCTCGGGGAGCGCATCCGCAGCTCGATCCGTCCGCAGGCGCGCACCCTCATCGATGAGCATCGCGCGGCCGGGCACCGCACCGTGCTCGTCACCGGGGCCCTCGAGGTCCTCGTCGAACCGCTGGCCGATCTCTTCGACGAGGTCGTCGCCACCCGCATGGACGTCACCGACGCCGGGGTCCTCTCCGGCTACCTCGCGACGCCGCCGCTCGTCGACGAGGCCCGCGCGAACTGGCTGCGCAAGTACGCGAGCGGGATCGGCGCCGACCTCGGGAAGTCGACCGGCTACGGGGACTCGCTCGCCGATGCGGCGTGGCTCGAACTCGTCGGCGAACCGATCGCCGTCACCCCTGACCTGGGCCTCTACGGACTGGCCCTGAAGAAGCGATGGAAGGTGCTCGAATGGTGACCAGCGACCATCCGCCGGGCCACGTCAACGGTCGGCTGTTCTCCGACGCCGCGCATCCGACGGTCCTCGTCACCGACTTCGACGTCCCGGGCTACCTCGCGGCGGCTCGTGGTCGGATCGCGGTCGATGCCGCGCATCTCGACCTGCCCGCCGAGGCGGCCCGTGACCTCGGGTTCCTCTGGCGCCTGGAGAACTCCGCGCTGGCCGAGACGCGGGCGATGCTCGCCTCGTGGACGGCCAACGAGGCGCGGATCACCGCCTTCGTCACCGCGTGGGGCTACGAGCGGTACTGGCTGGCCCGGGCGCTGCGCGAGATCCTCGACGCCGCAGACGCTCGCCGTTCGCCGCGCACCCCGCGCTCCCTGTCGTCGACGCTGCGCGGCATCTGGGTCGAACGTGCCCTGCCGATCGTCGCGCCCGTCCTCGGCGGAGCCGTCAAGGAGCCCATCACCGCCGGTCACATGGCCCGGCTGGCCATCCAGGAGGGTGCGCTGCAGGCCGCGGAGCGGGCACTGCTGCCGCGCCTGACGGGGGAGGCCGCCCGGGTCCTCGCCGAGGTGGTCGACCGGCGGGATGAGATCGTGCGGTTCTTCCGCACCGAGGCGATCGCCCGCATCACCCGGTCCCGTGCCGAAGCGCTCACCGCGCGTCTCCACGTCGCCAGGCCGTGGGCGCCGCTGCGGATCGTCGGCGTGCCCGACCCCGACGAGGCGGTCGCCCTGTCGAGTCTGTTCACCGGCAGCTTAGCCCGGCAGGAGCTCAGCGATTCCGATGCCGTCATCGGCCGGCTGCTGCCCGGGGACCCGCAGCCGTCGGTGACCCAGGTGCGGGCGGCCCTGCGCACCGCGCGGCGAGCGGACGGTCCGAGCGCCTCGGCGCCGATATCTCGAGTGAGGAGTGAGCATGGCGTTTGACTTCGACAACTACGCCGAGACGTCCGAGGCGGTCAAGTGGTCCGACCTCGATCTCGATGTGTTCGACGAGATGCCGCTGGACCGCGACACGCTGCGGTCGGTGCGCTACATGTGCGATGTCGAGTACCACACGACGTGCTTCGTCCGGGAGCTGCTCGTCACTCCCTCCCATCGGGAGGACGCACCGGCGGCGTTCATGACGATGTGGAACCGGGAGGAGTTCTGGCACGGTGAGGCGCTCGCCGCCGTGCTCGAGAAGCACGGCATCCACGTCGACTACGACGAGATCAAGGCCAAGCGCGCAGGACTCGGCTGGAAGCTCGCGCTCGGCCCGGCGAAGCAGTCGCTGCTGGCGAACATGGTCGGCTCCGACTTCATCGCCGTCCACATGGCGTGGGGCGCGGCCAATGAGCTGTCGGCGACAGCCGGCTACCGGCGGATGGCGGCGATGCAGGACCACCCCGTGCTCTCACCGCTGCTCGAGCGCATCGCCAAGCAGGAGACGCGGCACGTCGCCTTCTACTCGACCCAGGCCCGGGAGCGCCTCGAGGACAACCCGCGGGCGCAGCGGATCGTGCAGCTTGCGCTGGGGAAGCTGTGGAAGCCGGTGGGCTCGGGCATGATGGACGACGCCGAGGTCAAGCACGTGATGTCCTATCTCTTCCGCGGCCAGAGCGAAGAGGTCGACAAGCTCGACAAGCGCGTGCAGAAGCTGCCGGGCCTCGGCGATCTCACGATCTTCCGCAACGCCTTCGCCCGCCTCGGCATCGAATAGGGGCTGCCTCGGCATCGAGTGAGGGCCACCCCGGCCTCGCAACGGGGACTCACCCGTCCGTGACTGCCGGACCCGGCGGGGACCAGGCCCCGCCTCGGCGAGGTCACAGCAGTTTCGTCGGGTCTCCCGGAGCCCCGGCCTCGGGGTGGGAGTCGGTGCGCCCGAGCCCCCGCGTCAGCCGGTCGACGAGGGGTTCGTTGACGTGGGCGGAGAAGAACGCGATGAGCGGGCCGACGAAGAACGCCGTCATGATCGTCCCCACGCCCACGGGCCCGGAGACGAGAAGGGCACCGACGAGGACGATGAGGTCCTGGGGGACGCGCACGCGCTGGTACTTCCAGCCGGTGCGGTCGACGATGATCGGCGCTATCGCATCGTAGGGTGCGGTGCCGACCCCTGCGGAGATGTACCCGCTGGCCCCGAACGCGAAGACGATGATCCCGATCGCGAAGAACAGGGCGGCCATCGCGTGATCGTCGGGGGCGACGGCGAGCGGGTCGAGCAGGCTCGCGAACACCTGGATGAAGAACCCGGTGAGCGTCATGTTGATGAGCGTGCCGACGCCGATGTACCTGCGCGCGAAGATGAGGACGGGGATGAAGAGGATCGCGTTGCTCAGCAGCTGGTACGCCCCGAGGCTCCACCCGATCCTCTCGCTGATCCCGATGTTGAGGGCGGTGTAGGGGTCGACGCCGACCCCGCCGGTCTGCAGGATCGCGGCCCCGAGACCGATGAGGACGACGCCGATGAGCGCGTAGAGCGCCCGGATGACTCGACAGCGCAGCGACCAGTTCTTCGTCGCATCCGACGACGCCGAGGTGTTCATGGGCTGATCTCCCAAGGTGCGGGTGAGGGGATGGCTGCTGGTGCGCCGGTGGTAAGGCGGTGCGCCGGTGGGGTGGGGCGCGTTCGGTTCAGCTCTGCAGGTCGATGACGACCTTGATGTCCCCGGGTTCGTGGTCGAAGGCGTCGAGGGCGCGGGTCAGCGGCACGGTCCGGGTGATGAGCGCGGACAGCCACTGCGGATCGGCCGCCGCCAGCGCCTCGGCGGCCTGCCGCCAGTGCTCGACGTTGGCGTTGACGGACCCGACGATCGCGACATTGTCGAGGACGATCTGCTTGCCGATCGTCGCGAGGTCGAGCTCGGTCGCGCCCTGCGGATCGTGCATCCCGAGCAGGCAGATGACCTGGTAGGGGGTGACGGCATCGAGGATGTCGGCGAGCGTCCGGGAGTCGCCCGTGGTGTCGAGGACGATGTCGGGCTGCACCTCGGCGAGGATCTGCGGCAAGTCGCCGACGTGGAAGTGCCCGCCGAGCTCCCGCACGAGCTTCTCCTTGTTCGGCTTCTGCGAGGAGTTGACGACATGGACCTCGAGCCCGCGCTGACGCCCGAGGAGGGCGGTCAGGAGACCGATCGTGCCCCCGCCGATGATGACCGCGGTCTGCGGATCGAAGAACGCGCGCCCGCCGACCTCGTAGACCTCGTCCCAGGCCTTCGCGACGACCGAGGTCGGCTCCATGAGGACACCGGTCTGTCCGAGCGCGGGGTCGAGGCGGATCGCGAAGTCCTCTTTGACGACCCACTGCTCGGACCCGAAGCCGTTGAGCTCCTTGATGCCGCGTTCGGTGTACTCGCCGTTGCGGCACATGTCGAACTCGCCGTGCGCGCACGCCGGGCACGGCACCGGATCGGGACGGCGGACGACCCCGGCGATGAGGTCGCCGACGGCGAAGTCGGAGCCGTCGGGCACGGCCTCGACCCGGCCGAGGGACTCATGGCCGATGATGAGCCGCTCCTGACCGGGCGGCGCCCACCCGTACTGCCCGCCGTTGAGCTCCCGGTCGGTGCCGCAGACCCCGATCGCCAGGCCGGTGACGAGGAGTTCGTCGGCCGCAGGCTCCGGAAGAGCCGCCTCGGTGACGGCGAGGGAATCGGCCGTGCCCGGTTCGACGCTCAGTGCTCTCATCATGGTCCTCTCAGGTGGGTGTCCGTGCTGGTCAGTTCGGTGGGATGGGGGCGCCGAGGTGGTGGGGTGCTGTTCCCGTCCGTGGGCTCGCGCCGGGGGCGGTGGGCTCAGCCGTCGAAGGGTGCCACCGGCACTCCCGTGGCCCCGGGGGTCGCGGCGAAGACGGCTCCGGCCTCGGGCTGGGCGCCCGGGGTCAGCCCCTCCTGGCTCGTCGTGATGAAGAGGGTGCGCAGGTCGGGACCGCCGAAGGTGCACGCCGTGACGTTGGTGACGGGCAGCTCGATGACCTCGAGGAGTGTGCCGGTCGCGTCGCGGCATTCGACGCGGGAACCGCCGTAGATCGCCGTCCACACATTGTCCTCGGCGTCGAGGCAGAGTCCGTCGGGACCGCCCGCCGGGTCGTCGGAGTCGAGGGTGAAGAGGCGGCGGGGGTTCGTCAGCCCCGACTCCTCATCCCAGTCGAGGACCCACGTGCTGCGGGTGGGGGTGTCGTTGTAGTAGGCGCGGTCACCGGATGAGGCCCAGGCGATGCCGTTGGAGATCGTCACGTCGTCGAAGACGGTGGACACGGCGCCGTCGCCGCTGATCTGGAAGAGGGTCGCCCCGCCGTCTCCTTGGTCGTAGCGCATCGTGCCGGCGAGGAACCGTCCCGTCGGGTCGCAGCCGCCTTCGTTGAGGCGGACCTCGGGGTCGGAGACGAGTTCGGCGACCGTCGTCCAGTCGCCGCCGGTCGGGTCGTCGGAGACGCTGAGTCCGTGCTCGGTGAGCACCGCGATGCCGCCGGACATTCGGGGGCGCAGGCATGCGGCGACGGGTCCGGGCACATCGAGGACGGTCACCTCGTCACTCGTCGTCCCGCCGTTCGGGGCGCCGGCGGACGCGCTGCTGCCCGCGGTACCGCTCGGGCTGCCGCTGCCGGTCTGGCTGCGGGTGCCGGGTGCGCCGTGCGCGGTGAGGACCCGCCCGGCGAGCATATCGACGTAGCGCAGGGAATTCGCCGCCTGGGACCCGTCGTCGGGCCACCACACGGGTCCCTCGGCATGAAAGGCGATGGGCGGGACGAACAGTTCGGCGCGCATGGGACCTGCCTTCAGCAGCGGTTGTCGGTTCCGGGACACCGCCGCGTCAGCGGCGTCATCCGTGGTGACCACGCTATGCGGGGTCGTCCCGTGCGTCAACGGCAAGGCACGTGGTAGTCCGACCGCCGTGCGGGGTGCCTCCGAGGTCACCGCCGCAGGGGTGCGAGGGCGCGGTCAGCGGTGTCCGGAGCACAGGGTAGAGTTCGATCCGGAGGCGTCTGGCGTCCTGGTGGGCCCCCCGGTCTTCAAAACCGGTGAGACCGAGCATCTCGGTCTGGCGGGTTCGATTCCCGTCCGCCTCCGCCACACGCCCGCACCGGCCCGAGCACGGTCGTGCACGCACCGAGGAGGAGGCAGCCATGGTCGAGCCCGACCCCCGCCGGAGCATTCCGCGCACCGACCGTCTCCTCGCCCTTCCCGAGGTCGAGGCCGCCCGCGACCGCCTCGGCGAATCGGTCATCCGCGCGGTCATCGCCGATGCCCAGTCCCGCGCGCGCAGCGGGGAGCTCCCCGTCGCCGAGGTGACCCCCACCGTCATCGCGGCCGTGACCGACCAGGGTGCCTCCTCGCTCACCCCGGTGCTCAACGCCACGGGCATCATCGTCCACACGAACCTCGGCCGCGCACCGCTCTCACCAGGAGCGCAACAGGCGATCGCCGATGCCGCAGGCTATGTCGACGTCGAACTCGACCTCGAGTCCGGCAAGCGGAGCAAACGCGGCGTCGGCGCGAAGCAGGCCCTGCTGCGGGCCTGCCCGGCCGCCGAGGACGCCCTCGTCGTCAACAACGGCGCCGCCGCCCTCCTCCTCGCCGTCACGGCCCTGCGGGGAAGCGACTCGGCCGAACCGGGAAGCCATTCGACTGAACGGCGGAGCGGCACGGCCGCGGCCGCCCGACCCGTCACGCCTGATGAGATCGTCGTCAGCCGCGGCGAGCTCGTCGAGATCGGTGCCGGCTTCCGCCTCCCCGACCTCATGGTCACCACCGGCATGCGGCTGCGCGAGGTCGGCACGACGAACCGCACCCACCTCGCCGACTACGCTGCCGCGCTCACCCCGGCGACGGCGAGCCTGCTCAAGGTCCATACGAGCAACTTCCGTCTCACCGGATTCACCGCCGAGGCGACCCTGCCGCAGCTGCGCACGCTCGCCGACGAGCACGACCTCCCGCTCATCGCTGACCTCGGCAGCGGGCTGCTCACCCCCGATCCGGCACTGCCCGACGAACCCGACATCGACACGGCCCTGCGCGCCGGCGCCGACGTCGTCATCGTCTCCGGCGACAAGCTCCTCGGCGGGCCGCAGGCCGGGATCCTCCTCGGGTCCACCGCGGCCATCGAGCGCATCGCCACCCACCCGCTGGCCCGCGCGATGCGCACCGACAAGCTCACGCTCGCCGCGCTCGAGGCGACGATCGCCGGGCGCGGCAACCCCGTCCACGATGCCCTCCACATCGACCTCGACCGGCTGCGGGAGCGCACGGAGACCCTCGCCGAGGCGGTCGGCGGATCCGTCGTCGCCCACGACGGTCGCGTCGGCGGCGGGGGAGCCCCCGGGGTGCCCCTGCCCGGATGGGCGCTCGAGATGCCCGAGGCACTCGCCGCCCCCCTGCGCGCAGGCGATCCCGCCGTCGTCGCCCGGGTCCACCAGGGCGTGTGCCTCATCGACCTGCGGTGCGTGCCGGAAGCCGCCGACGACGCAGTCGCCGCGGCGATCAGGACTGCGTCGGACCGCCTCGGCGAGGGTTCCTGATGTTCGTCGTCGCCACCGCCGGGCACGTCGATCACGGAAAGTCGACCCTGGTCAAAGCGCTGACCGGGATGGAACCGGACCGGTGGGAAGAAGAGCGCAGGCGCGGGCTGACGATCGATCTCGGGTTCGCGTGGACGACGCTGCCCTCGGGCCGGGAGGTCGCGTTCGTCGACGTTCCCGGGCATGAGCGGTTCCTGTCCAACATGCTCGCCGGGGTCGGGCCCGCGCCGATCGTCTGCTTCGTCATCGCCGCGGACAAGGGGTGGCAGGCCCAGTCGAGCGATCACCGGGATGCGATCACGGCGCTCGGGATCGACCGCGGCCTCGTCGTCATCACCCGCGCGGACCTCGCGCCTGACACCATAGCTGCGACGGAAGCCCAGGTGAGGACCCAGCTGCAGGGCACACCGCTCGCCGAGGCGCCGATCGTCACGGTCTCGGCGACGACGGGGGAGGGGATGGACGACCTCGTCGCCCGCCTCGACGAGGTGACCGCAGCGGCCCCGGCCCCCGACCCCGCTGCGCGCGTGCGGCTGTGGCTCGACCGCGCGTTCTCGATCACCGGGGCGGGCACCGTCGTCACCGGCACGCTGACCGCGGGAACCCTGCGGGTGGGGCAGCGCATGGAGCTCGTCGGGGCGTCGACGTCGGCCCGCACGGGGATCCGCGGGATGCAGAGCCGGGAGTCCTCCGCCGAGGTCGTCACCCCGGCCGCCCGCGTCGCCGTCAACCTCCGAGACGTCTCCGCCGACGACATCCACCGCGGTGACGCCCTCATCACGCCCGATGCGTGGCCGATCGTCACGGTCGTCGACGTCCGCCGCACGATGGGTGAGCCCCTCGACGACGGCGTCCATGAGCTCATGCTCCACATCGGCACCGCGGCCGTGCCCGTGCGCCTGCGGCCCTTCGACGCCGACCACGCCCGGCTCACCCTCGACCGGCCCCTGCCGCTCGAGCTCGGCGACCGGGTCGTGCTGCGCAATCCCGGCAGCCGCAACGTCTTCGCCGGCGTCGTCGTCCTCGACGTCGATCCGCCTGAGCTGGGACGACGCGGCGACGGGGTGCGTCGGGCCGCTGAGCTCGCCGACCGGCCGGTGACCGGGGATGTCCTCGCCGAGGTGGCCCGCCGGGGAGCCGTCGAGCGCGCGGTGCTCGCACGGTTCGGGGTGGTGGGTGCGGGGTCGGCCTCGTCCATCGATGCGAGCGGTGTGGCCGGTGCGGCCGACGCGGGCGGTGGCGCCGGTGCGACCCTGCCGGCCGGTGTCGAGGCCCTGGACGGGTGGCTCGTCCACACTCCAACACTCGAGGCGTGGGTGACGGCGGCACGCGAGACTGTGTCGAGACAGCTGGCCGCGCAGCCGATGGCGGCGGGCGTGCCGGTCAAGGTCGTCATCGAGGCGCTGCGACGCACGGATCCGCCGCTGCCGGACGGCGGTGGAGCGCTCGTGGCGACGACCATCGGGCGGGCCGGTCTCGAGACCGCTGACGGTATGGTGCGCCCACCGGGTCACACAGCCGATCTCGGTCCCGCCGAGGCCGGGGTCGCCGCACTCGAACGTCGCCTCGCGGCCGATCCGTTCGATGCGCCGGAGGCGGACGATCTGCGGGCGCTGCGCCTGGGAGCGCGGGAGCTCGCGGTCGCAGAGAAGGCGGGGAGGGTGCTCCGCCTCGGCGATGGTGTCGTCGTCTCACCGCGCACCCCGGCGCAGGCGATGCGTCTGCTCGCCGGTCTCGCTCAGCCGTTCACGACGAGTCAGGCTAGGCAGGCGCTCGGCACGACGCGGCGGGTCGTCATCCCGCTCCTCGAGCACCTCGATGGCCGCGGCTGGACGAGGCGCCTCGACGGCTCGCATCGTGAGGTCGTGCGGTAGGGAAGGCCCCTGCGGCCGCTCACACTCCTGCGCCCCCGTCTCGGTAGCGCGCGCCGGCGGCGGTGAGCCCGTCGAGGATGGTGAGGTCCCCCGGTGGGAGATCGAGCGCGAACGCTCCGAGGTTCTCATCGAGTCGATGCGGCTTGCTCGTTCCCGGGATCGGCACGACGTCGTCGCCGCGGCGCAGGAGCCAGGCGAGTGCGACCTGGGCCGGGGTCGCGCGGTTGCGGGCGGCGATTCCCCGGATCGTGTCGACGAGCTGCGCGTTGTGCTCGCGGTTCCTTCGCGACCACCGCGGCAGGAAGCGGCGGAAGTCGAGCAGCCCCGGTTTGAGCGCGGCCGCGTCGCCGGAGAGCATGCCCCGGCTGATCGGCGAGTACGCGACGATCCCGATGCCGAGCTCCCTCGCCACCGGCACGACATCGTCCTCGAGTTCGCGGGAGACGATCGACCACTCCATCTCGATCGCGGCGATCGGATGCGTGGCATGCGCTGTGCGCAGATCGGCCGCCCCGACCTCCGAGAGCCCGATCTCGCGCACGAGACCGCGGTCGACGAGCTCGGCCATCGCCCCCACCGACTCCGCGATGGGGACGGTCGGATCGATGCGGTGGAGATAGTAGAGGTCGATGACGTCGGTGCCGAGACGACGCAGAGACGCCTCGGCGCTGGTGCGGATGTAGGCCGGGTCGCCCTTGACCCCGCGAGGCAGGCCGACGACCGGCAGCGTCGTGATCCCGCACTTCGTCGCGATGATCGCCTCATCGCGACGCCCGGCGATCGCGCGGGCCACGAGCTCTTCGTTCGCGCCGTTCGCGTACATGTCGGCGGTGTCGAGCAGGGTGACGCCCCGGTCGAGGGCATGCCGGATCGTCGCGACCCCGCCGGCGGGATCGCCGCGGCCGTAGACCATCGTCATGCCCATGCAGCCGAGCCCCATCCGAGGGACGTCGAGCGCGCCGAGGCGGGTGTGCGGAAGGCCGGTCTGCGGGCGGTCGGTCATGGCCTCAGGCTAATCGGTCGAGTGAACCGGAAGCTGAGGGGAAGATGAACGCTCGGCGAGGCGACACGCGCCGTCGTGTCTGCCGAAAGTCGACATGCGCTCAACTAGTCGAGGACATATCGACTTTTTGCAGACGAATGCACGGCCCCTTACCCCGCGAGCGCCCCCGACGCCAACCGCCGGACCACCTCGGTGAGGTGATGGAGGCCGGAGAGAAGGTCCTCGTCCTTCGTGAATTCCTCGAGGCTGTGGGAGACCCCGCCGACGCTGGGGACGAAGAGCATGACGGTGGGCACGGTGTCTTTCATATTCGTCGAGTCGTGGCCGGCCACCGTCATCACCGGCGCCGAGGTGAGCCCGAGGTCATCGGCGACCGCGCGGGCGAGCTCGACGCCCTCGGCCGGGTACGGGTTCTGATCCCAGCTGTGCTCCGCGGTGATCTCGATGTCGACGCCGACCTCCTCGGCGACCGTCGCGACAGTGGACATGAGCGAGGCATGGGCGGCGGCGATCACCTCGGCGCTGGGGGAGCGCAGGTCGATGAGCAGCTCGACGTCGCTCGCGACGACGACCGGGGAGTTCGGGTAGACGGTGAGCTCGCCGCACGCGGTGTGCAGCGCACCGGGCTCGAACTCGTCGACGAGGTCGCGGGCGGCGACGACGAGCCGGGCCGCACCGAGCAGGGCATCCCGGCGATCGGCCATGAGCGTCGAGCCGCTGTGCGCCTGCGCGCCGTGGACCCGGAATTCGAACTTGTGGGCGGCCCACGTCGCGCCCACGAGCCCGATCGTCACGCCGTCCTCCTCCATGCTGCGGCCCTGTTGGACGTGGATCTCGGCATAGGACGCGATCGGCGGGGCCGTGAAGCCGCCGCGTTCGCCGAGGGCATCGAGCGCCTCGGCGACGGTGATGCCCTGCGGGTCGGTCGTCGTCAGCGCCGCCTCGAGGTCGGCCTTGCCGGTGAAGACGTTGCTGCCCATCATCGACGGTTTGAAGCGGGAGCCCTCCTCGTTGAACCAGTTGACGACGGCGAGGTTGAACCGCGCCCGGCTCGGGTCGGCGCGCAGCTCCTCGGCGACGGCGAAGGCGGCGTGCGCGCTCGCCATCACCCCGTACGCCCCGTCGAAGCGCCCGGCTGTCGGCTGCGAATCGAGGTGGGAGCCGGTGAGGACGTAGGGGGCGCCGGGCACGAGTTCGAGCAGCCCGAACTGATTGCCGATCGCGTCCCGCTCGACGACGAACCCGTGTTCCTGAAGCAGCCGCGCGAACCATGCGCGCTGCTCGCCGTCGGCGGGGCTCGCCGCCTGCCGGTCGACACCGTTCGTGCCTGGCACGGCTCCGAAGCGGGAGTGGACGGCCCAGTCGGCGAGGAAGTCGGCGTCGCGGTCGGCCCGGTCAGGCAGGTTCTCCGGCGCCGAGGTGGTCGTGTCGTTCATCGAGGGGTCCTTCTGTGCGCGTGGGGTGTGGTCAGTGCTTGAAGCCGGGGAGGGCGACGCTCAGCCGCGGCGCGATGGCTCCGGCGAACGCGGTGAAGAGGGAGAGGAAGACGAGCATCGCCGCCGCCGGCCACCAGTGGTCGCCGGCCGAGGCGACGAAGCCGGTGGCGAGCAGCGGGATGAAGCCCGAGAGCATGCCCGCCGCATTCTGCGCCATGCCCACTCCCGTGTAGCGGGTGGTCGCGGGGAAGAGGCCGGTGAGCACGGTGCCCGAGGCGGCGTAAGGGAACGAGAGCGCGCCGACGGCGACGGTCATCGCGATGACGATGAGCACCGGCTGGCCGGAGGAGAACATGAGGAACGCGGGCACCGCGACGACCGCGGAGAGGATGCCGCCCCAGAGGATGACGCGGCTGGCGCCGAACTTCGCCCCGAGCATTCCGCCCCAGATGAGGATGAAGATCTCGACGAACGCGGCGACCATGCTGCCGAGCAGGAGAAGCGAATCGTCGTAGCCGAGGATGGTGACGCCGTAGTACACGCAGAACGCGGTGACGAGGTAGAACCCGCCGACGCCGAGGAGCGCGGCGGCCATGCCGACGATGATCTGCTTCCAGCTGTTCTTCAGCGTCGTGCTGATCGGGCTCTTCTCGACCTCACCGGTCTCCTCGAGCTGGCGGAAGACCGGGGACTCCTCGAGGCGGCTGCGGATGTAGACGGCGACGAGGAGGAGCGGGATCGCGACGAGGAACGGGATGCGCCAGCCCCACGAGTTGAAGTTCTCCTGCGAGAGCAGCAGCGTCATGACGAAGAACCCGCCGGAGGAGAGGATCGTGCCGATCGGCGAACCGATCTGCGGGATCGCGGCGTAGCGGGCGCGCAGGTGGAGCGGGGCGTTCTCGACGACGAGCGTCATCGCCCCCGACCATTCACCGCCGACGAAGAGACCCTGGGCGATGCGCAGGAGGACGAGGAGGACCGGGGCGGCGAACCCGATCGCCGCGTAGGTCGGCAGCATGCCGATGAGTCCGGTGACGATGCCGATGCCGACGATCGTGATCATCAGCACCCGCCGCCGCCCGATCCTGTCGCCCATCCGACCGAAGATGATTCCGCCGATCGGACGCGCGGCAAGGCCCACACCGAAGGTGGCGAACGACGCGAGCGCGGCGGCCGTGGCGTTCTCGGAGGTGAAGTACTGGACGTTGAAGATCAGCGCGGCGGCGGCGCTGAAGAGGAAGAAGTCATACCATTCGAGCGCCGTGCCGATGAGCGCGCCGACGGCGACCTTGTTGGCGTCCTTGACGCTGAGTTCCTGGGTCGCGTCGTATTCGATCGCCGAGGTGGTGGGCTTGCTGCTCATGCGTGATCTCCGTCGGGTGCGCCGGTCGGGTGCGACCGGTGGGTCGCGGCTATCGCGGGTGGCGCCGCGATGACGTTCCTGTGACTCACGACACTACCGAGGGAGAACGCTGAGTTTCCACGAGGAAATGCCGCCGTTTCACCGCCGCGGATTGTGCATCTGCACAGTCTCGCGTGTCTAAACTGGGGCGATGAGTGCGACGCACACCCTTCACGATCGCCCGCTGCCCGGGGATGAGGCCCGGTGGGGCGAACTTCTCGACGCCCTCGACCTCGACGAGCTCACCGAATCCTTCGTCGCCAGGGTCGCCGCCGTGCCGGGCTACGATCCGGCTCCGCTGCCGCTGTCCGAGCTGCGGCGGACCGGGCGGAATTCGTTCGCCACGCTCATCGACGGACTGCGCGCCGGCGGATTCACCGGTGCCGTGGCCGTCTCGACCGATGTCGGCGTCTCCCGCGCCCGGGCCGGGATCCCGCTCGAAGCGCTGATGACCGCGATCCGACTCGACTTCACCGTGCTCTGGGAGGCTCTCACCAGGGTCGCCGCACCGAGTGACGCCGAACTCGTCATCCGCCACACCGGGGACGTCCTCAGCACCGTCGATGACTACATCGTCCAAGTCCAGCAGGCGTACACGGCGGAGCAGGCGCGGATGCGCGCCGAGGAGTCCTCGGTCCGCCAGGGCGTCATCGCGGGACTCTTCCAGGACGCCGACCCGACCGCCGAACGGCTCGCAACGATCGCCTCGGCGCTGGGCCTCGAGGTCGACGACGCGCTCATCGTCGCTGCCGCCGGTGCCGAGGACACCCCCGCCCTGCGCGTCATCGTCTCCGCGCACGAACGCGCCGGGGGGACGATGTTCACCCACCACCTCGGCGATGTGCTCATCGCGTTCACCCGGGCCCAGGGAGTGCGACCCGGCGGGGCGGCCGGGCGGGGCGAGAGCCGGGTGGAGAGCGGTCGGGCTGAGAGCGGTCGGACCGGTGGCGGCGATGAGTCGCGGACGGGTGGGAGCGGCCTGCGGGCGGACGAGATCGAGGACCGCCTCGCCGAGGCGCGCGTCGGGGTGGTCGCGGCAGCGGGACTCGGGTCGCTGCGCCGGTCGGCGCTGACCGCGCGTGACCTCGCCCAGGTCTTCGAGCCGGGCGAGACCGGGGCGATGACCTGGAGCAGAGGCTGGGCCCGGCTGGCCGGCCGGGCCCTCAACGCCACCGGCAAGTCGGTCGTCGCCGACGTCGACGACGCGCTCGCCGGGTGCGGCATCGCCGAACGCGAACGTCTCGTCGAGGCCGTGCGCGCCTACCTGGACTCCGGAAGCATCGGTCGGACCGCAGACGTCCTCTACTGTCACCGCAACACCGTGGCCAACCGTCTGCGCCGCTTCGCCGAGGTGACCGGCGTCGACCCGACGATCCCGGTGCAGGCGGCGCGCCTCGTCGTCGCGTGGGCGTGAGGGGTCGAGGGTGCCGGGTTCGGTGTGCCGGGTCGGCGGTGCCGGGTTCGGTGCGCCGGGTCGCGCGCATCGAGTGACTGTGTCAGTGGTCGAGCGCATACTGGAGGCATCGCGCAGGGCAGTGTCGCCCACGCGGTGGCACGGCAGGTTCGATCACTCATCATGCGAGGTGGATAGCAATGCCAGTCATTCCCCATGTCTTCATCAGCGGCGGTCAGTGCGCTGCCGCGTTCGAGCGGTACCGCGACATCTTCGGCGGTGAGCTGACGCTCACACGGTCGAAGGATGCGCCGCCGGAGGCGCGCATGCCCGGCGCGAGCGAGGATTCGGTCATGCACGCCGAACTGTCCTTCGGCGACTCGCGCATCATGGGCGCCGACGATCCGACCGGTGACGGCGGCGCGATGACCGGAGTCGCGCTCAATTTCGTCGCGCCCGATGTCGACGCGGCGACGGAGGTCTTCGAGGCGCTCTCGGCGGGCGGGCAGGTGCAGATGCCGCTCGGGCCGACGTTCTGGTCCCCGGGTTTCGGCGCCTGCGTCGACCAGTTCGGTGTCCCGTGGATGGTCGACACGAGTCAGGGAGACGGCAGCGCCTCGTAGCTCTGACCGTGAGGGCCGGTGAGGGCTGTGGCGACGCCGTCGACGGCGAGGACGAAGCGTCCGTCCGCACCGTCGACGCCGTGGTCGGCCAGCTGTGCGCCGATGTCCGGCAGCACGTGCTCGCCCTCGTTGCTCAGCCACACGACGTCGGGGTGGGCCCGCATGATCGCGACGAACTCGTCCCGGCTCTCCGGGTCGACGTAGGCGAGGACTGCGCTGTGGAACACGACGACCTGTGATTCCGCGGGTGCCTCGGCGATGAGTCCCGCGACGGTCGTCGTGAGGTCGCCGGTGACGAGTCTCGGCGGGTCCGCGGCGGCGATGGCCGCAGCGGCCTCGAGCCGGTCGCGCCGCACGGTGTGCTCGGGCCAGATGAGGGAACGCAGCCAGGCCCGCTCATCGAGGTCGGTGATGTCGAGCGGATTGAGATCGATGCCCGCGCGCCAGATGACCTCGGGAAGCCGGGTCGGCGGCAGAACCCCCGCGATGTCACAGGTCAGGTCGACGGTGCTCGGCCCGTCGACGGGATCGAGGTGGGTGACAGCGGGTTCCGCGGCCGTGGATTCCCCAGCGGCGACTGTCCGGGCCTCGCCGTCCCTGGGATCGTCCTGCGCGGCGCCAGAAGGCTCGCGCGCGTTCTGCGCGGCGTCGGAGTCGGCGCCGGAGGGTTCGCGCTCGTCCGGGCGCGGACTGGCACCCGTGCGGTAGGTGTAGCTGTAGCGGTCCGGGTAGAGGCACAGCCCGGCCGAAGCACCGACTTCGATGAGCGAGAGCGGGCCGCTGATCTGCGCGAGCGCCGGCAGCAGCACGGCACAGCGCCCGGCCTCGTTCGTCTGGGTCGAGCGGGCGAGCATGAGCGCGCGGGTCTCGTCCCAGTGGTCGAGCAGCCACCGCCGCAGCTCGGCATAGTCGCCCTCGCCGGAGCCGAGATGCCTGGCCGCGCCGAAGAGCAGATTCGCCTGACGTTTCGGCCGCGGGAGATCAAGGAGGAGGGCGAGAATCCGGTCATCGTCGGCGACCCCTGCCGCCCACGCCGTGTAGATCGGTGAGGTCCCGGCCGCCTCGATGCGGGAGAAGTTGCGGTAGTACTCGCGCAATGTCTCGGTGTCGAGGTCAGTCATCGGTCGCATGCCATCTCACCTGCTTCTTCTCCGGCGGTGGTCGTTGGGTTCATCGTAGGCGGCGGCGACTTGGAATCGGGCAGCAGGGTGGGATTCACCGTCGGGCAGTCGGGTGACGACTCACCTCCGGGTGGCGGTGTGAGGACTCACGGCCGCCTGCCCTCTGTAGCCGGCCGTGTCCCGGTAATCGGCACCACATCGGCGAAACCCTAGGCGCGAGACCGGTCCGGGCGTAATGTGATCCCACATTCCGGAGTGCGTCACGGATCGATGTCTCCAATGTGGGTGTCGCCGGCGACGATGACGTGCGCAACCGCGCGGGCGATGGGACTCTCCGGCTCGTGAACACCGCGCACCAGCCGGCAACGCCTGATCAGAGGAGATCACATGGCAACCGATGCGAACCAGCCCGGAACCGGGGACGGTGCGGCCGCGCACCCGGGCCCCACCTCGGCGAACGATCCTGGTCACCGGAGAAACCCGGGCCCCACCTCGGCGAACGCTTCCCCCACCACCGCCGAGGCCGCGCTGGAGAAGCGGACGATGCGCAAGGTCATCGTCCGACTCATCCCGTTCATCATCGCGATGTACTTCATCAACTACCTCGACCGTACGAACATCGGCATCGCCGGCCCCGGCGGCATGACCGAGGACCTCGCCCTCAGCGCCACGCAGTTCGGATTCGCCGCGGGCATCTTCTTCTTCGGCTACCTCCTGCTCGAGGTGCCCTCGAATCTCGCGCTCCACCGCTTCGGGGCCCGGCGATGGCTCGCGCGCATCCTCATCAGCTGGGGTCTCGTCGCCGCGCTCATGGCGTTCGTACCCAATGCGTTCTGGCTCTACGCGCTGCGGTTCCTCCTCGGCGTCGCCGAGGCGGGATTCTTCCCCGGCATCATCCTCTACCTCACGTACTGGTTCCCGACGACGATGCGGGCGCGGGCGACGGCACTGTTCATGCTCGCGATCCCGCTCTCCTCGGTCGTCGGCTCCCCGCTCTCGTCGTGGCTGATCTCGAGCGGCAATGCGCTGTTCGAGGACTTCGCCGGGTGGCGGTTCATGTTCATCATCGAGGGGGTGCCCGCGATCATCCTCGGCATCGTGTGCCTCTTCTACCTCACCGACCGACCGCGGGATGCGCAGTGGCTCGAACCGGAGGAGCGGGAATGGCTGCAGGCGCGGATGGACTCCGAGGAGAACAGCAAGGCCGAGACCTTCCACTACCCGGTCCGCCGCTCGCTGCTCCAGCCGCGCGTGTGGGCGCTGTCATTCGTCTACTTCGGCATGGTCTACGGTCTCTACGCGCTCAGCTTCTTCCTTCCGACGATCATCGCCGGCTTCCAGGAGACCTTCGGCACCGAGTACTCGATCGTCGAGATCGGCTTCATCACCGCCATCCCCTACGTCTTCGGGGCGCTGTCGATGTTCTTCTGGTCCCGGCACGGCGATCGCACGGGCGAGCGGGTGTGGCACGTCGCGATCCCGCTCTTCATCGGCGGCATCTCGATCCCCATCGCCCTCTACCTCAGCTCCCCGTTCACGACGATGATCGCGGTCACCGTCACGGCGATGTCGATCTGCGCGGCGCTGCCGACGTTCTGGCCGCTGCCGCAGACGTTCCTCGCGGGCGCGGGAGCGGCCGCCGGGCTCGCGCTCATCAATTCGCTCGGCAATTCGGCCGGATTCTTCGCCCCGTACATCACCGGCTGGCTCGCCGAGCTCACCGGCGCCCAGAACGCCGGAATGTGGGTCGTCGGCGCGGCGATGGTCGCCGCCGGAATCGTCACCCTCGTCCTCAGGGCAGCACCGGTGCCCGATAGGGTGAGCGGACCATAGCTCGCCGAGGCGGCTCCTCAGAACCCCGGTGACTTCCGGTGGCGACGGAGGCGACCTGTGGTGGTGGCGGGGTAGCCTCTGTGACGACGAGGTCTGCCTGCGGTGACGACGCGATGCCCTCCGGTGACGAGGTGGGTGGGACGGGGTCGCCTCTGACAATGGAATGGCTCGTGGTTATGGCGCGATGCCCTCCGGTGACGACAGAGCCGTACTTGCCGTCGGACCACCTCGGCGAGATGACGGCCGATGATGCGACGATGACGGGGAAGACGGGCGGCGCCGGCCGCCATCCGCGTGAAGGGACCGAGACGATGACCGAGCAGAATTCAGCGACGCCAGTGGCCGGAAGCACGGGTGCGGGGGAGCCCACGATGGGAACGGCAGGCGCTGCGGTCGGGGATGCCGACGGGAATGCCTCGGCGGGTGATTCCCGCAGGGTCGCTGTCCCGCCCCTGGCCGAGCTCGCGTCCCGCCTCGGCGAAGGGGTGCTCACGACGGACCCCGACATCATCGCCGCCCACGCCCGGGACGAAGCCCTGTTCTGCCCGGCCGAGGGCGCGATCGCCCTGGTCAGGGCCACCTCGGCGAGCGACGTCCAAGAGGTCATGCGGTTCGCCACCGAACATCGGATTCCGGTCGTCCCGCAGGGGGCGCGCTCGGGGATCTCGGGCGGCGCGAACGCCTCACCGGGGGCGATCCTGCTCAGCGTGGCGCGGATGAATGACGTCGTCGCCGTCAGCGAGGCGGAGCGGACGGTCACCGTGCAGCCGGGGATCATCAACCAGGACCTCAAGGACCACCTCGCGCCGTTCGGGCTGTCGTACCCGCCGGATCCGGGGTCGGTGGGGATCTCGTCGATCGGCGGGAACATCGCGACGAACGCGGGTGGCCTGTGCTGCGTGAAGTACGGCGTGACCAGGGATTATGTCCGCAGTCTCACGGTGGTCCTCGCCGATGGGACGCTGAGCGTGCTCGGTCCGCAGACCGCGAAGGGCGTCGCGGGGCTCGATATGCGGCAGCTCTTCATCGGGTCCGAGGGCACGCTCGGCGTCATCGTCGAGGCGACCCTGCGGCTCGTGCCCGCCCTGCCCGACCCGTTCACCGCGGTCGCGACGTTCCCCGATGAGCGCAGCGGCCTGCAGACGGTCGCCGACTTCATGGCCGGCGGCGGAGTGCCGAGCCTGTTCGAGTTCCTCGACGGTTCGAGCCTGACCATGCTCAATGCATACGGCGACTTCGGCCTCGACGGGGAGGCCGGGTCGATGCTCATCATGCAGGTCGATCTCGCGGCGGCTGAGTCGGAGGCGATGATGGCGAATTTCGCCGAGGTGGCCCACGCGTGCGGTGCCCTCGACGTTGCGTACTCCGATGATCCCGCCGATTCCGCCGACCTCATCGCCGCACGGCGGATGATCCAGCCGGCGTACGAGAAGTTCGCCGGTGCGCATGGCGGGGGCCAGCTGCTCGACGACGTGTGTCTGCCGCGGGCGGCGATGCCGGAGTTCTGCGACCGACTCGACGCGCTGCGGGAGTCGTCGGGGCTGACGATCTCGCTCGTCGCGCATGCGGGAGACGGGAACACGCACCCGTCGGTGTTCTTCGATGCCGCCGACGAGGCGGAGACCGCGAAGGCGCTCGAGGTCTTCGGGGAGATCATGCGCATCGGCCTCGAGCTCGGTGGGACGATCACCGGCGAGCACGGCGTCGGATACCTGAAGAGGGACTGGCTGGGCGAGGAGCTCGACGCTGGGGCGCAGAGGATGCAGCTCGCGGTGAAGAACGCGCTCGATCCGCTCGGGATCCTCAATCCGGGGAAGATGCTCGGCGGTCTCTGAGCGGAGGCGGGGGACTGGTGGGTTGGGTGCCCGCGTGGAGGTCTGCGTGCCGGATGCAGAAGATGAGCCTGTGATGCACACGTACTTCGGCTTTGGGCACTGCAGGGTCGTCTACGGTATGTGCGCGAGTACTCGGGTCGTGTCAGCAGCGGCCTGTAGCGTTGACCCACCCTGGAACACATACGAACCCAACCCGACACCGATGTCGGGACACGCATCGGCACGTAGACAACACAACTTGCGCTATGAATCGAAGAACCTAGAACACTTGGAAAATAGTCGAACAAAAAACAAAGAAACATCTTGACACGCACCGCAACGGTGTATAATAGGTCACACGACATGGACAATGGCGAATGGACCCCTGGACACCATGACTCTCACCCCGAACCGCAAGCACCCCACCCCCGGCAACGACGCCGCAGGTGCGCACACGGGCGAGTCCTCGACGCCGGAATCCTCCCCATCCACTGGTGACACCCCGGATACCGAATCCCTGTTCGATCAGCTCACCAACGCCGGCATCGACCTCACCGGAAACCCCCTCGCCGACACCTTCACCGCCCTCACCCCCACCCCACCCGCCGAAGACCACAGCCCCGAGCCGGAGAGCACCTACTTCGACACCGTCGACGACGATGCCGCACACGAGTCAGCCAGCCCCCACACCACTGATGCCGCCAGTGATCCATCGACACCCTCGGGTGAGGAACACGATTCCGTCGACGACGAGATCGCTGAGATCGCTGCGGCCGCTGCCGCGTTGGACGGGGACACCGACGTGCCCGCCTGGGTGAGCAGGCACCCTCTCTTCACCGGCACCGCGTGGGCGGACCTGTCCGCGTTCGCCCCGGAAGTCACCACCGGCATCACCACGCTCATGGCTCTCGATGCCCAACTGCGGTCCTTCGACAAACCCATGGGCCCCGACGAGGCACTCCTCCTCGTCGACGGTGCCGAAGCCCTTTCTCGGGTCTCGGAAGCTCTGTCGATTCTCGCCCTGTCCGTCTATGACCGGGTGGGGACACCGGCGGAGACGGGGGCGAAGGACACGAAGTCCCTCATCCAGGACCGACTCAACCTCACCCGGACAGAAGCCCATCGGCGGGCCGAGATGGCCAAGAACCTCGGTGGGCGGGTGGATCTGGCCGGGCAGGCGCTGAAACCCTTGTGTCCCGAAGTCTCCGAAGCCCTCCACGCGGGTGCGTTGTCGGCAGGGCAGGCGAAGACCATTGATGACTGCCTGGCCGCCCTCCCCGACTGGGTGAGCCCGGAGCAGCGGGCGGATGTGGAAAAACGTCTCGTCGGCTATGCTCCGACGGTTCGAGTCACTGATATTCGTGCGATCTTTAACCGGATGCTGGGGTATATCGACCCGGATGGGAAGAAACCGGTCGAGGAGACACCGCGCAGTGACTATGCGGTGACGATGCGACCCAAACGCAATGGTGACTGGGTGCTCAATGGTCTCCT
>NZ_BAAAMB010000002.1:238361-262358 GCF_039528855.1 Brevibacterium sanguinis | reverse complement strand
CCCAACGGCACTGCCGACCCCAACGGTTCGCGCGTCAACGGAATGACGAACCCTGACGGCTCTGCCGGCGCGGACACCCCCGACGGCGCTGCCAGCCTCGACGGCGGTGCCGCCTCAGGCGGTTCCAACTCCGGCGAGGCGGCCGGTGAGTCCGGGGACAGCGAGTTCCTCGTGGGTGTCGGGGTGCGTGCCGACGGGTCCCGGGTGGACCTGACTGCTGAGCAGCCCACAGCGAGGGCGTGGATCTATGAACGGTTCGCGACTCTGGTCTCGCGGATCAGCATGGACCAGGCCGGGGCCGGGACCCCCTACGCACTCGTCGTAACAGCGACGGCTGAGGATCTGGCCCACGGCACTGGGGAGGGCACGACCGGGGTTGAGACGCCGATCCCGATCGGTGAACTGCAGGCCCGCGGGTTGAACGGGCAGGTGTTCTTCCATCTGGTGTCACAGAAGGCGAAGACGGTGCAAGTGCTCACGGAGAAGAGGTTTGCCAACAAGCAGCAGATCGCAGTGGTCACGGCCCGTGACAAGGGATGTACATTCCCGGGGTGTGATGCCCCTCCGGGGTGGTGTGATGCCAATCATGTGATCCCGCACGCCCGGGGAGGGCGCACGGAGATCAACAATCTGGCTTTGGCGTGCAGTGCTCACCATCATCTGATGGACCGGTCGGAGTGGGAGATGCGGATGATGGCCAATGGGCGCCCGGCGTGGGTGCCACCGGCAGCGGTCGATCCTGCCCGGGAACCGATCTTCCATCCCCGGTTCCTGGCCGAAGACATCATCACCACTCTCTTCGACGACCTCAGCGGCACGGGCGGCCCCGATGAGGGTGGTGGGGGTGAGCCGGGTGCGAACGGGTCGAGTCGACCACCGTGCTGACCGGGCCAGGGGACAGCTGTGCCCGAACCCAACCTGTTGCAGTGGACCTGTGGCTGTGAAATGGTCACCTCAACGACACCTCAGCCGACCAAGCCGCAGTACAACTGTCAACTGAACGACATCGCAGCCGACTAAGCTGCAGTGGAACTATCACTCGAACGACACCGCAACCGACCATGCCGCCGTGGAGCCGTTGCACCGTCAGCTGGACGAGAACTGCCGCCGACGGGAACCCGACTCTACTTCGCTGCCTTCTCGGCCTTCGCCGCAGCTTTGGCCTGCTTCTTGAAGGCTCGGACCTCTTGGAGGGTTCCCTCGTCGACGACATCGGCGATCGAACGACGGCTGCCGTCCTCACCATAGACACCAGCGGCCTCGCGCCAACCAGGCGCCGTGAGACCGAACTGCTTGCCGAGAAGTGCAAGGAAGATCTTCGCCTTCTGCTCCCCGAAACCGGGCAGATTCTTCAACCGCTTGAGCACCTCGGCGCCGGTCGGCTCTCCACGGCTCCAGATCGCCGCGGTGTCGCCGTCGTAGTCGTCGACGATGGCCTCAGCGAGTTTCTGCACTCTGGCGGCCATCGACTTCGGGAACCGATGCACGGCAGGCTTCTCCGCGAACTTCTCGAGGAATTCGTCCGGATTCATCTCCGCGATCTCGGCGACGTCGAGCCTGCCCAGCCGCTCAGCGAGCTTCGCCGGACCAGCAAACGCGACCTCCATCGGGACCTGCTGATCGAGCAGCATGCCTGTGAGCAGGGCGAAGGGATCCTCGGCGAGGAGTTCATCGGACGTGGGATCACCGGAGAGATAAACGGTCGTCATCCCTCCATACTGGCACGCCAGCCCGCGGCTGGCACGTCCGAACAACACGAAGCGCGGGCAGTGGGCGTCCGAACACCATGGAGGTGCGGGCACTCATTGTCCACTACTCGTCAGCGACCTCCCGATATCATCGAGCCATGACCTGCCCCTGCTCCGGAATGCCACCTGGTGCCAGCTTCGAGGAATGCTGCGGCCCCGCCCTCGACGGCCAGCGATGGCCGACGACCGCCGAGGCGCTCATGCGGTCCCGCTTCACCGCCTTCGCCACGAAGAACGCCGATCACCTCTTCCGCACCTGGCATCCGCGCACCCGCCCGGCCGACCTCGGCGTCGACGACCTCGTCACCTGGACGCGACTCGACATCGTCGACACGACCGGCGGCCTGGAGAACGACGACACGGGGACGGTGCACTTCCGAGCCCACTACCGCGACAGCCTCGGCGACCACATCCTCGAGGAGAACTCCGCTTTCGTGCGCCGCGCCGGCCGCTGGCTCTACCTCGAACCTGTCGCCGACTGACTGCACATTCAATCTCACGTGCGCCGAGCATGACCTATACTCGTGCTCAGCGGCGCATCCGACGCCCAGCCCGGTCTGGCACCCCAGCACACAGACCATCCGGCGAAGGGGAGAACATCCTCGGATCGACCCGTCAGCGGTGAACTCCTGACCGGGCAATGAGCTGGGGCTGCGTTCGGTCGGCAAAGGACTGACCACCATGACGAAGAACAGCGACTTCAAATCCCTCGTGCGCGAACGCATGGCGCAGACCGGGGAGAACTACACCTCCGCCCGCGCCGCCCTCCTCTCGCAGCGGCTCCTCGGCCCCGCCTCGGCGACGAACACCGGCCCTGCGGCCCTCGACCCCGAACTCGCAGCCGCGCTCGACGCCTTCCGCGCGAAGACGCGCCGCACATTCATGCCGCACGGGCGACTCACCGCCATCCCGATGAAGCGGCGCGCGCTCGTCGTCCTCCTCCTCGACATCCGCGACACCGTCGACAGCGACCGGATCTACACGGAGAAGGAGATCAACGAGCACCTCAAGCAGTTCCACGCCGACTTCGCCCGCCTGCGACGCGAGCTCATCGACTACCAGTACCTCGAGCGCAATCCGCACACCGGGGAGTACTGGCGGACCGACACCCTTCCCGAACGTCGAGGGAACATCAGCCAGGAAGCGGGGCCTCTCGAACAGCTCCCGCGATGACCGCGCCGAGAGTCACTAGGCCCTTCCGCTCGGCCCGGTTCGCCGGTGTCTTCACCTCGTCCTTCAGTGGTGACCTCGCTGCCGCTTCCACCTCAGTTGCGGTGCCCCTGCTCATCGTGGGGCCGCTCGGTGCCGACGACGGCGTCGTCGGACTCGCTGTCGCCGCCGACGACATCGGCTGGCTCATCGTCGGACCCGTCGCCGGAGTTCTCATCGACCGTCGCGGATTCCGACGCCTGCTGCTGACCAGCGAAGCCGTCCGCTTCGCCGCATTCGCCGCGATCGTCAGCCTTGCCTTCGCCGGCGTGCTCCACCCGGCAGTGCTCATCGGACTGCTTGTGGCGGTCAGCATCGCCAGCGTCTTCTTCCTCGTCGGCTCACCGAGCCTGCTCGCCTCCGGCATCGACCCCGACGACCTCACCACAGCCAACAGCGCCCTGACCTGGAGTCAGTCCGTGGCGATGATCCTCGGGCCACCGCTCGCCGGTGCGCTCATCGGGGTCGCGAACCCTGCCGCCGCCCTGCTCGTCACCGTGCTGGGCTACCTCGTCTCGTTCGTCCTGCTCGCGGCGGCGCTCCATCGTTGGGACGAGCCTCAACAGGGGAGGAACGACCGCGTGACGGCAGTCAGCGACACCCGAGACGGGGACAGTGACACCCGAGACGGGGACAGCGACACCCGAGACGGGGACAGCGACACCCGAGAAGACGACAGCGATCTCCGCGCGAAACACCGCGATCCTCGGCAGGGGACGCAGGAAGGAACCGAGGACGAGCGCCCGCGCCGACGACTCGCCGCCGGTCTGATAGCCGACGTCCTCACCGGTTGGCGATACCTCCTCAGCCGCACCGACGTCATGCGCATGGTCGCAAGCGGAGCCCAATTCAACCTCGCGCTGAGCATGCAACAGGCCGTGATCGTCGTCTATCTTCTGTCACTCCCCGGCTTCACCGCCTCCCTCATCGGCGTCGCGCTCGGTGCCGCCGGGTTCGGCGGAGTCTGCGCCGCCATGGCCGCCGACCCCATCGCCCGACGCTTCGGTGAGGGCCGGGTCGTGTTCTGGTGCGTCCTCGGCGGCACCGGTCTCGGCCTCCTCATCCCACTGACCGCCTCGGTGCCGGGAATCGTCTTCCTCATCCTCGGCTACTTCGGACTCAGCGTCGCCACCGTCGTCTTCTCCGCGATCACCGGCGCCTACCGCCAGCGGACGATCCCCGTCGGCCTGCTCGGCCGCGTCACCGCCGCGAGCCGCCTCATCTCCTGGGGCATCGCACCGTTCGGGGCCCTGGGCGGGGGAGCGATCGCCGCCCTGGCGGGTCCGTGGTGGGGTCTGGCCGCCTCGGCGCTGATCTTCGTCGGATCGGCAGGGTGGCTGTGGGGAATCAAATGGCAGATCAGCGACTCAGGCGCGTATCCTGAGATTCCCGATTGAGCCAACAGAGCACCCCGAACCCGCGAATCCCAGCACACCGACGCACAAGGAGCACCCATGGGCCAGGCCTACCACGCCGATTCGACCGATCTCACCGACAAGGAGATCCTCAGCTGGGACACCTTCGGCCAGTCGGCCAGGGATCTCGCGCAGACCATCGCCGACTCCGACTACGACCCGGAGATCGTCATCGCGATCGCCCGCGGCGGCCTCCTGCCGGCCGGCGCCCTCGCCTACGCCCTCGGCCTCAAGCTCTCCGACGCGATCAACGTCGAATTCTACACCGACGTCGAGGAGACCCTGCCCGACCCGATCCTGCTCGCCCCGATGCTCGACATCGAGGCGATCAAGGGCAAGAAGCTCCTCGTCGTCGATGACGTCGCCGACTCCGGACGCACCCTGGCCCTCGTCCTCGAACTGCTGAAGAAGAACGGCGCCGAGGCGCAGTCCGCTGTCATCTACGCGAAGTCCGCCTCGATCGTCGACCCCGACTTCGTGTGGAAGCGCACCGACCAGTGGATCGTCTTCCCCTGGTCCGCCGAACCCCCGGTCGAGCCCTCGAAGTAAGCCGATCTCGAAGCGACGTTTGCAGGACCGGGCGGCGATGAGTGCGCAGACGACAACGGCGCGGATCGACATCTCCGCACCGTGCGGAACCGTGCGCGCGGTCGTCGATGACGAGATCATCCGCGCCCGCGGAATCCGCTACGCCCGTGCCGAGCGATTCGCCCCACCGGTCGACGAACCCGCCGTCGACGCCATCGACGCGACGCGCCCGGGTCCGGCGAGTCCGCAGCACCGCATCGACCCCAACGCCGAGTTCCGGTTCGACCAGATCGGCGGCCTCGCCACCAGCGAGGACTGCCTGCGCGTGAGCGTGACGATGCCGGCCGACGCCCTCACCGCCGAGGAGGCGCTGCCCGTCCTCGTCTGGATCCACGGCGGCGCCTACGTCTCCGGCGCCGGGGACGCCGAGATCTACGACCCCCGCGCCCTCGTCACCGAACAGCGCCTCATCGTCGTCTCCGTGACGTACCGCCTCGGTGTCCTCGGCTATCTGGGCCAGGGCCGGCCCGAGCACTCGAACCTCGGCCTCCTCGACCAGATCTCCGCGCTGCGCTGGGTGCAGAGGAACATCGCCGCCTTCGGAGGCGACCCCGACAACGTCACGATCGCCGGTCAGAGCGCCGGAGCCGATGCGTGCGCCCACCTGATGATCGCCGAGGCGACAACCGGCCTCTTCTCGCGCGTCATCATGGCGTCGGCGCCCTTGGGACTCTCCGGCGGCACCGAATCGATGAACTGGGCCATGGCCCGGGTCGCCCAGCGCATCCCCACCGAGGCGAGCGTGCCCGAGATCCTCGCCGCCCAGGACGAGGTCCACAAGGCCGCGCTCGTCGGCGGCCTCCACGCGGGCATGTGCTTCGGCGTCCACTACGGCGACTACCCGCTCCCGTCCCGCGCGGAGGCCGCCGCCGCGTGGCAGCGCGTGGCACCTGAGTATGACGTGCTCATGACCCGCACCGAACGCGAGATGGCCTTCTTCGCCGGATTCGTCCCCGCCTTCCACCGCCTCCACGAACGCCGCCTGACCTCCCCGATGCTCGAATCGCTCATCTCCGGGATCACCTCGGCGGTCTACACCCGCGCGGCGAAGGAGTTCTACGACCGCCACCGGATGTCCGGTGGACAGGGCTCCCGCCTCCTCATCGTCTCCCGCGGCGACGGCAGCTTCTTCGACGCCGCCCACTCCGGTGACCTGCCGCTGCTCTTCCCCGGTCCCGTATGGGACTCGAGCTTCCTCGACTACGGCACCACCGCCGAGGTGGCCGGACCTGAGCTGCGCCGGATCTGGGGCAGCTTCGCGACCTCCGGATCGCTGCCGCGGGTGCCCGTTCCCGGGCTCATCGACATCCTCGGCTGAGGCTCCGGGCCGTCGGATCCGGGTACGTGGCCCCGCCCGATTCCAAGCCCCGTACCCCGCCTGGGTGCGGCGTCCGTCACATCGGCGGCGAAGTCTGAGAACGGGCTCGCAGCAACCCCGGCGAAACCCAACACTTTCCCAACACCCAACCCGTCCATTCGGCCAGGGTGCTGCGCGCGCGCGATTCCTACACTCGAACAGTTGCCTCCCCACACTGCTCGAGGAGAACCGTGAGAGACCAGCATGGATTCGCGCCCAGGCTCACCCGCGCCTGCGTCATCATCGCCACGATCCTGGTGATGATGTTCTCTGCCGTTCCCGTCGCCCACGCAGACCCGCAGGGCGAGGATGCAGCACCGACCCCCTCGCAGTCCCCGACCCCCACTGAGGCCCCGGCACCGGCGGCCGGCGAATCTCCTGAAGAGACGGAGTCTCCCGCACGAGCGCCGCGTGCCGTGGCCCCGCAATCCGTTCCCCGCCCTTCCGGCGACAACGCCGTGATCACCGTCAAGGTCGGCGGAGACCGCACCGCAGCGAACTCCGTCTCCGGACTCGCCGGCGTCACGCTGCGCCTCTATGACGGCGGCTCCAGTGGGCCGTCGACCCCCATGCGCGACAGCTGGGCCACCTGCACCTCTGATGGAGACGGCGACTGTTCGTTCGTTGTGCCACAGACGGGAAGAGGGCTCATTTTCAGGCAGGAGAACCGTGACAAGCGATTCTGGGTCGTCCAGGAATCGACGCCGAACGGTTGGTCAGCCAACGACAAGCTCGTCATCGGCTCAGCCTCGAGCAATTCGGCTCAGCGTTACACGTTCCGGACGGGCACTCAGCTGCGTGCGGGCAGCACCTACCGCTCCGGTTCGGAGTTCATGACGTCCGGGTCGCGATCGAACACCACGAACTCGACCGGCACCTGGCAGAACAGCCGCACCAATCCGGCACTGGAGGCCTCGTGCACCGCCGGGCTGCGCGTCGCACTCGTCCTCGATCTCTCGGGATCCGTCGCGAATTCTGGAGCGCTCGGCACCCTCAAGGACTCCGCGAAGGGGATGGTCGACGCTCTCAAGGGAACGAACTCCTCGATGGCCCTCTACACGTTCGCCTCCAACGCGCCGCGCGACTCCACCGACAGCGGTCGCAACTGGCCCTCGATGTCGATCGACCCCGGTGACAACGCGAACACGATCAAATCGCGAATCGACGCCTATGTCGCAGAGGGCGGCACCAACTGGGACAGCGGTCTGTGGCAGGTCGCGGATGCCAACGAGCAGTACGACCTCGCCGTCGTCGTCACCGATGGTCTGCCGACCTTCTCCTCCGGCAACACCTCGACCTACGGCAACGTGACGAGCTTCGACGAGATCGAAGCCGCGATCTACTCCGCCAATGCCATCAAGGCCGGTGGCAGCCGCATCATGGCTGTCGGCGTCGGCGACGGCATCCAGGGCGGCGTCGAGAACCTCGCCGCGATCTCCGGTCCCGCCGGCTACAGCGACGGCGGATCGATCAACGACGCCGACTACTTCCAAGCCGGGTGGGAGGACCTCGCGACCCTCATGGAGAACCTCGCCAAGGGCGCCACCTGTCGAGCGGACATCGAGATCGCCAAGCAGACCCTTCCCTACGGTGCCGACAGTGCATCGTCCGGAGGTGCCGGCTGGACCTTCGGGGTGACCGCCTCGGCCCCGGGAACCCTGCAACAGGACAGCCGGCAGACGACCGGAGAGAACTCGAAGGTCGGCTACCAGGTCCGCTTCTCCACACCGAAGCCCGCACAGAAGTCGCGCATCGACATCGAGGAGATCCTCACCGACGCCCAGACCGCCGACGGCTGGACGATCGACGCCGTCGAATGCACTGTCAACGGCGCCAAGGTCAGCGTCGACAAGAGCGACATCAGCCTCGACGTGACCTCCGGGGACACCGTGAAGTGCACCGTGACGAACAAGCAGACACTCGTGCCCGGAGTCTCGATCGAGAAGAAGGCATGGGACACCCCGACCGCTGACGGACTCGACGGTGCCAAGGAGATCCCCGCCGGGGAGCGGGTGGCCGACGGCACGACGATCACGTGGACCTACCTCGTGACGAACACGGGAAAGACCCCGCTCGACGGCATCAGCGTCGTCGACGACAGACTTCCGGGCACCGCAGTCACGTGCCCGAAGACCAGCCTGAACCCAGGCGAAACCATGACCTGCTCCGCCTCCGGCGCAGTGACCAAGTAAGACAGCGCAGCCTCGCAGCTGCCACCCCCACAAGGAGAGAACAGTGAAGAAGCAGACCCTCGGAATCATCGCCGGAGCGGCCGGAGCAGCCCTGCTCCTCGGCGGCGGAACCTTCGCCCTCTGGTCCGACAGCGCCGAAGCCGACGGCGGACAGATCACGGCCGGCAACCTCGATGTCGCCGTCACCGAATCCGGCTGGCAGGACATCTCGGCCGACCGCGCCGACAGCCCCCACGCGATCGACCTCGCGACCTTCAGGATCATCCCGGGCGACACCGTCCAGGGCAAGTACGGCGTCGACGTCGGCCTCGAAGGCGACAACATGGTCGCGAAGCTCCAGCTCGCCGGCGGCGGAGAGCTCGAAGGCGCACTCGCCGAAGGCCTCAGCCTCACCTACACCGTCGAGGATGCCAACGGTCAGCAGATCGCCTCGGGTGACAACGCCGGCGTCGAGGTCACCCTCGTCTCGCCCGACAACACCGCACCCGGCTCCAACCAGGTCGCTGCCGGCACGGCCGTCGACGGCACCGCCGACTTCAACGTCGTCGTCACCGCCGAATTCGACGAGTCCACCCCGAACCGGGAGCTCGTGCAGCAGCAGGCCGCCCTCGCGGGCTCGACCATCCAGCTCAACCAGGACCGCTGAGCCGCGGCACAGCTGACACACCCCGCCGCGGAGACGCGGCACATCTGAGAGACGCAGAGAACACACGAAGAGGAGAGCACCATGGCCCGGACCACGGGATTCGCACGCGGACTGGCGTCCGGCGTGTTCGCCATCCTCCTCATCGGCTTCCTCGCTCTCGCCGTCGCGGTCGGCGTCGTTCCGAAGGTGATGAACGGCGCGGCGCTGACCGTGCTCACGGGTTCGATGGAACCCACCTACGAACCCGGCGACATCGTCGTCTCGGTACCCCAGGACCAGTACCGCATCGGCGACCCGGTGACGTTCCAGCCCCGCTCGAACGATCCCATGCTCATCACCCACCGCGTCGTCGCCGTCACCGACTCCGCGGACGGCCGCACCTACGTCACCCGCGGTGACGCCAACGGCGACGACGACGAACCCATCGTCGAAGCACAGGTGATGGGCAAGGTCCTCTACTCGATCCCCAAGCTGGGCTACGTCCAGCAGGCGGTCGGCGGCAACAAGGGTCTCCTCGTCGCCGGGATCGGATTCGTCCTCATCGCCTACGCCGCCTACGCCCTCGTCTCCGGCGCGATCGAACGCCGGCGCGAGAAGAAGGACGCGGCGGCGCAGGCTCCACCAACGCAGTCCGAGACAACGACAGCAGCCGACGCGGGCCCATCGACGATCGAGAACTCACGCACCCCTGAGACGGAGAAGACGACATGACGAGGAAGAACTGGCGACTGCCGCTCCTTGCCGCCGGCGTCCTGCTCGCCGGAACCGCGGTCGGCAGCGGCACCATGGCACTGTGGAAGACCACGGGCACTGCCGCACCAGCGGCGATCGTCTCCGGAGACCTCGACGTCACCGCCGGTGAGACCACGTGGCGTGAGACCTCACCGGACGTCACCGACAGCGGCCGGACGATCGACCCCGACACGTTCCTCGTCCGCCAGGGAGATTCCGTCGCGATGACCCAGGACTTCACCACCCACCTCACCGGCGACAACATGGTCGCCGGCATCACCGTCGACTGGTCGGACCCGGCTGCTCTGCCCGACGGCGTGACGGCGACCTACGAAGTGCTCGACGCCACCGGGAACCGCCTCGGTGAACCCGCACCGATCGGCACCGTGACCACGCTTGACGACCCCAGCGAACTCCTCGTCACCGATGACGCGGGACGCTCCGACGACTTCTCCGTCCGCGTCTCCCTCGACTTCGCCGACCTCTCCGATCGGTTCGGCGCCGAGAGTCCCGTCCAGGTCGCCGACCTCGGACGCTTCGCCTTCACCCTCGACCAGACCCGTGAGGAGGGAGACCGACCATGACGAAGCAGCGCACAGCCGTGATCCTCAGCGTGTTCGCCGTGCTCGGCATCCTCATCGGCGCCGGTGGAACCTCTCTCGCCCTGTGGTCGGACACAGCGCACGGCGACGGGGAGATCTCGAGCGGCTACGAACACTTCGCGGCCGGTCGCGTCGACGACTCCCAGCCGGCGAACGACGGGCGCGTCACGGTGGGCATCGGTCCCGCCGATGCCGAGACCCTCATCCGCGACGGCGAAGTCGCCATTCCCCTCCAGACGGATTCGCTCAGCCAGGGCAACAAGGGCCTGCGCTATGAGCTCACGCCGCCCGCGTGGTCCGACGGCATCTTCGGCGCCTCCGACGTCATCGTGTTCCCCGTCAGCGCACCCGGCGACTGCACCGTCGCCAACGCTCCCGCCGCGCAGGGCGAACTCACCTCGACCCCGGTGAGCGCCGACTACTCGGACACGACGGCCCCGACGACCGAATACTGGTGTGTCACGGCGACGCTGAAGAACAACGGCACGGTCGGCGAGTACGAGAACACCGCGACCGTCACCGCTGAGGATCCGGCAGGCACCGAGGTCGAGGCGAAGGACTCCTGGAAGGCGACGGTCGGACTCGGCCTCGACCCGAAGAAGGAACCGACCCACGAGATCACGTTCGCCTACGAGACCTTCCGCCCCGGGGGTGAGCAGCCGTGACGCGCACTCGCCTCCTCGTGGCCGGAGCCGCCGTCCTCGCAACGAGCCTCCTGGGCACCGGCACGCCTGCGGTCGGTGCAACCGCTGTCAGCGCACCAGTGAACTCTGCTTCCGTCACCGAGCCGACCGGACTGAGCGCGCCGACCGGACTGAGCGCGCCCAACACAACGATCACTGCAGCCCGAGGCAGCGCCGCGGGTGCTGACTACAGTGCCGCGAGCGCCGACTACAGCAGAGCCATTCAGCTCTCGTGGGACGGCAGCAGCTACAGCGACGCGACGACGGAGAGCTTCGTCGGCTTCCCCGTCACCGTCCCCGGCGACTCGACCTCTCGCACCATCATGGTCCGCAACGATGGGCCCACCGACGGAACACTGACCGTGAGCATCGTCGACGTCGAACTGCTGACCCCGACGATCGACGACGACTTCTACTCGGACCTGCTCATCGACTGGCAGACCGGTCGGTCGTCGATCCGGGACCTCGAGAGCGCAGGCACGACCCAGATCATCGACATGCCGCTGCCCCAGGGGGAGACGACCCCGGTGACGATCGGCTACGACTTCCCCCGCGAGGCGACCTCGGGCAACAAGTCCAACGTCGGTGAGCGGCAGGGCCGTTTCGACGTGCTCTTCCAGCTCGGCGGTGACCACGCCGGGTCGGCCGGGTCGGCCGGAACGGAGACAGGCGGCAGCACCGATTCCGGTGGGCAGTCCGACGCGGGTGGCCAGTCCGACGCGGGTGGTCAGTCCGACTCCGGTGCAGGCACTGCCGCCGACTCCGATGCGGCGGCGAACTCGAACGCCGGAGCGGACACGAACGCCAGGGCCGACGCGAACGCGCGAGCCGCTGCGGCCGGCTCGGCGAACTCAGACGGCAGCACCGCGGCCGCAGGCGGCAGCGGCTCCACGGCCAACGCCGACGGCAGCGGCTCCGATGCCAGCGGCGACGCCGGGTTCCTCCCGCGCACCGGTGGTGCGATGTGGTGGATGGCCGTCCTCGGTGCCGTCATCGCCGGTGCCGGTGCCGCCATGGTGCGGCTGGTCCAACGTCGCAGCAACTGAGCTTGAGCACCTGAGCTCAAGCGCGCCCAGGAGCGCGCCCGGAGTCGCGGCACCGGCAATAACTCACCGGAACATCCGGGCCACCTCGTTGCGCCGATTGAGCTGGAGCTTCCGCAGCAGATTCGACACGTGATAGCGCACGGTCGCCGTGGCGACGAACAGCTCCGCAGCGATCTCCTGGTTGCTGCGTCCCTGAGCGAGGAGACGACCGATCTCCATCTCCCGGTTCGTCAGCGACGCGAGCAGATCCTGCTCGCTCTCGGCGACCGCGCTCAGGGCATCCCGGATGCCCGGCTCGTACGCCCCGGCACCGATCCTCCGCACGATCGCCAGCGCCTGATCGAGCGCCTTCCTGGCCTCCTCGCTCCGCCCGAGCCCGGCGAGGACGACGCCGTAGTCGCGCAGGGTGAGCGCCCGGGGCAGGGGGAACCGATCATCGCCCAGTGCCGCCTCGAAGCGGCGGAGCGCCTCGGCGACGGCATCCGCCGAGTGGGAGGCTGACCCGGAGACTCCACCATCAGCGACGATCCGCCGGGCACGCAGCCAGTCGACCGACCCCCAGTACGGCTGCCAGCTCGTGCCCTCCATCTCTCCGAGGCGGTCGATGAGTGCGTCGGCCTCGGCGAACCGTTCGAGGTCGAGGAGCGCATGCGCGCGATAGTTGAGGAACCCCCGCTGGGTCCCGATGAGGCTCTTGACCTTCTCCGGGGCGGACGCTGCGAGCACGCGTTCGGGATCACCGTGGGCACGTGCCCGCTCACATGACGCCGTGATGACCATGTCCGCGGCATACGGCTGCCACTGCATGCTCGTCTGCCGGTCGGTCTGCGCCTCGAGATCGATGAAGTCCGGCACCCCGCGTGCCGCGTTGAGCCACGCATGGAGACCCGACAGCGGCAGCCGGGTCTCGACGTCGATCGTGCTGCCGCTCGACTCGGTCGCGGAGAGGACGAGTTCGGCCGCCTCGTCGAGCGACCCGGTCAGCGACGTCGCATGTGCATGGAGGAGGCGCACCGTTCCCGCACCCCACGGTTTGACGACGGATTCGAGGAGTCCGACGCCGATCCCGGCAAGAGTCCGGGCCCGACCCACCTCGCCGATCGTCATCGCGACGACCGCGAGCGGGGTGAGCGCGTCGACCTTGAACGAACTCGGCTCGAGAGCGAGCACCCGCGGGACGAGGGCATCGAGTTCGGCGATGACGGTCGCCCGGTCGGCCTCGAGGACGAGCTGCAGCAGCCGGTAGGTCTCGAGCACCATCGCGCGCCCCTGCGGCGCCACCATCCAGCGGATCCCCGGGCGGGTGACCTCCTCGGGGTCATGCGGGGCACGGGCGATCGTTGCGAGCGCGGCGTCGATGACCGGACCCAGCCGCCCGTAGTCCCGACTCCGGATGACCTCGACGACGGAGAGGTAGGCGGCATACGACTGGAGGGTGCGCACGTCCGGGTCGTCGGTCGCCTCGGCGAGGAACTGTTCGAGCCGCTCCCGCGGGAACTCCTGATCCTTGCGGTGGGCGAGCATCGTGAGGATGATGCATTCGCGGACCGGGCACTCCGGCAGCGCTTCGACCTCGGGCAGCAGGTCGAGCACGGCGTAGACCGTCTTGCCGCGCATGTTGAGCAGGATGAGCCTGATGAGCATCGTCTGCCGCGCCTCACCGGTGGCGATGTCGAGGCTGCGGCGCATGACGTCGTTGACAGCGGCGTAGCTGCGCGCGGCCACGGATTCGGCGATGAACCCGTCGACCGCCTCGGCGAGCTCATCCGTCCACTCCTCGGCTCCGCTCAACGCGTACCACATCCGGCGGAACCCGGTCGCCGACGGTGCCAGTGCGCGGTAGATCGCCTGGGCGCGCTCGCGCGGCAGCATCTGCCGCACGGCATGGGCGATGAGTGCGTGACGCGGCGCGATCGTCGACCCGAACCCGGATTCCGAGAGCACCGAGGCGGCGACGGCGGGATGAATGTCGGCGGGTTCGCCGAGGCGGTCGGCCACCTCGGCGACGATGTGCGGAGCGAGCTCCGTATCGGCACAGCAGACGATCTCGACGGCCAGCCGGGCGGCGGGGGAGAGGCCGAGGACCGGAGCGAGCAGCGGATTGTGGTCGGGGTCGACGCCGCGGATGGGGATGTCCCAGAGGAGGTGGAGCTTGTTGCGCTCCTGCGGGGTGATCCGGCGGAAGATGCTGTCGATGCCGAGGAAGGATCCGCCGGTGGCGTTGCGCAGCGATTCGGCGGTGAACGGTGAGATAGATGCGCCGAGGAGGTCGACCGCCAGCGCCTGGATCTCTGCGATCGTCAGCGCCTCGAGGACGATGTTCTCCCCCTGCGGGGAGGACTCGGCGAGGTCGGCGATGAACGAGACGGGGGCGCCGTGGACGTCGGGCAGCCGGCCGGCGACGACGATGAAGTAGCCCTGCCGCATGATCCGGGGAACGAGGTAGCGGAGCACGAGCCGGGATTCGACGTCGATCCACTGGGCGTCGTCGACGAGGACCGTCTGCAGCGGGGGCCGCTCATTGTCGGTGAGCTCGGCCATGATCTCCCGGGCGACGTCGAGCGGTGCCCGGGTGCCGTCGAGGATCCGGAACGGGGCGAGTCCCGTGCTCAGGAGTCGTTCGACGAAGCTGAAGGGCGCGTCCTTCTCGAACTCGTCGGCCGTGGCGAAGGCGACCGGTGACGTCCTGAACATCGTCTCGCCGATCCGGCGCAGCAGCCACGTCTTGCCGGTTCCCGCGAAGCCGGTGAGCATGCAGAGCATGCCGCCTTCGGTCACGGCTCGGGCGCAGATGTCCTCGACCATTCGCTCGCGTGCTCTGATCGGACTCAATGTCACTGGGGATTCCTCTGTCGTGGGGGTGTGGTCGTGGGGGAGCGCTGTCCTTCAATGATCGAACAACCGTTCACTATGTGTGAAGTGAAACACCCTGACCTCGGCATTCCGTTATCCGACCGTAATCGGTGCTCTCTCCGACGTTATCCCATGACGGCGGTCATCCACTTTCCGTGCTCACGCTACGCTGAGGGCATGGACATCGCACAGGTCTCGGCGGCGCGCATGATCTCCTCGGGTCTCGTCGGGGCCTGCGGTGATGATCCCGCCGAGGTGGTCCGCCGTCTCGCGTGCATGCAGGCCCAAGCGCTGCCGGGAGCCCTCGTGTCGATGGCGCTGCGCACCGCTTCGCAGTCCCTGCCCGCGGTGCGCGCAGCGATCGAGGACGGCCGGATCGTGCGGACGTGGACGCAGCGGGGCACCCTCCATTTCGCCGCCGCCGAGGACGTCGGCGGGATCCTCGCCCTCACCGCCCCGCGGCTGCTCAAGGCCCAGGCCGATCGCCGCGCCCACTTCGGGGTGAGCGAGCCGATGCTCGAGCAGGCGGCCGAGCTCGCCGAGACCGCGATCTCCGCGCGCGGACCGCTCAGCCGCGACGACCTCCTCGCCGAGTTCGCCCCGCTGCTCGAGGGCGTCGCTGAGGCCGACGCCTACGGTCGGCAGCGCTACCTCCTCACGACGCTGTCGATGCAGGGCCTCCTCGTCCAGTCCGGCTTCACCGCCGACGGGCAGGAGATGAGCTACGCCCTGCGCGACCGCAGTGCGGATGCAGCGATCGACACCGAGGCGGCGCTGCGCCAGTGGCTGCGCCGCTATGTCGAGAGCCACGGACCGGTCACCGTCGACGATGCGGCCCGGTGGACGGGTCTGCCGAAGACGCCCGTCCGCGCCGCCCTCCGCGCGCTCACCGACGAGGGCGCCATCGTCACCGCGACGATCGATGAGCGCGAGCACGTTCAGGCCCCCGATCTCGACGACCGCCTCGGCGAGTGTGAGGCCGCCAGCGGCACGCTCATGCTCCTGCCCGGCTTCGACGAACTCATCCTCGGCTACAAGGACCGCAGCCAGACGCTCGCTCCGGCCCACGAGAAGTCCGTGGTCCCCGGCGGCAACGGGATGTTCAAGAACACCGTCATCGACGGCACCCGGGCCCGCGGGACGTGGAAGCGCTCACCGCGGAAGACCGGACCGCGGGTGATCATCGAGCCGTTCACGGGCGAGACCGTCGACCTCGCCCGCGCCGAGGCGGCGGCACTGACCCATCCGGCGTTCGGCTGAGCGAGTGGTGAGGGAGAGGGCATGCGCGGTGGCACGGGAGAGGCCGGACCCACGCGGCCGCGGTTGAGGAGGCGCACATGAGACTGGGGATCATCGTCAATCCGCTCCACGCGCGCACGCACCGCGCCCATCACCGGCTCGTCACCCTGCTCGATCGCGTCCACGTCCGGTACCGCACGGTGTCGACGTCTGCCGTCCGGCCGGGTGCCGAGCAGGCGCGGGAGCTGGCGGATTGGGGTGCCGAGGCGGTCGTCGTCCTCGGCGGCGACGGCACCCTCCGGGCGGCCGCCCCGGCCCTGGCGATTGCGGACCTGCCGACGCTCATCATCCCGACGGGAACGGCGAACGTGTTCAGTCGGGCGCTCGGCGTGCCGAACGCCCGCGCCGGCCTCGCCCTCTGCGAGGAGTACCTCCTCGGAGCGGCGCCGACGACGGGCGTGCCGATCAGCCTCGCCGAGGGCATCGATGCCGACGGCGCGCACCGCCACGAGCACTTCCTCTCCCTCGCCGGGATCGGCGGCGATGCCCACGCTGTTGCCGGCCACCGGCGCGAATGGGGCCTGCTCGGCTATGCCCGCGGGGCCCTCGGCGCGCTCTTCGCGCCCGAGATGGACGCGCGGATCGACGGAGAGGCACTGCGTGTCTGGTCGGTCATGGGGGCGAAGGCCGCCCGCCCGGCCGGGCCGATCCCGGTGTTCCCCGGCGCCGAGGTGACCGGTGAGGACCTCGAATTCCTCGCCGTCGTCCTCGCCGCCGACTCTCCCGTGAGCCGGGTGGGAGCGTGGGCGGGCATCGGCACGTCCTGCGTGCGGGGGCACCCCGAACGCGACGAGAACATGCGCTACTGGACGGCGCGATCGGCCCGGATCTCCGTCGCCGAACCCGCACCGGTCCACCTCGACGGGGACCACCTCGGCGAGTTCAGCTCACTGCGGATGAGCACCGGTGATCTGCTCCTCGAGGTCGTCGTGCCGGCCGCGCACACTACCGACTGACGCTGCTGCTCGCAATGCGAGGTTCCGTCGGCAACGAGGGAGGGCAGCTTAACGCTGCCGCGGGCAACGCGAGATGTCGCCGGCAGTCGGGGAATACGGCCTGACTGCCGGCGGCGTAGCCTACCGTCGCCGGCGCGAGGTGCCGAAGATCCCGCGGGCGATCTCCCGGGCCGCCGTGCGGGTGAACTGCTTGAACGCCGAGGAGTTGACGACCTGAGAGAAGAGGTTGTCGTCCTTCTTCTCCGCCTTCGCGTCCTGCTGCCGCGGTGCCCGGGCACTCTCCTCGGGGAACGGGACTCGCTCGGAACCGCTGCCGGCGTCGCCGCCGGAAGTCGGAGACCCAGCAGTCTGTGACCCGGCCGTCTGTGACCCCGCAGTCTGCGAGGCCTCGGCCTCCTGCTCGGCGGCTCCCGCTTCGAGGCGCTTCGTGAGGATCTCCCGCGCCGACTCGTTGTCGATCGCGGTCCCGTACTTCTTCTGCTGGTCGGATGCGGCGACGGCGGCCTTGATCTCGTCCTCGCTCATCGGCCCGATCTTCGACTCGGGAGCCCGCACCCGCGTCGCGGCCACGGGAGTCGGCGCGCCGTCGGGGTCCATGACGGTGACGACGGCCTCGCCGATGCCGAGCGAGGTGAGCAGCGATTCGAGGTCGTAGTCGGACTTCGGGAACGTCGCGACCGTCGCCTTGAGCGCCTTCGCGTCGTTGGGGGTGTGCGCCCGCAGCTGATGCTGGATGCGGGAGCCGAGCTGCGCGAGCACGTCCTCGGGGACGTCCTTCGGCGTCTGCGTGACGAAGAAGACGCCGACGCCCTTCGACCGGATGAGGCGCACGGTCTGCGTCACCGATTCGAGGAACGCCTTCGAGGCATCGGCGAAGAGGAGGTGGGCTTCGTCGAAGAAGAAGACGAGAGCGGGCTTGTCGGCATCGCCCACCTCGGGCAGATCCTGGAAGAGATCGGCGAGCAGCCACATGAGGAACGTCGAGAACAGGGCAGGGGACTGGTTGAGCTTCTGCAGCTCGAGCACGGAGACGATGCCGGCCCCGCTGTCGTCGACGCGGAGGAGATCGGCGGTGTCGAACTCCGGTTCGCCGAAGAAGACGTCGCCGCCCTGGGCGGAGAGTTCGGCGATCTTGCGCAGGATCACCCCGACCGTCGCCTTCGACGCCCCGCCGATGCCCTCGAGCTCGGCCTTGCCCTCATCGGAGGTGAGGTAGGTGAGCACCGCGCGGAGGTCGGAGAGGTCGAGGAGGGCGAGCCCGGCCTTGTCGGCGTAGTGGAAGACGAGGGAGAGCACCGACTCCTGGGTGTCGTTGAGCTCGAGCACCTTCGACAGGAGGATCGGGCCGAAGGAGGTGACGGTCGCGCGGATCGGGGTGCCGAGCCCGGAATCGCCGAGGGTGTAGAACTCCGTCGGGTTCGCCGCCGGGTCCCACTCCTGTCCGGCGGCCTCGAGCCGCTTCGTCAGCTTCTCCGAGGCGACCCCGGGCGCGCCGATGCCGGAGAGATCGCCCTTGATGTCGGAGGCGAAGACGGGGACCCCGGCCTTCGAGAGCTGCTCGGCGAGCACCTGGAGGGTGACGGTCTTGCCCGTGCCGGTGGCCCCGGCGACGAGGCCGTGGCGGTTGAGCATCGCCAGCGGAATGGAGATGGGAACGTCGGGAGCCGGTGTCTCCCCGTCGAGCGCCACCCCCAGTTCGAGGGTGGCGCCGTCGAAGGTGTATCCGTCTTTGAGCCTGGTCATCGCCTCAGTCGTCATGGCCCAATCCTCGCACGAACTCGGCGTGGAGTCTCGTGTCCGGACCCAACTCGGGGTGGAAGCTCGCCCCCCACACCGTGCCCTGCCGGACGAGGACCGGACGTCCGTGATGACTGGCGAGCACCTCGGCGCTGCCCGTCTCGACGATCTGCGGGGCCCGGATGAACGTGCCGTCGAAGTCCGGGGTCATTCCTGCGATCGTCAGCGGCGCGACGAAGGATTCGCGCTGCCGGCCGTAGGCATTGCGGGCCACGGTGACATCGAGTCCGCAGAGGCGGTCGTAACCGGCGAGCGAGTCATCGGTGAGGCGGTCGGCGAGGAGGATGAGTCCCGCGCACGTGCCGAACGTCGGCAGGCCGCCCCGGATCTCCTCGCCGAGGCGGCCGAAGAGTCCCGTGGGGGCGGCGAGGCGGACCATGGCGCTCGATTCCCCGCCGGGCAGGACGATGCCGTCGAGTCCGGGCAGATGCTCGGGGCGGGTGACCCTGCGGGTCTCGACCCCCAGGGAGCCGAGCACCGTGAGGTGCTCGCGGAACGCTCCCTGGAGGGCGAGGACGCCGACCGTCACCATCCGCGCTCGGCGAGGCGGTGCGGGGCGGGGACGTCGCCGACGTTGATGCCGACCATCGCCTCGCCGAGACCGCGGGAGGCGGCGGCGACGGCGGCGGGGTCGTCGTAGTGGGTCGTCGCCTCGACGATCGCCCGGGCGCGGGCCTCGGGGTTGCCGGACTTGAAGATGCCGGAGCCGACGAACACGCCGTCGGCGCCGAGCTGCATCATCATCGCGGCGTCGGCCGGGGTGGCGATGCCGCCGGCGACGAACGTGACGACCGGGAGGCGGCCGAGCGACGCGACCTGCTTGACGAGCGGGTAGGGGGCGGCGATCTCCTTGGCCGCGACGTAGAGCTCGTCCTCGCTCTTGGCGCCGAGCGCGCGGATCTCGGAGTTGATCGTGCGCAGGTGGCGCATCGCCTCGGAGACGTCACCGGTGCCGGCTTCGCCCTTCGAGCGGATCATCGACGCGCCTTCGGTGATGCGGCGCAGCGCTTCGCCGAGGTTCGTCGCCCCGCAGACGAACGGGACCTGGAAGACGGACTTGTCGATGTGGTTGACGTAGTCGGCGGGGGAGAGGACCTCGGACTCGTCGATGTAGTCGACGCCGAGGGTCTCGAGGATCTGCGCCTCGACGAAGTGGCCGATGCGAGCCTTGGCCATGACCGGGATCGACACGGCGCTGATGATCGATTCGATGAGGTCGGGGTCGCTCATCCGGGCGACGCCGCCCTGGGCGCGGATGTCCGCGGGCACCCGTTCGAGTGCCATGACCGCCGAGGCGCCTGCGGCCTCGGCGATGCGCGCCTGCTCCTCGTTGACGACGTCCATGATGACGCCGCCCTTGAGCATCTGGGCGAGTCCGGTGTTGAGCAGGGTCTGAGTCTCGGTCATTGCTGGGCCTTCGTTCTCCGGCGCCGGGGAGCGGCGCTCTGGTGTCGTGACTGTGGTGTCGTGCCGGACCGCGGGCGCAGATCGCCTCAGACGAGGTGTCGGCGTCGGGTCCTCAATCAGGCTAGAGCCGACAGTGGCCTAATCGCAGAGCCAGAAACGTATGAGAGTTCTGGGCCAGTTCGCTCTATGATGGTGGGATGTCCGCTGCCTCCAGCCTGCCGCGCTCGACGCGGGAGTCCCTCGACATCGCCATCGACCACGGCTCACCCCTGCCCGATCAGATCGTCGCGGGGATCAGGGACCTCGTCACCCGCGGGGAGCTGCGGCCGGGTGACCCGGTGCCCTCGAGTCGCCGGCTCGCCGGTCACCTCGGCGTCTCCCGCGGCACGATCGAGACCGCGTATGCCCAGCTCGCCGTCGAAGGCTACCTGCTGACGCGCGAGCGCGCCGCGACGATCGTCGACCCGGACCTGCCGACCGCCCTGCTGCGGCACACGGACGTGCCCGCACCGCCGTCGGCTCCGCAGCGACCGCCTCGGCGCCTCATCGACCTGCGGCCCGGCCACGGAGGTGACGATCCGCTGCGCGACCCGGCGTTCCGGCGAGCGTGGCGCGAGGCCCTCGACGTCGATCCCGGCGCCGTCGACCCGCTCGGCCAGCCGGGCACCCGGTGGGCGATCGCCGACCACCTGCGGCTCCTGCGGGGGATGAGCGTCGACCCGCGCGACATCATCGTCACGAGCGGCTCCCGCGATGGGCTCCGCCTCCTCTTCGCCTCCGGGCTCGACGGGGCGATCGGCGTGGAGAACCCGGGATTCCCGGGCCTGCGGCTCGCGATGGCCGACCGCGAGCTCCTCGCCTTCGACGTCTCCACGGGACTCGACGTCGAAGGGCTCACGGAGCTCGAGGGGCAGGTCGCGGCGGTCGTCGTCACCCCGAACCACCAGTTCCCGCACGGCGGGACGATGCCGGTGAGCACGCGCATCGCGCTGCTCACCTGGGCGGCGCGGGCCGGCGTCGTCGTCATCGAGGACGACTACGACAGCGAGGCCCGGCTCCAGCGCACCTCGGTGCCCACCCTCTTCGACCTCGCAGGCTCCCTCGACCTCGACGTCGGCGTCGTTCACATCGGAACGTTCTCCACCGTGCTCACCACGGCCGTGTCGACCGGGTACATCGTCGCCCGCGGCCGCCTCGGCGAGGCGATGAGCGCGGTCCGGACGTCATGGGGTCCTGCGATCGCCCCGGTCCTGCAGAGTGCGATCGCCGCCTACCTCGAATCCGGTGGTCTGCGGCGTCGGATCGCCCGGGGTCGCCGACGTCTGCGAGCCGCCGAGGCGGTCGTCGCCGAGGCCGGTGCGATACCCGGACTCGTCCACGAGGGGCGCACCCTCGTCATCGAGACCGACGAGGACGGGGCGCAGGCGCTGCTGCGGGAGCTCGAGGGCAGAGGCATCCGCGTCGCCTCGCTCGCCGCAGGCTGGAGCGGGGACAGCGCAGTGCGCCATGGCATCGTCATCGCCCATTCGAACGTCGAGGCGACCGTGCTCCGGTCGGTCCTCGGCCTCATCCAGACCCTCAGCGGCGAGCACCGCGAGCCGACGGCAAGTAGGATCGAACCATGAGGAAATCCGCCTATGTCATCGACGGAATCGTCAAGCTGCTGCTCGCGGCCGTTCTCGTCATCTTCCTCCCCGCTCTCGGGGCGTTCTTCCTCGTCCCGGCGTGGATCATCATCACCGCGGCGGTCCTGCTCTTCCTCAGCTCCGCCACGGAGATCTCCTACGGGGTGAGCAAGGGCACGACGACCTACCTGCGCCACATCATCATCGCCGACGTCGTCATCGTCGGTGCGGCCGTCCTCGGGATCGTCCTCGCCTCGCTCGGCAACCCGGCGGGCGGGTTCATCTGGTTCGGGCTCCTCGCCCTCGCCTCGCTCGCGATCGCCGTCGTCTTCACGACGGGCGCGAACGGACCCGACTTCGGCAAGGACTGAGCACCGCGTTTCCGGCGGCGACGCCTGCTCGCGCAGCGGGCGGACTCGCAGGACTGTCACCGTCCGGCATCCTCGATCAAGCGCTGGTGCGGATGGTGGCCCGTGCACGGCCCGCTATCCGCGCTTCCGTTTGATCGAGGGACTCGGCGCAGAAGCAGCCGCCGGCCGCGCCTCGTGACAGAGGCGCGAGGCACGCGAGACCGTGCGCGGGTCAGCGGTTGAACGCGATCGCCGCGGCGAAGCCTGCGGGTATGCCCTCGCTCAGGTCGTGGATGTCGACGTCGGGGTGCGGCGAATCGGGCGTCTCACCGGCACCGATGTAATCCATGCCGGGGTCGCGCGCCAGTCCCGTGCTCAGGGCCTTGAGGAACGCCTCCTTCCGCGCCCACACCCGCACGAAGGCCGCCGCGAGGTCGTCGGTGCCGAGCGCAGCGAGCTCCTCGCGTTCACGCGGATGGAGCAGACCGGCGGCTTCGGCGGCGACGTCATGGTCGGGGATCGCCTCGAGGTCGAGGCCGACGGGGTCCGCGGAGACGGCGACGAGGACGAGGCGACGGGCCCGGGTGATGGAGAACTCGACGTCGTCGACCCGTGGCTTGCCCGCCGAATCGAGGCGGATCTCGATCGCGGCGGGATCGGCCTCGAGCACGGCGCCGAGGACGTGCCGGAGCACCACTCGTCCGGCGGACCAGGTCGCTGCGGTCTCGGGGTCGAACTCCGCGGCGTAGTTGCGCTCCTGCGCGGTGAGCACGGAATCGTCCGCGCGTGCCCATGCGGCAAGTCCTGCCGTGTCGGCGAGGACGAGGGTGGCGGGCAGATCGGTGGGCAGGACGGTGAAGTCAGGGTGCATGGTCGGGCCGGCGGTGGGATCGGAGGGCACTGTCAGCGGCCCGCGGCCTTCTCGATCTTCTTGAGCTTGCGCCCGAGGACGAAGATCCGCACCGACCCGATGATCCCGGCGACGAGGATGCCGCCGATCGCGGCGAAGAGCATCGCCACGCCGAGCGGCAGCTGGAACTGCCAGCCGAAGTACTGGAAGTCGGCAGGCACATTGTTCTGCAGGATGAAGATGAGGAGGAGGACGACGATGACCGCGCCGAGGATGAGCGAGATCCACATGCCCGCCGACATTCCGCCGTTGCGGGTGGCCCCGGCCGCCGTGTCGCCGCGCATCTGTCCATCGCCGCGCACCGAAGTCTCACCCTGCACCGGAGTCCCACCGCGCCCGGCAGCCCCGCTGCCATCGGCTGCGGGCTGGTGACCGGGCTGGTCGTCGCCGTCGGCACCGAGCAGCGCGTTGGTCTCGGCGAGCAGTTCATCAGGCGTCTGGGCACGTCCGCGGGGGTCTTGAGAACTCATGGGGCCATCATAAACTCCTGAGCGCTCCGTGTGAGCGGAAGGGCCCCGAGAAGTCACGAGCGCCCGCATCAGCAGAGACGCCCAGCAGAGACAGCGGTGGCCGGGCACCATC
>NZ_BAAAMB010000002.1:186738-238342 GCF_039528855.1 Brevibacterium sanguinis | reverse complement strand
GGTGAGCTCACAAGCGCAGGCTGACAGCTCAGCGCACTCGGCTCAGACCTTCTCGCGCAGCGTCTCGACGATGCGGTTGAGGGTCGGGGACGGACGCATCGCGGCATCGGCCTTCGCATCATCCGGGTTGTAGTATCCGCCGAGGTCGACCGGCGCGCCCTGCACGGCGAGGAGTTCGGCGGAGATCGCCTCGGCGTTCTTCTCGAGCTCCTCGGCGACCGGGGCGATCGCGGCGGCGAGCTCGGCGTCCTCGGTCTGGCGGGCCAGCTCCTGCGCCCAGTAGAGCGCGAGGTAGAAGTGGCTGCCGCGGTTGTCGATCTCTCCGACCTTGCGCGAGGGCGACTTGTTCTCCTCGAGGAACTTGCCGGTCGCGGCGTCGAGGGTGTCGGCGAGGACACCGGCACGGGCATTGCCGTGGACGTTGAACTCGTGGCGGAACGACTCGGCGAGGGCGAGGAACTCACCGAGGGAGTCCCAGCGCAGGTGGTTCTCCTCGACGAGCTGCTGCACGTGTTTCGGGGCGGAGCCGCCGGCTCCGGTCTCGAAGAGTCCGCCGCCGGCGATGAGCGGGACGACGGAGAGCATCTTCGCCGAGGTGCCGAGTTCGAGGATCGGGAAGAGGTCCGTGTTGTAGTCGCGGAGCACGTTGCCGGTCACGGAGATCGTGTCCTCGCCCCGGCGGATGCGGTCGATCGAGAACTGGGTGGCATCGACCGGGTTCATGATCCGGATGTCGAGGCCCTCGGTGTCGTGGTCGCCGAGGTACTCCTCGACCTTCGCCCTGAGATTGCGGTCATGGGCCCGGGCCTCGTCGAGCCAGAACACTGCAGGGGTGTTCGACAGGCGGGCGCGGGTGACGGCGAGCTTGACCCAGTCGCGGACGGGGATGTCCTTCGTCTGGCACGCGCGCCAGATGTCACCGGGGGCCACCTCGGTGCTCATGAGCACCTCACCGGCAGAATTGCGAACCTCGACGACGCCGGCTTCGGCGATCTCGAAGGTCTTGTCGTGGCTGCCGTACTCCTCGGCCTTCTGCGCCATCAGCCCGACGTTGGGCACGGTGCCCATCGTCGTCGGGTCGTACGCGCCGTTGATCCGGCAGTCGTCGATGACGGTCTGATAGATCCCGGCGTACGAGGAGTCGGGGATGACGGCCAGCGTGTCCTGCGTCTGATCGTCCTTGTCCCACATCTTGCCGCCGACGCGGATCATCGCGGGCATCGAGGCATCGACGATGACGTCGGAGGGGACGTGGAGGTTCGTCACGCCCTTGTGCGAGTTGACCATCGCCAGGGCCGGGCCCTCGGCCAGGCCCTTCTCGATGCCGGCGCGGACACCCTCGGCGACCTCGGCGGGCAGCTCGTCGAGCCCGTCGAGGATCGCGGCGAGTCCGTTGTCCGGGGTCAGCCCCGCCTCGGCGAGGGCCTCACCGTAGGTCGCGAAGACCTCGGGGAAGAACGCCTCGATGACATGGCCGAAGAGGATGGGGTCGGAGACCTTCATCATCGTCGCCTTGAGGTGGACGGAGAAGAGGATGCCCTCGTCCTTCGCGCGCTGGATCTGGGTGCGGAGGAACTCGTCGAGGGCCGCGACGTTCATCTTCGTCGCATCGACGACCTCACCGGTCAGGACTGGGAGGGACTCCTTGAGGACCTTCTCTTCGCCGGAGGCGGTGCGCAGGACGATCCGCAGGGTGTCATCGGCGGGGATGACGACGGACTGCTCATTGGCGCGGAAGTCATCGGCGTCCATCGTCGCGACGTTCGTCTGCGAATCCTTCGACCATTCGCCCATCGAATGGGGGTGCTTCTTCGCGTAGTTCTTCACGGCCTCCGGCGCGCGCCGGTCGGAGTTGCCTTCGCGGAGGACCGGGTTGACCGCTGACCCCTTGACCTTGTCGTAGCGGGCCTTGACGTCCTTGTCCGCGTCGGTCTCGGGCTCCTCCGGGTAGTCGGGGAGGTCATAGCCCTGCGACTGCAGCTCGGCGATCGTGGCCTTGAGCTGCGGAACGGAGGCGGAGATGTTCGGGAGCTTGATGATGTTCGCGTCCGGAGTCTTGGCGAGGTCGCCGAGTTCGGTGAGCGCATCGGCGACCTGCTGGTCGGCCGGGAGGCGGTCGGAGAACTGCGCGAGCACACGGGCGGCGAGAGAGATGTCCCTCGTCTCGACATCGACGCCCGCCGAGGTGGCGAAGGCTTCGATGATCGGCTTGAGTGAGTAGGTCGCCAGAAGCGGCGCTTCATCGGTGCGCGTGTAAATGATTTTGGCCATAATGATGGACTGCTCCGAATTGTCGTGGGGTTTGACCTCACCATCCTACCTTTTGCCGCCGTTGGCCCTCAGCTCCGCGTTGACGTCGGCTCGACGGTAGAGTGGCGTCCCGGCGAAGGACGCGAGACGGACGGCGAAAGAGGACACGGGTGGCGAAGCTCTACTTCCGGTACGGTGCGATGAACTCCGGCAAGTCGACGGCCCTGCTCCAGGCGGCCTTCAACTACGAGGAGCGCGGCCAGCGCGTGCTGCTCGCGAAGCCCGACATCGACACGAAGGGCGCCGATGAGATCGTCTCCCGCCTCGGCGTCACCCGCACCGTCGACTTCCTCGTCCCCGCCGGTGCCGACGTCGAGCGGATCTATGCCGAGCACGCCGACTACGTCGACCACGATGCGCTCCTCGAATCGATCGACACCCCCAAGGCGCCCGTCGCGTGCCTGCTCATCGACGAGGCGCAGTTCCTCGAACCCGAGCAGATCGACTCCCTCATGCGCATCGCCACCGAGCAGGGCGTGCCGGTGATGTGCTACGGCATCCGCACCGACTTCCGCACCCGCGCGTTCCCGGGATCGGCCCGCCTCCTCGAGATCGCCCACACCCTCGAAGAGCTCAAGACGATCTGCCGCTGCGGTCGCAAGGCGATGTTCAACGGCCGCCTCGTCGACGGGGAGTTCATCTTCGACGGCGATCAGGTCGCCATCGACGGCAACGCCGTGACCTACGAATCGCTGTGTCCGCGCTGTTACCTCGCCTACTCCGGCGGTAGGCTGTTGGCGTAGAGACCCTCCCGCCGCTGTCCGATGCGGCGGCCGCAGTGCCAGACATCTGCCGATCCCGATTCCGACGATGAGGAGCCCTCATGCGCATCGCCCTCCACGCCTTCAATGACAATCCCGGATCTCCCGCGCTCGTCTTCGGCGATGCGCTGGGCACCCGGACTCCGCTGTGGGCGGCTGTGGCCTCCCGCCTCGTCGACGACCACCAGATCTACCTCTCCGATCTGCCGGGTCACACGTACCCGGTGTCGAAGGAGGAGCTGAGCCGCGACTTCACGATCTCCGATCTCGCCGCGGGTCTCGTCACCTCGCTCGAGGACAAGGGCGTCGAGTCGTTCACCTACTGCGGCGCCTCGATCTCCGGCGGCATCGGGCTCACGCTCGCGCTCGAACACGCGCACAAGCTCACCGGGCTCATCGCGTGCGCCACGGCGCCGAAGTTCGGCACCGACGTCTCGTGGGCCGAACGCATCACCGAGGTGGAGAACGACGGCACCGCGTCCCTGCTGCCCGACACCGCTGACCGCTGGTTCGCCGCCGGCTTCCTCGAGGAGGACATCGCGACCGGGCCGGCGATCCTCACCGACCTCGCGACCGTCGACGATGCGGCCTACATCGCGTGCTGCCGCGCGCTTGCGCTCTACGACCTCGAGGGCAAGCTCGGCGGGATCACGACGCCCACCCTCTTCATGGCCGGCAGCCAGGATCCCGGCTGCACCCCCGAGGAGATGGGGAGGATGCGCGACGCCGTCGAAGGGTCGGAGCTCGCCGTCATCCCCGATTCGGCCCACCTCCTCATGGCCGAGCATCCCGAGTTCGTCGCCGACCGCATCCACTCGTTCATCGCCGGTCTCTGAGGGGGACGCCGACACCGTGCCCCGGCCGTGACCTCACGGTCGAAGACAACTGTCGTGATTGTCGTTAGGGTGGAGACACAGGCCCCGTCCGCCAGCTCGTAGAGGAGCTCACCGTGAACGACACCCCGTCGCCGCAGTCGACAGAGATCGCCGAGCAGTCACCGGGGGAGCGCGCCCCCGGCTTCCCGCTGCGGACGGTGAGAGTGCGGTGGACGGGATTCTTCCTCGGCCTCATCCTCTGCACCCTCGTCTACGCGATCATGCCCGACACCGTCGAGCACAACGCGAAGCTCACCGCCGCCGTCGCCGTCCTCATGGCCGTGTGGTGGATGACCGAGGCCCTGCCGATCCCCGCGACCTCGCTCGTGCCGCTTGTCGCATTCCCCGTCTTCGGCGCCGAGGTGGAAATGGCCGATGTCGGCGCCTCCTACGGCAATCCGATCATCTTCCTCTTCCTCGGCGGGTTCCTCATCGCCCTGGCGATGCAGCGCTGGAACCTCCACCGGCGCATCGCCCTCTTCACGCTCAGCCTCATGGGCAACAAGCCGGGACCGATGATCGCCGGCTTCATGATCGCCACCGGCTTCATGTCGATGTGGGTCTCGAACACGGCGACCGCGGTGATGATGCTGCCGATCGGCATCTCCGTGCTCATGATCGTCGCGAAGGTCGTCGGCTCGGCGATGGTGACAGGGACGACGAACACCGAGGCGGTCCCCGGCGACCGTGGATCCGCTGACGCTGCCACCGCCTCGGCGGACGGCAGCAGCACCGAGCACAACACCGGGAACGCAGGCACCCCGGACGGTTCCAGCGGCGACGGCGGCACCGGCGAGGTCGGCATCGGCCACGCCGTGAAATCGAACTTCGGCACCGCGCTCATGCTCGGCATCGCCTACGCCGCGTCGATCGGCTCGCTCGGCACGATCATCGGCACCCCGCCCAACACCTTCCTCGTCGCCTACCTCAAGGACAACCACGACATCTCGATCGGCTTCGGCCAGTGGATGCTCGTCGGCGTGCCCCTGGCCGTCGTCATGATGGCGATCGCGTGGTTCCTCCTCGTCAAGGTCCTCTTCAAGCCCGAGATCGACGAGATCCCCGGCGGCCGCGAACTCATCCGTGAGGAGATGGCCAAGCTCGGGCCGATGTCGACGGGGGAGAAGCTCGTCCTCGGGATGTTCATCCTCGCCGCGGTCAGCTGGATCTCGATCCCGCTGATCTTCGAGGACCCGCCGATCAGCGATGAGGGCATCGCGATGGTCATCGGCCTACTCCTCTTCCTCATCCCCGGCGGCGCCCACCGCGGCGTCCGCCTCCTCGACTGGGAGACCGCGGAGAAGCTGCCGTGGGGCGTCCTCCTCCTCTTCGGCGGCGGCCTCGCACTCTCCTCCCAGTTCTCGTCCTCGGGACTCACCGAATGGATCGGCGAGGTCTCGGCCGGGCTCGGGGCGCTGCCGCTCATCCTCATCGTCGCGATCCTCGCAGCCCTCATCCTCTTCCTCACCGAGCTGACCTCGAACACCGCGACCGCGGCGACCTTCATCCCCGTCGTCGGCGGTGTCGCCCTCGGGCTCCAGCTCGACCCGCTCATCCTCACGATCCCGGTGGCGCTGGCCGCGACGTGCGCGTTCATGCTCCCGGTCGCGACCCCGCCCAACGCCGTCGCCTACGGCTCGGGCTACGTGACGATCGGGCAGATGGTCAAGGGCGGCATCTGGCTCAACCTCATCGGCATCGTCCTCATCACCGCCACCGTCTACCTTCTCGCCGTCCCGGTGTTCAACATCATGCTGTGAGGACAAGCACCATTGAGGCAGACTGGTGCCCATGGCTGAACTCTTCACCCCGATGACTCTGCGCGGACTGACCATCGACAACCGGATCTGGCTGGCCCCGATGTGCCAGTACTCGTGCGAGAAGGAGGACGGCATGCCCGGCACGTGGCACCTCGTCCACCTCGGCGCGCGGGCGACCGGGGGATTCGGGCTCATCCTCACCGAGGCCTCCGCCGTCGTCTCCGAGGGCAGGATCTCCCCGCAGGACGCCGGCATCTGGAGCGACGCGCACGCCGAGGCGTGGAAGCCCGTCGTCGACTTCGTCCACTCACAGGGCACCGTGATCGGCATGCAGCTTGCGCATGCGGGCCGGAAGGCGAGCACGTACCGCCCCTTCGACGGCAACCCGCGCGGCACGGTGCCCGCTGCCGAAGGCGGTTGGCAGCCGCTGGGCGCGAGCCCGATCGCCTACCCCGGATACACCGAGCCGACGGAGATGACGGAGGCCGACATCGCCGAGGTGGTCGCCGCCTTCGCGGCGGCCGCGCGCCGGGCGATCGCCGTCGGCTTCGACCTCGTCGAACTCCACGCCGCCCACGGCTACCTGCTCCACTCGTTCCTCTCGCCCCTGTCGAACCAGCGCACCGACGGCTACGGCGGCGATCTCGCCGGCCGGGCCCGGATCCTCTACGAGACCTATGACGCCGTGCGCGAGGCCGTGGGGGAGGACGTTCCCGTGTTCGTGCGGCTCTCGGCGAGCGAGTGGGTGGAGAACGGCTTCGACATCGCCGAGGCGGTCGAGGTCTCCCGTGAGCTCGACGCCCGCGGGGTCGACGTCATCGACGTGTCCTCGGGCGGGAACTTCCCCGTCAAGGTGCCCGTCGGGCCCGGCTACCAGGTGCCGCTGTCGGCGGCGATCCGCGACGCCGGGGCGACGACGGCGACCGTCGGCCTCATCACCGAACCCGGGCAGGCCGAGACGATCCTCGCCTCGGGGCAGGCTGACGCGATCCTGCTCGCCAGGGTGGCGCTCCGCGAACCGGCATGGCCGCAGCGGGCGGCCCATGAGCTCGGCGTCGAGCCGGGACCGTATCCAGCACAGTACGTGAGGGGAAAATGGTGAACACGATCGAGACCGAACACGTCGTCATCCGATGGATCTCTGTCTCCGAGATGGAGAACAACGTCTATCTCATCACCGCCAAGGAGACCGGGGCGCAGGTCCTCATCGACGCCGCCGACGACATCGAGGCGATCGAGAGCCTGCTGGCAGCGGGAGCGGAGGACACGAGTGCCGAGCCGAGCCTGCAGGCGATCATCACGACGCACCGGCACTGGGACCACATCAGGGCGCTGCCGGAAGCGGCGAAGCGGCACCCGGATGCCATGACGATCGCCGGCGCCGCCGACGCCGAGGCGATCACCGAGGCCGAAGGCGTCGAGATCGCCCACACCGTCGATCATCTCGATGTCGGGGACTTCGGGGGATTCGTCCTCCAGGCGATCGCGCTGCGCGGGCACACACCGGGATCGATCGCGCTGCTGCTCCGCGACGGCGGACAGACGATCCTCTTCTCCGGGGACTCGCTCTTCCCCGGTGGTCCGGGCAAGACGTGGAGTCCCGAGGACTTCACCTCACTCATGGACGATCTCGAGGAGAGGGTCTTCGAGCAGCTGCCCGATGACACGCAGGTGCTGCCCGGCCACGGTGCCCCGACGACGCTCGGTGCCGAGCGCGGCCAGCTGGGTCAGTGGCGCGAACGCGGGTGGTGACTGACTCCGACAGCGGTGACCGAGGGTCGATCAACATCACCAGCTCGGGACGGCGGTGAAGCCGATGATCGCCCACCCGATCGCGACGGCGAGGACGATGATGACCTCGATGTTCCAGCGCTCGGTGATCGTGCGCTCTCCCCGTGGGTTGGACAGCTGCTCGTCGCCGAGCCCGCGGAAGTGATCGAGCACGCCGTCGACGGCAGGGTTGGGGTTGTCGACGAGGCGCCGCGCGCCGGCGGCATCCTTCTCCATCTTCTTCCCGCGACCGGCGAGCGGCCATGAGGAGAATGTCTTCTCACGCGTCTCGACGCCGAGGCCGAAGTGCGTGTCGAAGCCGTCGACGAGGTTCCACGGCACCGTCACCGTCTTGAGCGGATTGACGAGCACGATGTCCCGGGGCCGCAGCTCGACCCGGGGGAAGCGGTAGAGCATCCACGCGCCGATGAAGAGCAGCACGGGAATCCCCGCGATCGCCAGGCCGCGCAGGGTGAGGTCACCGACGACGATCGAGCCGACGCCGATGACGGCGATGATCGCGATGAGACCGAAGAGCACCGTCGATCCCGTGGTTCTCACAATTCGGGTCTCATGGGGTGTCATCTCACTGTCAGCCATCTGAACATCCTATCCATTGAGACTTTCAATTCGATGTATGTGAGCTGTGTCTCGAAACGGTAACGATTACTCAATCTGCTCAGAATGTGGACTCGGTCACAGAGCACAGTGAATTAACTTTGAGGCAATCCATGTGAAAACATGAACGCGGTCACACTCCCGATGGTGGGACGAGTGGTCGGAACGCATCCCGAAACCGGGATGCGGGCACGATGGGCGCGAGCCCAGAGAACAACAAGGAGAGAACGTGAACAAGCGCTTCCTCGCAGCCGGAGCCTCAGTTGCCGCAGCGGCAATGGTGCTTTCTGCCTGCACCCCTCCCGGTGGCGGTAACGACGACCAGGCCTCGGAGAACCAAGTTCTCAACGTCGGGTGGAACCAGGCGTTCACCACGATGAACAACATGACTTCGTACGGCAATGCGACCGCCAACGCGAACCTGCTGTACATGATGAACGACAACTTCGGTTACTACGACGACAAGCTTGAGACCCAGACCGGTGATCTGGGCACCATCGAGAAGGTCTCCGATGATCCGCTCAAGGTCAAGTACACGTTCAACGACAACGCGACGTGGTCGGATGGCACGCCTGTCGATGCGGCTGACCTCGCCCTGACGTGGGCTGCTCGTTCGACCCACTTCAACACGGTCGATGAGAACAACAACGACGACGGCACCGTGAAGGAGAATGCCGACGGCACCGTCTACTTCGACTCCTCTGTGGTCGGATCCCAGCTCATCGAGGAATTCCCCGAGATCTCCGAAGACGGCAAGGAAGCGACCTTCACGTACACCAAGCCCTACGCAGACTGGGCAGTCGATATGGGCTTCGGGTCTGACGGAGTGGGCCTGCCTGCGCACATCGTGGCAAAGAAAGCTCTGGGAATCGAGGATCCTGCTGAAGCCAAGCAGGCGATCCTCGATGCCATCAAGAATGATGACAAGTCGGCGCTGTCGAAGATTTCGAACTCGTGGAACAGTGACTTCAACTTCGCGTCGATGCCTGACGACGAAGACCTCCTGGTTCACAACGGTCCGTACAAGATGACAGACTTCGTCGAGGGTCAGTACCTCACGATGGAGCTCGATCCGAACTACTCCGGTCCGAAGAAGCCGAAGGTCAACACGGTCACCATCCGCTACAACGGTGACCCGATGGCCATGGTTCAGGCCGTTGAGAACGGTGAAGTCGATCTGACCCAGCCCCAGTCGAGCGCGGACGTGCTGGAAGCGGCCCAGGCGATCGATGGAGTCAACGTCGACACCGGTGATGACGCTACTTATGAGCACGTCGACCTCACCTTCAACAACGCTGGTCCCTTCGACCCCGAGTCATACGGCGGCGACGAGGAGAAGGCGAAGAAGGTTCGCCAGGCGATCCTCAAGACGATCCCCCGTCAGGAGATCGTCGACAAGATCATCAAGCCGCTCAACCCCGATGCTGTCGTCCGTGACTCCTTCAATCAGGTGCCCGGTTCGCCGATGTACGAAGAGATCGTGTCCGGAAGCGGAATCGAAGAGTACGACCAGGTCGACATCGAGGGCGCGAAGCAGCTGCTCGAAGAAGTCGGCGGCGAGATCAAGCCGGTCCGCATCATGTATGACAACACGAACTCGCGTCGTCAGCAGGAGTTCCAGCTCATCAAGGAGTCCGCTGAACAGGCCGGCTTCACGATCGAGGATGTCGGTGACGTCAACTGGTCGGCTCGCCTCGGCGACGGATCGTACGACCTCGCTCTCTTCGGCTGGCAGTCGACGACGACGGGCATCACGAACTCGGATTCGAACTACCGCACCAAGTCGCAGAACAACTATGGCGGGTACTCGAACCCGGAGACCGACAAGGTTCTCGACGAACTGCTGGTCGCGCCGCCCGAAGACGGTGCGAAGCTCTCGACCGAGCTGGAGAAGCAACTCGTCGATTCCGCATTCGGTCTGCCGATCTTCCAGTTCCCGGGTCTGACGATCTATCGTGACTCGGTGTCCGGGGTCAGCAACACGACGGTCGCGCCGACTGTCTTCTGGAACTACTGGGATTGGGAGAAGGCGGCCAACTGATTCGCACCTGTTGCGAATGGTCCTTCACCACTCCAGTCACTGTGGGGGTCACATCAGTGATCCCCACAGTGGCGTTCTCGCACAGACTGAATCGGACACACCATGATCAAATTCATTCTCAGGCGCCTGCTGTCGACGGTGCTCGTTCTGCTCGTCGTCACGTTCGTCCTCTACCTGCTGCTCAACGTGGCCCTCGACTTCTTCTGGGACCTGCGCTCGAGCACGTCCCCGAACATCGAAGCTCTCTTCGAGGCAAGGCGCCGTCTTCTCGATCTCGACACCCCGGCCGTCGTCCGCTACTTCAAGTGGCTCGCCGGCGCGGGAGGATGCCTCATCGGTCAGTGTGACCTCGGCATCGCGTGGAAGAGCGGCCAGGAAGTCACCACGCTGTTGCAGGGTGCGATCGTCAACACGATCAAGCTCATCACCGCGTCGACGATCGTCGCCATCATCCTCGGCATCGCCGTCGGCATGGTCTCCGCGATCCGCCAGTACTCTGGCTTCGACTACTTCATCACCTTCGTCTCGTTCCTCCTCTACTCGCTGCCCGTCTTCTGGGTCGCGGTGCTGCTCAAGCAGTACGGAGCCATCGAGATCAACAACTTCATCAACGACCCGACGCTGACCAGCTGGTGGCCGATCATCATCGGCTCCGCGGCCATGGGACTCTTCTGGATGGGCGCCCTCGGCGGCGGAAAGAAGAGGCGCATCATCACCTTCGTGGCGGCGACACTTGTCACCTTCGGCACGATCTACTACATCCTCGCGAGCGGGTGGCTCCAGCAGCCGACGATCGGCGTCGTCGGTGTCATTCTCATCGGCGTCGGTGCCGCGATCGTCATGACCTTCCTCTCGACGGGTCTGAAGAACAAGCGCGTGCTCTACGCCTCACTGACGATCGCCGTCATCGGAGCGCTCCTCTACATGCCGCTCCAATACCTCTTCTACTACCAGGAGATGAACTGGCTGTGGATGTTCGGCCTCCTGGTCGTCGCCATCGGCGTGGCGATCGCCGTCGGCCTCGCGTTCCGCGGACCGGATCCGTGGGACACCGTGCGGACGACGTTCTTCACCACCCTCATCATCGCGGTGACGATCTTCGCCGACCGCGTGCTCCAGGGGTGGACCGAATACTCGAACAGTCCCGCGATCAACAACCGCCCGATCGCGACGATCGGTGCCTCGGCCCCGAACGTCGACGGCGATTTCTGGATCACGAATCTCGACACGTTCACACACCTCCTGCTGCCGTCGATCGCCCTCATCCTCATCTCGTTCGCGTCGTACACGCGCTACACCCGCGGGTCGATGCTCGAGGTCATGGGGCAGGACTACATCCGCACGGCGCGGGCCAAAGGCCTCAATGAGCGCACGGTGATCATGCGCCATGCGCTGCGCAATGCGCTGCTGCCGTTGGCCTCGATCATCCCGGTCGACATCATCACGATGATCGGCGGTGCCGTGATCACGGAGTCGATCTTCGGCTGGAACGGCATGGGCAAGCTCTTCATCGACTCGATGAGGCAGTCCGAGCTCGATCCGATCATGGCCTACATCCTCATCACGGGCATCCTCGCGATCGTCGCCAACCTCGTCGCGGACTTCCTCTACGCAGTCCTCGACCCGAGAATTCGAGTGAACGCATGAGCATCGACAACAAGAACAAGGACGCGATCGACGACCTCGCGGAGGTCGGCGACAACGCGATTGAATCCAAAGAGACCGAAGGTCTGAGCCAGGGCAAGATCGTTCTGCGCAAGTTCGTTCGCCACAAGGGTGCGATGGCCGGATTGGCTGTGTTCATCTTCGTCGCCATCTTCGCCTTCACAGCCCAGGGCTTCGGCCCGATACCCGGGTGGTGGATCTTCAATCACACGGCATCGGGGCCGATCGTCAATCCCGGCGGTGCCCCGACGTGGAGTCTGTCGAACATCTTCTCTCCCGGTGAGCACCCGTTCGGCCAGGACGAGATCGGCCGCGACAACTTCGCCCGCGTGATGAAGGGCACCCAGATCTCGATCATGGTCATGCTCATCATCGGTGTGGTGTCGCTGATCATCGGCACGATCGTCGGGGCACTGGCCGGCTACTACCGCGGCTGGGTCGATTCGGTGCTCATGCGCATCACCGACGGCTTCATCATCCTGCCGACGATCGTCGTCGGCGCGATCCTCGGCAAGCTCGTCTCGGGCACCGGCGGAGCACTGCTCGGCCTGGTCCTCGGTGCGATCCTCTGGACCGGTCTCGCCCGACTCGTCCGCGGTGACTTCCTCTCGCTGCGCGAACGCGAGTTCGTCGACTCGGCGAAGGTCGCCGGCGCCAGCGACTTCCGGATCATGTTCAAGCACATGATCCCCAATGCGATGGGTGTCATCATCGTCAACACGACGCTGCTGATGAGCCAGGCGATCGTCCTCGAGGCCTCGCTGAGCTTCCTCGGCTTCGGCATCGCACCGCCCGACATCTCCCTCGGTCAGCTCATCAGCGAGTACCAGACCTCGTTCGCGACGCGTCCGTGGCTGTTCTGGTGGCCCGGCTTCTTCATCATCATCATCGCGCTCTGCGTGAACTTCATCGGCGACGGTCTGCGCGATGCGTTCGACCCGCGGATGAAGACGATCCCGAGCTGGCGGAAGATGAAGAAGGCCGAGCGCATGGCGAAGAAGGGGGACAAGTGATGACCGCACAGACCACAGCGGAGGCGACCGCCTCGGCGAAGTCACCGATCCTCGACGTCACGGACCTGGGAGTGAACTTCTGGGTCAGCGACGAATGGTGGATGGCGGCCGAAGGACTGACCTACACGGTCAACGCGGGCGAAGTGCTCGCGATCGTCGGTGAGTCCGGTTCGGGCAAATCGCAGTCGAGCATGTCCCTGCTCGGTCTGCTGCCGTCCAACGGACGAGCCACGGGGTCGGCGAAGCTCGGCGACACGGAGCTCATCGGACTGCCGCAGGAGCGCATGCAGCACATCCGCGGCAACGACATCTCGGTGATCTTCCAGGAGCCGATGACCGCGCTCAACCCGGTCTACACGGCAGGCTTCCAGATCGTCGAGACGCTGCGCGTGCACATGAACATGGGGCCGACCGAGGCGAAGGAGCGCGCTCTCGAGCTCATGCGCCTCGTCGAGATCCCCGATCCCGAGGAGCGGTTCCACTCGTTCCCGCACCAGCTCTCGGGCGGTCAGCGGCAGCGCATCATGATCGCGCAGGCGCTGGCGTGCCAGCCGAAGCTGCTCATCGCCGATGAGCCGACGACGGCGCTCGACGTCACGGTGCAGGCCGAGATCCTCAAGCTCATGCGTGAACTCAAGTCGAAGCTCGACGCCGGCATCATCCTCATCACGCACGACATGGGCGTGGTGGCGGACATGGCCGACCGCATCATCGTCATGCGGGCGGGCAAGGTCGTCGAGTCGGGCACCGCCGATGAGATCTTCTACAACCCGCAGCATCCGTACACGAAGCAGCTCCTCGAGGCGGTGCCCCACCTCGGCACCGAGATCGAGGGCGAGGCCTTCGGCACGGATCTGGGGGACGTCGAGGTCGCGCTCCACGACCTCGAGGAGGCCGAGGCGGACGAGTCCGGAGGCGACGACCTCGGCGCGGGATCGCTGGCCGATGATGACGCGGAGGCCACGTCCGCCTCGACCGGTGAGGCCGACCACCCTCTGATCGAGATGGACTCGACGGAGACGTACTACCATCCGGGGTCGCAGGCGGACTTCTCGAAGCCCTCTGCCCTCCAGCTGCGCGACGTCGCCATCGAGTACCCGGCGCTCGGTCGGAAGAAGGCCTTCCGGGCCGCCCACCACATCAATCTCTCGATCGCTCCCGGAGAGGTCGTCGGCCTCGTCGGCGAGTCCGGGTCGGGCAAGACGACGATCGGCCGTGCCGCGCTCGGACTCCTGCCCACGGTCGAGGGCGACATGCTCGTGGGTGGAAAGAGCATCAAGGGGCTGTCGAACAAGCAGCTGCGGCCGCTGCGCAAAGAGGTCGGGATCGTGTTCCAGGATCCCGGCTCCTCGCTCAACCCGCGTCTGCCCGTCGGCGAGTCGATCGGCGAGCCGCTCTACCTCCACGAGGGGATGAAGGGCCCGGCGCTCAACAAGAAGGTCGAAGAGCTCCTCCACGCCGTGGAGCTGCCGACGTCGATGCGCAACCGCTACCCGCACGAGCTCTCGGGCGGTCAGCGCCAGCGCATCGGCATCGCCAGGGCGCTGAGCCTGCGGCCCAAGCTGCTCATCGCCGATGAGCCGACCTCGGCCCTCGACGTCTCCGTGCAGGCGAAGGTCCTCGACCTCTTCGAGAGCCTGCAGGCGCTCTACGGGTTCGCGTGCCTGTTCATCAGCCACGACCTCGCCGTCGTCGAACGCATCGCCTCGCGCATCGCGGTGATGCGCCACGGCTACCTCGTCGAGATCGGGCAGAGCTCGCAGGTCGTCGCCAACCCCGTCCACCCGTACACGCAGCGGCTGCTCTCCGCGGTTCCGGTTCCGGATCCCAAGGAGCAGCGCAAGCGCCGGGAGGCCAGGGACGCCGTGCTCGAAGCGACGATGGACGCATAAGGGCGACCACCTCGGTGCCGGTGAGGCGGATCCGACGCGATGTCGAACGCGATGTCGAGGCGGATCCGCCTCGCTGGCTTCTCCGGCGATAGTCCCAGGCGATCTTTTAGTCGCTGGCACGCGCCCTGCCGAGTTGATGTCATCCGCCTGTGAATGGGGAAGGGCGGTGGTGCGTATAATTGAGTGTCGGGTCCGTACCGGACCATTCTCCCTACCTTCAAAAGGCTATTGATGACTGAAGCTCCCATGCGCCGGGAAAACCGCCGCAACGTGGCAATCGTCGCCCACGTCGACCACGGCAAGACCACTCTGGTCGACGCCATGCTCCGGCAGACCGGTGTGTTCAACGAGCACGGTGACTTCGCCGAACGCGTGATGGACTCCGGCGACCTCGAGCGGGAGAAGGGGATCACGATCCTCGCGAAGAACACCTCGGTGCTCTACAACGGCCCCTCGGCCGGCGACGAGCCGATCGTCATCAACGTCATCGACACCCCGGGCCACGCCGACTTCGGCGGTGAGGTCGAACGCGGCCTGTCGATGGTCGACGGCGTCGTCCTCCTCGTCGACGCCTCCGAGGGACCGCTGCCGCAGACGCGCTTCGTCCTCCGCAAGGCCCTGGCCGCGAAGCTGCCGGTCATCCTCGTCATCAACAAGACCGACCGCGCCGATGCCCGCATCGACGGCGTCGTCGAGGACTCCCAGGATCTCCTCCTCGGACTCGCCTCCGACCTCGCCGACGAGGTCCCCGACCTCGACGTCGACTCCGTCCTCGACGTGCCCGTCGTCTTCGCCGCCGCGAAGGTCGGCGCCGCCTCGCTCGACCAGCCCGCCGACGGCGAGGCCCCGGACAACCCGGACCTCGAGCCGCTGTTCAAGACGATCATCGAGACGATCCCGGCCCCGGAGATCAACGCCGACGGCATCCTCCAGGCGCACGTGACGAACCTCGACGCCTCGCCGTTCCTCGGCCGTCTCGCCCTGCTGCGCATCTTCGGCGGCACGCTGAAGAAGGGCCAGCAGGTCGCCTGGGCCCGCGGCGACGCGATCAGCTCGGTGAAGATCACCGAACTCCTCGAGACCCAGGGTCTCGACCGGGTTCCCGCCACCGAGGCCTCCGCCGGTGACATCGTCGCCGTCGCCGGCATCCCCGACATCATGATCGGCGACACGCTCACCGACATCGACAACCCGAAGCCGATGCCGGCGATCGTCATCGACGATCCCGCGATCTCGATGACCATCGGCATCAACACCTCGCCGCTGGCCGGTCGCGAGAAGGGCACGAAGGTCACCGCCCGCATGGTCAAGGACCGCCTCGACGCCGAGCTCGTCGGCAACGTCAGCCTCAAGGTGCTGCCCACCGAGCGTCCCGACGCGTGGGAGGTCCAGGGCCGCGGCGAACTCGCGCTGGCCATCCTCGTCGAGCAGATGCGCCGTGAGGGCTTCGAGCTCACCGTCGGCAAGCCCCAGGTCGTGACGAAGACCGTCGACGGCAAGGTCCACGAACCCTTCGAGGACCTCACGATCGACGTTCCGGAGGACTACCTCGGCGCCGTCACCCAGCTCATGGCCAGCCGCAAGGGCGTCATGTCGACGATGACGAACCACGGCACCGGCTGGGTGCGCATGGAGTTCACCGTCCCCGCCCGCGGCCTCATCGGCTTCCGCACGCGGTTCCTCACCGAGACCCGCGGCACCGGCATCGCGAACTCGATCTCCGCCGGATACGGTCCGTGGGCCGGGCACATCGAGTTCCGCACGAACGGCTCGCTCGTGGCCGACCGCGCCGGCGCCGTCACCCCGTACGCGATGATCAACCTCCAGGAGCGCGGCTCGTTCTTCGTGCAGCCGACCTCCGAGGTCTACGAGGGCCAGATCGTCGGTGAGAACTCGCGCGCCGATGACATGGACGTCAATATCACGAAGGAGAAGAAGCTGACGAACATGCGCTCGGCCTCCGCGGACTCCTTCGAGAACCTCGTCCCGCCGCGCAAGCTCACCCTCGAGGAGAGCCTCGAATTCGCCCGCGAGGACGAATGCGTCGAGGTCACTCCGAGCGCCGTGCGCATCCGCAAGGTCGAACTCGACCAGAAGGAACGCGCGAAGAACTACGCGAAGCTGCGCCGCCAGAACGCATGAGTGTCACCCCGCGCATCCTCTTCGTGCACGCTCATCCCGATGATGAGACGATCGCGACAGGGGGCACGATCGCCGAACTGGTCGCCGAGGGCGACCAGGTGACAGTGCTGACCGCAACCCGGGGAGAGGGCGGGGAGGTCATCCCGCCCGAACTCCGCGGACTCGAAGGCGATCGAGCCGGCCTCGCCGAGGTGCGGGAGACGGAGATCGCGGCGGCCATGCGCGCGCTCGGCGTCACCGATCACCGGTTCCTCGGCACTCGCCGAGGCGGTGCGGCGACCCTGCCCGAGCGTCGCTTCGAGGATTCGGGGATGGCCTGGGGGAGCGACGGCCACGCCGTTCCCGCCCCGACGATGCCCGCGGGGGCGCTCTGCGCGGCAGCGGTCGATGACGTCGCCGGCTACATCGCGGCCGTCATCGACGAGGTCCGCCCGCATGCCGTCATCACGTATGCGGCCAACGGCGGCTACGGCCACCCGGACCACGTCCGCGTCCACGACGCGACCGTGGCTGCCGTCGAGGCGGCGACGTGGACGACGGGTCGCCTCCTCTTCGTCGAGGTGCCCGCCGAGGTGGCCCGTGCCGCCTTCGACCCCGCTCAGCCCGGATTCGCCGAGTCCGGGTTCGCGCCCGCGCAGACGATCCCGACGAAGGCCCCGAGCGGGCCGATCGCCGTGGCCCAGGACGTCACGGGCTCCCGGCCGGCGCAGCAGGCGGCGCTGTCGGCCCACCGCACGCAGGTCAGCGTCGGCGGAGACTTCTATGCGCTGTCCAACGGAGTGGGCACGAAGCTGCCCGACCACGAGTACTACTCGATCGGTGCGGGCACGCCGATCCCCGCCGAGACCGTGCAGGCGGGACCCGCTCTGCATGTGCTTGCCGGGCTCGACCTCGAAGCCATCGAGGACGAGAACGCCCTCGCCGGTCGCCGGCGCCGTCGGGAACCGAAGAAGCCCGGTGTCCTCGCGTTCATCCACGCGGGGCTGCTCGGGCTGCTCATCGGCTTCCTCGGCGGACTCCAGCACCTCAATGTCTCGGTCGTCCGCCTCGGCGAGCAACCGGTCATCCTTCCCTGGGGACTGGCCCTGGCGCTGCTCATGGCGGTCGCCGGACTCTGGCACCTCAAAACGATGTATCGCAGCACCGGGCCCATGCTCGTCGCTGCGATCGTCATCGCTCTCCTCTCGTATATCCTCGGTCAGCCGCAGTGGCTGCCGGGTGCCGACACCATCGTCACAGGCACCCTGCGGTCAGTTGTCTGGCTGCTCGGCCCCATGATCGTCGCCGCGGTCTTCGCCTTCACCCCTGTGATGGGACGGGAGAAGCGCCGCGCGGGACGCACACGCTGAAGTTGGAAGACTGATGTCCACTCCCACCCTCTCCGGCGGCACCCCCGAATCCGGTGCCGAAACCGATAAGCGACGCAGCCGCCGCCCCTGGCTCATCGCCCTGTTCGTCGTGCTCGGCCTCGCCGTGGTCTACCTCCTCCTCGGGCTCTTCAGCGGCCGCATCGTCGCCCCCGGCACCACCGTGGCCGGGGTCGACATCGGCGGCAAGAGCGCAAGCGATGCGAGCACGACCCTCGAGGACGCCCTCGCCGACCCGATGACGCAGGACATCGAGCTCACCGCCGGCGAGTCGACGGCGACGCTCAAACCCGGGGACGCCGGCATCGGCGTCGATGTCGACGGGACGGTCGCCCGGGTCACCGGATTCACGCTCAACCCCACGATCCTCTGGGACCGGCTCTTCGGCGACGACGAGGTCTCACCCGTCGTCACCGTCGACGAGCAGGCGTTCACCCCCGCCGCGGAAGACGCCGCCCAGGCCCTCAAGGTCGACCCCGCCAACGCCGAGGTCACCTACGACAAGACGACGCCGACGGTCAAGGACGGCGTCGTCGGACAGACCGTCGAACCTGACGCGATCCGCACGGCGATCACCTCGGAGTGGCTGCAGCAGGACGGGCCGCTGGCGGTCGAGGCGACGAACGAGGACCCCGACATCACGACCGCGGAGGCCGAGGAGGTCGCCCAGGGATTCGCCACCGACGCCGTCGCCGGCGACGTCACGGTCAAGGCCGTGCCCGGCAAGGACGCGGACTCCGACGTCAAGGGCGGGGACCTCACGATCGCCCCCGAGACGATCGCGGACACCCTGAGCTTCACCCCGAAGGACTCCGCCCTCGTGCCGGAGTTCGACGCGAAGGAGCTGCAGAAGCAGGCGCTCGACGAGAACACGGAGATCGGCCGCCCCGCCAAGGACGCGACGTATGAGATCGTCGACGGCAAACCGAAGGTCGTCGCATCCGAGACCGGCATCGGCATCAAGGCCGACGACCTCTCGAAGGCCGTCACCGACGCGATCAACGGGGACAGTGCGGCCGCCGAGGTGACCCTGGCCTCCGTCGACCCCGAGTTCACGACCGAGGACGCGGAGAAGGCCGACGTCTCCCAGGTCGTCTCCGAGTTCAGCACCCCCTACGACTCCGACCCGAACCGCGACAACAACCTCCGCGTGGCCTCGAAGGAGGTCTCGGGCACCGTGCTCCAGCCCGGTGAGCAGTTCTCCCTCAACGACACCCTCGGTCAGCGCACTGCGGCCAACGGCTACAAGCCCGCCGGAGTGATCTCGGAAGGGCAGATGAAGGAGGACTTCGGCGGGGGAGTCTCACAGGTGTCGACGACGCTGTTCAACGCCGCGTTCTTCGCCGGCTTCTCCCTCGACGAGCACCAGGCGCATTCGCGCTACATCTCGCGCTACCCCGAGGGGCGGGAGACGACGCTCGACTTCTCGTCGATCGATCTCAAGTTCACGAACACGTCGAAGACGCCCGTCGTCCTCGACATGTACCTGGCCGACGGCAAGGTGAATGCGAAGGTCTTCGGCGTCAAGACCCTCGATGTCTCCTCCGATTCCTCCGGCCGCTACGCCTTCACCTCTCCGGCGACGGTGACGGAGTCGGGATCCTCGTGCAAGCCGCAGTCTCCGCGTGAGGGCTGGTCGATCAAGATCACCCGCACGATGAAGGAGATTGCCACGGGCAAGACGACGAAGGACTCCTTCGTCACGACCTACCGCCCCGTCAACAAGGTCGAGTGCAAGTAGGCGGGTGACTCTGCGGGTCGGCTGAAGCCGGATCCGCTTGTGCCGGGCCGGCTCAGCCGCGCCAGGTCGACTGAGGTCGGCGCGATTTGGGCCTTCCGGGCCGGGTACGTTTGTGTCGGGCCCGCTCAGCCGCGGCTGGCGAACCAGTACCGGTGGCGGATGCTCGCCCCGAGGGAGCCGAAGAGCTCGAGCGAGGCCGTGTTGCCCGCTTCGACATCGACGAGGTACGACCGCACTCCGCGCTGGGAGAGCAGCGCGGCGGCCGCCCGGACGACCGCGCGCCCGGCGCCGCGGCGACGCAGGTCGGGGCGCGTGACGAGGTTGGTGATGACGCCCCACTTGCTGCGCTCGACGACCCGGCAGGTCGCGACCATCGTCTGCGAACCGTCGGGGTGCTGAGCCCATGCGGTGACGAACTGGCACGGGTCGTCGGCTTCGATGAGAGCCCGGAGGGCCTCGGCGGAGCCGGGATCGCGCTCACTCGTCCATGCCGCATAGTGCAGCGGACTCGGGGTCTCCGTGACGTCGATGACGAGGCCGGGAGCAGCCGCCTCGGCGGGTCCGGCGGCACCACCGGCCGCCTCGGCGGTGGATCCGGTGAGCAGATGCACGGTCTCCGAGGCGGTGTACCCGCGGTCCGAGAGCAGCGGGCCGAGGCCCGCGCACACGGGGTCGAGGCCGGCGGAGTCATCGGACGAGTAGATCTGGACGACCGGCGGACGGTTCCTGGCGGCATACCATGCTTCGACGGCGTCGAGGCCGTCCTCCCAGCTCAGCCCCGTCTCCGAGACGGGCAGGGCGCTGTTGGCCCGCCGGGTCACCGACTCCGAGCTGCGCAGCAGCCAGCCCTTCTGGAGGAGGCCGACGTCATCGCCGTCGTCGCTGCGGGATTCGTTGCGGAGGTTCTCCGCGTTGAGCCACGAGACGTCGGCGGGCAGCCAGGCCGCCGCCGAGATCCGGCGCAGGTCGACGGCGGAGACGATCTCGTGTATGCGGCCGGAGCGGGTCGGGGCCGGGGGGACCTCGTGGACGAGGAGGATCTGGTCGCGGAGGATGCGCACGGGACCGCGCTTCGTGTCGATCTCGACGCGGGTCTCATCGGCAGCGGTGACGACGCCGAGCGCGTCGGAGGTCGCATGGCTGTCTCCGGGGTCGAGCGAGTAGCGCACGACGACTCTCTTCCCGGGCTGCAGATCGTCCACGGAGTCCCTTCCCTCATCCTGTGATTCCTCAGTCCACCCTAGAGCAGACGGCGGCGGGCCGGGCGCAGGCGTGACCGAGACCACGGGGGTGCGGGGACCTCCCTGGGAGACTGGGCACGTGCTCAGGGCGTATGGTGGACTGGAGAGAACGACTTCAGTTTCCCGAGGAGCGCGAATCCGTGACGTACATCATCGCCCAGCCCTGCGTTGACGTGAAGGACAAGGCCTGCATCGACGAATGTCCGGTCGACTGCATCTACGAGGGGGAGCGCTCCCTCTACATCCACCCCGACGAGTGCGTCGACTGCGGCGCGTGTGAGCCCGTGTGCCCCGTCGAAGCGATCTACTACGAGGACGACGTCCCCGAGGAATGGTCGGAGTACTACAAGGCCAACGTCGAGTTCTTCGACGACATCGGTTCGCCCGGCGGTGCCGCGAAGCTCGGCAACACCGGCAAGGACCACGCGATCATCTCCGTCCTGCCGCCGCAGAACGGCTGAGGTGGACCGCCGCTTCGGGCTCGATCTGCCCGACTATCCGTGGGACAAGCTCACCGCGTACCGGGCTCGGGCCGCCGAGCATCCCGGCGGGGTCTGCGACCTCTCGATCGGCACCCCTGTCGACCCGACGCCGCAGGTCATCGAGGACGCGCTGGCCGCGGCCGGTGATGCCCACGGCTACCCGACGACGACGGGCACCGATGAGCTGCGCGCCGCGATCGCCGGCTGGTACGACACCTGGCACGGCGTTACCGTCGACCCCGCCACCGAGGTGCTCCCGACCATCGGGTCGAAGGAGTTCGTCGCGTGGCTGCCGACCCTGCTCGGCCTGCGGCAGCTGAGTCTGAGCGTCGCGTGCCCGCATGCGGCGTACCCCACCTACGAGATGGGGGCGACGATCGCCGGGGTCGACTGCGTCCGCCTCGACGCCGCTGAGATCCTCGCCGGTGCCTCGCTGGAGGCCATCGGCCTGCTCTGGCTCAACACCCCCGGCAATCCCACCGGCGCCGTCCTCGATCGGGACACCCTCGCCGAGGTGGTCCGCCGTGCCCGCGCAGCCGGAGTCGTCGTCGCCTCCGACGAGTGCTACGGCCTCCTCAACTGGGTCTCCGACGATCCCGCGCCGAGCGTGCTGTCAGTGACCGAGGGTGACCACTCCGGGGTGCTCAGCGTCTACTCGATGTCGAAGCAGTCGAATCTCGCCGGCTACCGTGCCGCGTTCGTCGCCGGCGACGCCGAGCTCATCGGCGATCTGACGAAGACGCGGAAGCACGCGGGCATGATCGTGCCCGCGCCGATCCAGGCGGCGATGGTCGCCGGACTGCGCGATGTCGACCACGTCGTCGAGCAGAAGGAGCGCTACCGGGCCCGGCGCGATCGGCTGCGTCCGGCGCTCGAGAGCTTCGGATTCCGCATCGACGACTCCGAGGCCGGCCTCTATCTGTGGGCGACGGCCGGGGTCGACTGCTGGGAATCGATCGGCGCACTCGCCGATCTCGGGATCGTCGCCGGGCCCGGCGCGTTCTACGGCGATGCCGCCGCCTCGCATGTGCGGATTGCGCTGACGGCGACGGACGAGCGCATCGACGAGGCCGCGCAGAGGCTGCTCGCCGCCGCGGAATGAGGTCGCTCAGGCCGCTCTGATTTCACCCAGCCGCAACATGTCTGACCAGGTAGGACATGTTACCGGTCAGTATGCACTGGGTGCAGTGATTTTTCGAATCCTCAGGGAGTGGGTAGTCTTTGAGGGAACTGTGCAAGACGCCCCAAGAAGTTCTTGGGGTGGGTCGACGGTGAGGAGAACATATGCCGACCGAAGCGAATCTCAGGATTGCCGATACGGACCTGGCACTGCCAGAAGTGCCGGCCACTGAGGGCAACAACGGATATCGCATCGGCTCTCTGCTCAAGGAGACCGGAGCCGTCACCTATGACCCGGGATTCGGCAACACCGCATCGACCTCCTCGGCGATCACCTACATCGACGGCAACGCCGGCGTTCTGCAGTACCGGGGCTATCCGATCGAGCAGCTCGCGGAGAAGTCGAACTTCGTCGAAGTCTGCTACCTCCTCATCCACGGCGAACTGCCCACTCAGGAGCAGTACGATGCCTTCGATTCGCGTCTGCGCAAGCACACGATCGTCCACGAGGATCTGCGTCGGTTCTTCCGTGCGTTCCCCTACGATGCGCACCCGATGCCCATGGTTTCAGCCGCTGTAGCGGCTTTGTCGACTTTCTACCAAGATGACCTCGATGTTTTTGACGAGGAGCAGGTCGACACCTCGTCCTACCGGCTGCTCGCGAAGATGCCGACGATCGCGGCGCTCGCGCACCGGAAGAACATGGGCCTGCCCGTCATCCACCCGGACAATTCGCTCAGCCTCGTGGAGAACTTCCTCCGGGTGAACTTCGGTGTGCCGTCCGAGCCCTACGAGCCGGACCCGCTGGCGGTCAAGGCGATGGATCAGCTCTTCATCCTCCACGCCGATCACGAGCAGAACTGCTCGACGTCGACCGTCCGCCTCGTCGGCTCCGCTCAGGCGAACATCTTCCAGTCGATCTCCGCGGGCATCAACGCCCTGGCCGGCCCCCTGCACGGCGGTGCGAACTCGGCGGTGCTCGAGATGCTCCAGTCGATCGCGGCCTCCGACGACGGTCCGAAGAAGTTCATGGAGCGCGTGAAGAACAAGGAAGAGGGCGTGCGCCTCATGGGCTTCGGCCACCGGGTGTACAAGAACTACGACCCGCGCGCGAAGATCATCAAGAAGACCGCCGACGAGGTGCTCGCCCGCAACGGCGGCGACCCGCTGCTCGAGCTCGCGATGCAGCTCGAGGAGATCGCGCTGGCCGACGACTACTTCGTCGAGCGCAAGCTCTACCCGAACGTCGACTTCTACACCGGTCTGATCTACAAGGCGCTCGGCTTCCCGACGAACATGTTCACGGTGCTCTTCTCCGTCGGTCGTCTCCCGGGCTGGATCGCCCAGTGGCGCGAGATGATCAACGATCCCGAGACGCGCATCGGCCGTCCCCGTCAGGTCTACACCGGCGCGGTCTCCCGCGACTACGAGGACATCAGCGAGCGCTGAGTTTCTCTCTCCACTCCAGCAGCCCTCCGGTTGCTCCGCCACCGTCCGTGGCTGAGTGCCCGGAGGGCTGCTGTCGTGTGGGGTGATCGCGGTGCCGATCGCAACCCGCGGCGCCGCTCACCACCCGGCACGCTGGAACTCACCGCAGCTCCGACCACAACCCTGAGTGCCGCACACAACCTGCATCGCGATACACACCGCGTGGCTTCGCACACACACCGCGGAGTCGCTTGACCTACGCGTGCACGGGGTGTGTGTGAGGCTCCGGGGGCGGGGCTGCCGGAGCGGCTGCCGAATTCGCGCCCCGCAAGCCGTTGAACAACCCGGAGTGCGATACACAACGCGTCGCGCGATACACACCGCGTGGCTTCGCACGCACACCGCGGAGTCGCTTGTCCTACGCGTGCACGGGTTGTGTGTGAGGCTCCGGGGGGCGGGGTTGCCGGAGCGGCTGCCGAATTCGCGCCCCGCGACCCGTTGAACAACCCGGAGTGCGATACACAACGCTTCGCGCGATACACACCGCGTGGCTTCGCACGCACACCGCGGAGTCGCGTCTCCTACGCCCGCACGGGTTGTGTGTGAACCTCCGGGGGCGGGGCTGCCAAAGCGGCCGCCCTCATCCGCGGTCGTTCGTCCTTCCGCCGGCCCGGCCCGGCCGGGCAGCGCAGCGAAACAGCCCTCCGGCACCGAGGCGATTGCTCGGTTCCGGAGGGCTGCCCACGACCCGATCGGCGTGGGTGCGAATCGAGGCGCCGTCTTTCAGCGACCGCCCCGGACCTCAGTGGAGGTCGGGGTTGAGCTCGATGCCCTTGGCCGAACGCGCGATCGCCTCGACGGCACCGGTGACGGAATTGCGGCGGAAGAGGATGTTGTTCGCTCCGCTGAGCTCCGAGGCCTTGACGACCCGCTCGTCGTCGCCGAGCACACTCAAGCGCGTGCCGGCGGTGAGATAGAGGCCGGCCTCGACGATGCAGTCGTCGCCGATCGAGATGCCGACACCGGAGTTCGCGCCGAGCAGGCTGCCCGTGCCGATCGAGATGCGGTGCGTGCCGCCCCCGGAGAGCGTGCCCATGATCGAGGCCCCGCCGCCGACGTCCGACCCGTCGCCGACGACGACGCCCTGCGAGATGCGTCCCTCGACCATCGCCGAGCCCAGGGTGCCGGCGTTGAAGTTGACGAAGCCCTCATGCATGACCGTCGTGCCCGGGGCCAGATGCGCGCCGAGGCGGACCCGGTCGGCGTCGCCGATGCGCACTCCGGAGGGGATGACGAAGTCCGTCATCCGCGGGAACTTGTCGAGGCCGAAGACCGCGACGGGGCCGTTGGCGAGCAGCTTCGCGCGGGTGGCCTCGAAGCCCTCGGGCGAGCAGGCGCCCGCCGAGGTCCACACGACGTTGGCGATGTGACCGAAGATGCCGTCGAGGTTGACGTCGTTGGGCACGACGATGCGGTGGGAGAGCGCGTGGAGGCGGAGGTAGACATCGGCCGCCGAGGCGGGCGCTTCGTCGAGGTCGATCGTCGTCGTCACCACGGTCGTCGTCGTTCCCCGGGCCGGATCCTCTCCGGTCAGCGCGTCGAGTCCGTCCTCGGACGCGAGGGCGGTGGCGGCCGCCTCGGCGTCGGTGAAATCGTCGGCGACGCTCAGGGTCGGGTACCAGACGGAGAGGACGGTGTTCTCATGCTGCGTGGCGAGTCCACGCGCGGAAACGATGCGTTGTGTCATGACCGCAAGCCTAGTCGGTGACCGCGGTACTAGGCTAAGCCGTATGACCGCTCATCCACCTGCTGAGACCACATCCGCCTTCGTTCCCGACGGTGACCTCGGCGAGTATCTGCTCGCCGCCATCGACGATCCGGGCGAGCTCACGGGCCGGCTGTGCGCGATCGAATCCGTCTCCGGCAACGAGGCGGCGATCACCGATGCCGTCGAGGCCGTGCTGCAGACGATCAGCGCCGGGGACGGCCCTGACCTGGAGATCCTCCGCGACGGCGACACGATCGTCGCCCGCACCCGGCTCGGGCGCAGCGAGCGCATCGTCGTCGCCGGTCACCTCGACACCGTCCCCGTCGAAGGCAATCTCCCGCCCCTGCGCTTCGTCGGCACCGCCGCCGGCCCCGCGGGAGAGAGTGCCGAGCCGCACCCCGGCCAGGGCGCACCGGGGGCGTCTCCCGCCGAGGCGGCCGTCCCCGCAGAGGACATCGTCTGGGGCCGTGGGGCCTGCGATATGAAGGCGGGCGTGGCGATGCAGCTCGTCACCGCGGCAGCCCTGCGCAACCCGACGCGCGACGTCAGCTGGGTCTTCTACGACCACGAGGAGGTCGACGCCGCGCTCAACGGCCTCGGCCGTGTCGCCCGGAACCACCCGGACTGGTTGGACGGGGACTTCGCGATCCTCGGCGAACCCTCGAACGCGAGCGTCGAGGGCGGCTGCAACGGCACGATCCGCGTCGACGTCACGACCCACGGTGTGCGGGCGCATTCGGCGCGGGCCTTCATGGGCGTCAACGCCATCCACGCCGCCGCCGAGGTGCTCACCCGCCTCGCCGACCACGTGTCCGAGACAGTCACCGTCGACGGACTCGACTACCGCGAATCCCTGTCGGCCGTGGCGATCAGCGGGGGAGTCGCCGGCAATGTCGTCCCCGACGAATGCCGGGTCTCCGTCAACTACCGGTTCGCGCCGTCGAAGTCGGCGGCCGAGGCCGAGGGCTTCCTCCGTGAGCTCTTCACCGGCTTCGACGTCGTCGTCACCGATGCCGCGGAAGGCGCCCGGCCCGGACTCGACCGGCCGATCGCGCAGGACTTCCTCACAGCCCTCGGCGCCGAACCCGCCGCGAAGCTCGGATGGACCGATGTCTCGCGCTTCAGCGCGCTCGGAGTGCCGGCGGTGAATTTCGGCCCGGGCAACCCTCTGTATGCTCACAAGTCAGACGAGCATGTCAGGGTCCGGGAAGTGGAGGACGCGACCCGGGCGCTCGTGAGCTACCTCGAGGAGGGGTGAGACCGATGTCGACACACTCAGGCACACCGGCACAGGCACGATCCGACGCCGGACCGCAGGGTTCTGGACCGCAGGAGAGCGCACCGGCGCAGGACGGCGCACCACCGCAGGCCGACGCCGCACCACAGGCCGACGGCACTGCGTCCCAGGCCGATGCCTCGCAGATGGACGCCTCGCCGCAGAATGACGCCCCACCCCAGCCTGAGCCCGGCGAGGACCCGCAGTTCTACAGCAAGGGCCCGCTGCGCCTGCGCGGCTCCCAGGTGCCGACGACGACGACTGATCAGCGTCTCCTCGAATCGCGCGGACCGTCGAACTGGGTCCATGAGGATCCGTGGCGGGTGATGCGCATCCAGGCCGAGTTCGTCGAGGGCTTCGGCTCGCTCGCCGAAGTCGGCCCCGCCGTCTCGATCTTCGGCTCCGCCCGGCTCGGCCCGCAGACGCAGGCCTACAACGACGCCCGGGAGATCGCGCGCCGGCTCGCGGAGAACGGCAATGCGATCATCACCGGCGGGGGACCGGGCATCATGGAGGCCGGCAACCTCGGTGCGATGGAGGCCGGGGGAGTCTCGATCGGCCTCGGCATCGAGCTGCCCTTCGAATCCGGCCTCAACGACTACGTCGAACTCGGCGTGAACTTCCGGTACTTCTTCGTCCGCAAGACGATGTTCCTCAAGTACTCGCGCGGCTTCGTCGTCATGCCCGGCGGCTTCGGCACCCTCGATGAGCTCTTCGAGGCCTTCACCCTCGTCCAGACCGGCAAGGTCACCTCGTTCCCCGTCGTCCTCTTCGGCACCGCGTACTGGTCGGGCCTCGTCGAGTGGATCAGGAGCACGCTGCTGGCCTCGGGCACGATCTCGGACACCGACCTCGACCTCTTCATCCTCACCGACGACATCGACGAGGTCGTCGCCCACATCGGCCCCGGCGGCTCCATCCCCGACGCCCCCGTGGGCGGCGCGGGCCCCGAACAGTGAGGGACCGCGCGCAGGCCCGACCCAGCGGCTCCGCCCTACCGGTCCGTGCCCGCAGCGTCCTCGACGACGCCCGGCCCGGTGCTCCCGTCATCATGGCCGTGGTCAACCGGACGACGGATTCGTTCTACGAATCCGCGGCGACCTTAGGCGGTGCGCTGGCCGCCGTCGATGCCGCCGCCGAGGCGGGGGCGCGGATCGTCGACATCGGCGGAGTCCGCGCCGGTCGGGGGAGGGAGATCTCCGTGGCCGAGGAGATCGACCGCGTCGCCCCGGCCGTCACCGCCGTCCGGGAGCGCCATCCCGGCCTCCTCATCAGCGTCGACACGTGGCGCGCCGAGGTGGCCGAGGCCGTCTGCGCGGCCGGCGCGGGCCTCCTCAACGACACCTGGGCCGGTGCTGATCCCCGTGTCGCCGAGGTGGCGGCCGCCTTCGACGTCGGCCTCGTGTGCTCCCACACCGGTGGCCTGACCCCGCGCACCGACGCCCATCGCAGCCGCTACGGCCTCCATGCCGGCGAGGTCGTCACCGACGCCGTCGCCGGGGTCGTCGCCCTCGCCGAGGCGGCCCAGCGGGCCGGGGTCGCTCCGGAGCGCATCGTCATCGACCCGACCCCGGACTTCGGGAAGAACACCTATCACTCGCTGCGCCTGCTGCGGGAGCTCACCCGCTTCCGCGACACCGGCTACCCGGTGCTGCTGGCGATCTCCCGGAAGGACTTCATCGGGGAGACGATCGGCGCGGCCGGACCCGCCGACCGACTGCACGGGACGATCGCGGCGACGGCACTGGCGGTCGAACGGGGCGCGGCGATCATCCGCGCCCACGACGTGGCGGCGACCGCCGACGCGATCGCCGTGACGCTCGCGATCACCGGTGAGGCGCAGCCGCGGCACACGGTCCGCGGCCTCCGCTGAGACAGGCCTCCGCTGAGAGGGTTCGCACACGCCGACCTCCGGCGATGCTCAGGGTCGATGTGAAATGATGGTCCCATGCCATTGTGGATTGTCATCGGGGTCGCGGCGGCGATCTTCGTTCTCGTCATCGTCCTTGCCGCATCCTTCGAGCTCTTCAGCTCCGAGGCCGCCGAGGAGACCGATGCTGTGGCCGCCCCGCTGTCCGGCGACTTCACTGTCGAGGACGTCGATGAGCTGAGGTTCCGGCCGGCCCTGCGGGGGTACCGGATGGACGAGGTCGATGCGGCGATCGGCCGACTGCGCGAGCGCATCAGCGAACTGGAAGCCGCGCACCGTTAAGCGATGAGCAGACCCGCAGACCTCCCCGGCATCACCCTCGTCCCCGAACTCTTCAACTCCTCCCGCCTCCACCGGGCCGGCGTCCTCTTCCTCCAGCTCCCGCTGTGGCTGCAGGCGCTGACCGTCTACGTCGCCTCCCGGATCGTGAGCATCTCGATCTTCGCCGCGGTGCTGCGCCGGCAGGAGGTCGCCGGCTGGTCGTCGAGCCCGGTGACGACGACGCTCGGCGACTTCCTCAACTTCTGGGACTCCGCATGGTACGCGCGCGTCGCAAGCGAGGGGTATCCCGCCACCCTGCCGGTCACCGAGACCGGTGACATCATCCAGAATCAGTGGGCCTTCTATCCGCTCCACCCGGCGATCACCGGGGAGATCGCGCGTCTGACCGGACTGAGCTACGAGGTCATCTCCCCGCTCGTGTCGACGATCGCCGCGGGCCTGGCCTCGATCGTCATCCTCACGCTCTTCCGCAAGTTCGTCCCGCCCGGCCAGGCGCTCACCGCACTCGCATTCGTCATGGTCTTCCCGCCCGCGGCGGTGTTCTCCACCGGCTACGCCGAATCGCTCACCCTCCTGCTCCAGGCCCTGGCCCTCCTCTTCGTCGTCGAACGCCGCTACCTCACGGCGATCCCCGTCGTCATCCTCATGGACCTCTCCCGGCCCATCGGCGTGGCGTTCTCGTTCTTCATGCTCTTCGTGCTCATCGACCGCTTCCTCCGCCGCCGGACCGATCCGTACCCGCTCGGGGAGGTCGTGCGCTCGTGGACGCTCGGCGTGCTCTCGTGCGTCGCGGCTCTTCTCCACCCCATCCATGCGTGGCTGACGACGGGGTCGATAACGGCCTACACCGACACCGAGGCGGCCTGGCACACCGGGACATCGTCGTACTTCGTCCAATGGCTGGGGGCGGCCAATGGCCTCGTCGGTCCGTTCGGACCGCTCCTCCTCTTCGGCGTCATCGCCGGAATGCTCGCCCTCATCTTCTCGCCCGCGGGTGCGCGGATGGGCCGGACGCTGCAGCTCTTCTGCACCGCCTACGGGCTCTACCTGCTCATCTTCTTCACCCCGCAGACCTCGACTCTGCGCCTGCTGCTGCCGCTCTTCCCGATCGCGCTGACCCTGGCGGCGGTGCGCTCGCGCGGGTACCGCGTCGTCGTCATCGCGGCGTTCATCATGCTCCAGATCGTCTGGGTGGGCTACCTCTGGCACTTCACTCCGCCGTCCGACCTGCCGCCGTGATCTGCGACAATTTCGGCAAGTGTCCCCGTGCGAGTGCGGTTCATGGAATAATCGGACTATCACAGTGGGCTGATCGTGTGATCTGTTCACTCTGTTCAAACAACGAAAGGTTGCGCCCACATGGCAGCTCAGAAACCCCGCACCGGCGACGGACCTCTGGAAGTCACCAAGGAAGGCCGCGGCATGGTCATGCGGCTTCCGGTGGAGGGCGGTGGCCGACTCGTGATCGAGCTCAGCGCTGACGAAGCGACGGCTCTGCACGACACCCTCGCGGAGACCCTGGGCATCTGACCGGCAGCACAGCCCGCATGAGAAGCAGCAGAGACGATTCGTCTCTGCTGCTTCTCTGTCTCTGCCGCTTATCTGCCCATCGGGGAGCCTGGCCTGCGAGTGCGGGAATGGGTCAGCGCCACGTCTTCTGCACGGCCAGCAGGCCCTCGCCGATCGGCAGCAGGACGCGTTCGAGGCGCTCCTGAGCGGCCAGCCGGTTGAGCAGACCCCGTGCCGCCTGCGTGCGCGCGGACCGGTCGACGGGGTCGGCGACGCTGCCGGCGAGCAGCGTCTGGTTGATGACGAGGAGCCCCTGAGCGTCGAGGAGACGCAGCGCCGGTTCGATCATCCGCTCGAGCCCGACGGGGTCGACGTCGAGGAAGACGAGGTCATAGGCGCTCGGGGCGAGGCGGAGGAGGACATCCTCGGCGCGTCCGCTCATCAGTCGCAGCCGCCCGGGACGGATGCCGGCAAGGTCGATGAGGTCGCGGGCGGCACCCTGCGCGGTGGAGTTCGTATCGATCGAGGTGAGTATCCCGGCGTTCGGCATGCCGCGCAGAAGTGCGAGCGTCGACGTTCCGGTTCCTGTGCCGACCTCGACTGCGGCGACGGGGCCGAGGAGGCGCGCGAGCAGGGTGAGGGTGGCCGAGGTCGTCTGCGACACCGGGCTGATCCCGTACTCGTGGGAGAGGGTCCGGGCGGCGTCGAGCAGCGCGTCAGGTCCGTTGTACTGCTCGGCGAACGTCACATCACCGGCATGCTCACGTGACAATCGACCCCTCGCTTTCCGCTGCTGCTCAACCGTCAGTCTAACCGCTCCTCTGGGTCTCTTCCGTGGCGCGCCCACAACGCGTCGAGATCCTCTGGGCTGAGAAACGCCGAGGTGAGCGCCTTCTCCAGGGTGTGAGCGGTGGCTTCGGCCCGCCAGTGGTCCCGGGCGCGTCCGAGCAGCGGTGCCGGCAGGGAACCGGCGGCGTTGACGACGCGCCACCAGGTGACGTTCGCCCCGTACTCCTTCATCACACGGCCCACGTAGCGGGGCGAGCAGGAGGCGACGACGCCGACGGTGCCGTAGCTGACGACGCGGCCGGACGGCACGAGTTCGACGATGCGCAGCACGCGTTCGACGACGACCTCGTCCACGGCTTCTCTCCTTGCGAACGGGGACACGACCTGAGAACGAGCATACTTCTCAGCGGCGTTAGAATGGAGATCATGTTTGGCGTCAACGGCACCGAGATGGTCATCCTCGTGATCGTCGCTCTCGTAGTGATCGGCCCCAAACGCCTCCCCGAATACGCCCAGAAGCTGCGCGACCTCGTGCGCCAGCTCCGCCGCATGGCCGAGGGTGCGAAGGACAACGTCAAACGCGACTTCGGCGACGACTTCAAGGACGTCGACTGGCAGAAGCTCGACCCGCGCCAGTACGATCCGCGTCGCATCGTCCGCGAGGCCCTCGTCGAAGAGGATTCGGCGATCCGTGAGGCCAAGCGCCGCGAGGAGCTCGCCGCTCCCGCCGCCCAGGACGACACGGAGGACCCGAATGGCGCTGCAGGAACCGGTGCTGCGGGGAGAGCTGCAGGTGGCGCTGCCGGTGCCGCCGGGGGAGCTGCCGCAGCGGCTTCGCCGATCGAGCGGTTCCAGGCGCAGCATGTGCGCCGCAATCGCGCCGAGGCGGCCCCCTTCGACTCCGAAGCCACCTGACTGAGCCCCTCGTCTCCACTGCACTGCCGCCTCAGCGCCACCCCGAGCCGTTGCTCGCAGGCCGGCTGCTGCCCGCCGACCGTCCGCTGCACGCCGACCGCTGTTGAGCACAGACCAATGGCCCCGTCACCGACGTGACGGGGCCATTGCTCTGTGTGCTCAGCGCGCCCGCGAGCAGCTGATCCTGCACGGCTGACCGCCTCAGCGCCTGACCGGCTGCAATGCTCCTGCGCGCAGCGCGCCTCAGTTGCGGTGGACCGCGGGATGCTCGGGGTTCGAGCACAGCGCCGTGGAGTACCCGCGGCAGAAGTACTCGGCTCCGCTCTCCATCGTCTTCTCCGAGAAGAGATCGGACACGGTCACGGCGTAGAGCCCCTCGTCCGCGATGGTCTTGAACACCTCCGGTGCCGCATCGATCGTCGTCGGATGGATCGAGTGCATGAGCACGACCGAGCCGGGCTTCGCCGCGGCGCGGACGGCGTCGACGATCATCGACGCGCTCTTGTGCCGCCAGTCCTCGGTGTCGACGTCCCACATGATCGCCGGATGGTCGATGGCCTTCGCCGAGGCCTTCGACATCGCACCGTAGGGCGGGCGCATGACGGTGACCTTGCCGCCGCCGGCCTTCTCGATCGCCTTGTCGGTGTCGCCGATCTGCTTCTTCACCGCCTCAGGGCTCTCCTTCGACAGCTGCGGGTGGCTCCACGAGTGGTTGCCGAGCTCGTGTCCGGCCTCAGCCATGCGACCGACGACCCCGGGATTGTGCTCGACGTTCTTGCCGAGGAGGAAGTACGTGAGACGGATCTTCGCGTCCTTCGCATCGGCGAGCAGCTTGTCCTCGATCGACGTCTCTCCCGGACCGTCGTCGTAGGTCAGGGCCACGCACGGCAGCAGGGCGCACGAGTAGTCGGGATCGCGCTCATCGGCCCCCTGCGGCAGGTTGACGGGGGTGTGCAGCGCTGTCGTCACCGTCCGGCCGAGAGCGGTGAGATCGTCGGTGTCCACCGGCTCGCCGCCGACGGTGAGCGCACCGTTCTCATCGGCGCCGATCGCGCCCGGGTCCGTCTTCGCCGTGAAGAGGTCGGCGGCCTCGACGGTCGTGTCCTCGGCGAGGTCCGTGACGAACACCGTCGTCGCTGCGGCCGGCGCCGAGGCGGGCGTCGAGCTCGGGGCGGGCGTCGAGGTGCCCGGGACGCCGAGCTGCGGGCTCTTCGGTGCGCGGTTCTCCGTCACGGCGCTGACGAGGTAGTCACCGCCGGCGGCGAGGACGCGGTTGCTGTAGTCGACTTCCCCGCCGGTGGTGCCGGGGGTATTCGCCGAGGCGGTCGGCTGCGTCGATGTCGAGGCGGTCGGGTTCGCTGCGGGTGCGGTGAACCTCGAGGCCTCCCACCGCTCGGAGGGGTCGGTGACGACGGGGCTGAAGGCCTTGCGGTCGCCGAACGCGCCGGCGGATTCGAAGCCGCCGAGGACGACCTTCTCCGTGGCGGCGGCCAGGGACTTCGCACCGGGCAGACCGAAGAGGTGCGCATCGGAGCTCGGCGTCGTCTTCGCATCGACGACAGCGTAGCTGCGCAGGGCCGACGTGAGCGTCTGCAGATTGTCCTCGGCGGTCGACCGCTGCGCCTGAGACGCGGACGAGCCGTCACGGGTGCCGTCGGCGACGACGCAGCCCGACAGCAGGGTGAGGGCAGCGGAGACGGCGGTGAGGGCGGCGAGGGGACGCAGGGCACGGCGACGCGAAGGGAATGTCAAAGAGAGGTCCTAAAAGCGACTGTGGGGGATGCTCGCCGTCCAGTCTAAAGGACCGCCCTGACACGCTCACGACAGCGGCAGTGAAGCCTCTCACCTGCTCTGATGGGTCTCACCAGCACTGACGGGGACGCTGCGGGAGCGTCGTGAGACAGATCTCAGGGCAGAGATCACACCGGAGTTGCACGATTGTGATCACCGATGACGAGCAGTGACAACGATGTGACGTGATCGTCGGCGTGTCGTCACACAGGGCTGAGGCCGAGCGAGCGTCCCGAGAGGCCGCGCGAGCGCTGCGCGAGGCGCTCGGCCAGCGAGTCGAACGCCTGCGCGGCAGGGGAGTCGGGGCGGCTGAGCACGACGGGCGTGCCCGCATCGGAGCCCTCCCGCACGAGCGTGTCGAGGGGGATCTGGGTGAGCAGCTCCACCTCGGTGTTCGTCGTCGCGGCGAGATTCTCGGCCACGGTCTGCCCGCCGCCGGTGCCGAAGACGTCCATCCGGGTGCCGTCGGGCAGCTCCATCCACGACATGTTCTCGATGACCCCGGCGATCGGCTGGTTCGTCTGCGTGGCGATCGCGCCGGCCCGCTCGGCGACCTGCGCCGAGGCCTGCTGCGGGGTGGTGATGACGAGGAGTTCGGAGTTCGGCAGCAGCTGCGCCACGGAGATCGCTATGTCGCCGGTGCCCGGGGGCAGGTCGAGGAGCAGGATGTCGAGGTCGCCCCAGAAGACATCCGTGAGGAACTGCTGGAGGGCGCGGTGGAGCATCGGTCCCCGCCACACGACGGCCTGGTTGCCGGGGACGAACATCCCGATGCTCATCACCTTCACGTCGTGGGCGACCTGGGGGATGATCATGTCGTCGACCCGGGTGGGCTGCCCGGACAGGCCGAGCATCGTCGGGATCGAGAAGCCGTAGATGTCGGCGTCGACGAGACCCACGCGCAGGCCCTTCGCGGCCAGCGCCGCGGCGAGGTTGGCCGTCACCGAGGACTTGCCGACCCCGCCCTTGCCGGAGGCGACGGCATAGACCTTCGTCAGGGACTCCGGCTTCGCGAACGGCACCTCCCGGGTGCCGCCGGGGCCCTGGAGCTTCTCCCGCATCGCGGTGCGCTGTTCGGGAGTCATCGTCCCGAGCTCGACGACCACCTCGGTGACGCCCTCGAGCCGGCCCACGGCCGCCTCGGTGTCGCGGGTGATCGTGTCCTTGAGCGGGCAGCCGGAGATCGTGAGGAGAACGGTGACGGTGACGGTGCCGCCGTCGACGGCGATGTCGGAGACCATGTCGAGGTCGACGATGTTGCGCCGGATCTCCGGGTCGATGACGGTGGTGAGGGCCTCCCTCACGGCGTCGATGGTCAGGGCGCTGCTCATCAGCGGCCTCCCTTCGTGTCGCGCGGGCTGTGGTCGTCTGCTCCGCCGCTGTCCTTGGCGGCGTCCTCTTCGAGCTCCTTGAGCAGATCTTTGAGCTCGGAGCGGATGAAGTCGCGGGTGGCGACCTCGCGCATCGCGATGCGCAGGGCCGCGACCTCACGGGCGAGGTATTCGGTGTCGGCGAGGTTGCGCTCGGCCCGCTGCCGGTCGTGCTCGAACTCGACGCGGTCGCGGTCGGCGCTGCGGTTCTCGGCGAGCAGGATGAGCGGGGCCGCGTACGAGGCCTGCAGGGAGAGGATGAGGGTGAGCAGGGTGAAGTTGAGCGAACGCGGATCGAACTGCACCGCCTCGGGCAGCAGCGTGTTCCACAGCAGCCACACGGCACAGAACACCGTCATCCCGACGAGGAACGCCGGGGTGCCCATGAAGCGGGCGAACGCCTCGGCGCCGCGGCCGAAGGTCTCCGGGGAGATCGCGAACCGGGGCAGCTTGCGCTTCGAGGAGCGGGGGACGTCGAAATCGTCGGTCGGCATGGTTACCCCCTTCTGTGGTCGTCGCGGCCGGTCGTGCGCCAGTCCTCGGGCAGCAGCTCGTCGAGGACGTCATCGACGGTGACGACGCCGATGAGTCGGTCGTTCTCATCGGTGATCGGCACCGACACCAGATTGTACGCCGCGAGGAACTTCGTCACCTCGGCCAGCGGGGTGTCCGGCGGCATCGGGTCGACCTCGGTGTCGAGCATGATGCCGACCGCCTCGTGCGGCGGATGGCGCAGCATCTCCTGGATGTGGACGAGGCCGAGGTACTTGCCGGTCGGGGTCTCGATGGGCTGGCGGCACACGAAGATCGCCGCGGCGAGCGCCGGCGGGAGGTCCTCGCGGCGGACGTGGGCGAGCGCCTCGGCGACGGTCGTCTCCGGGGTGAGGATGACCGGTTCGGTCGTCATCAGACCACCGGCGGTGTGCTCGTCGTAGGAGAGCAGGGTGCGCACGTCCTCGGCGTCGTCGGGCTCCATGAGCGTGAGGAACCGCTCGGCCTGTTCGTCGGTGAGCTCGCCGAGGAGGTCGGCGGCGTCGTCGGGCTCCATCTCCTCGAGGACGACGACGGCTCTCTCCGTGTCGAGGGCGGAGAGGAGTTCGACCTGGGTCTCGTCCGGCAGCTCCTCGATGACGTCGGCGAGGCGTTCGTCGTCGAGGGCGCGGGCGACCTGGAGACGGCGCTCGGGCGTCATCTCGAAGAGGACGTCGGCGAGGTCGGCCGGCTTCGTGTCCTGGTACGCGGCGATGAGCTGCGTGGCTTCCTGATCGTGGGCGGAGTCCGCGGGATGGTCGGCGTCCGTCCACGAGATCTGCATCGTCTCCCCGCGCCGGCGGAAGGCGGAGAAGGCGCTGCTGCGCTCCTGGACGCGACGGACGAAGAGGCGGGTGACCTCCCAGTCGCGGTTGACCTGCTGCTCGATGCCGACGTCCTCGATCTGGACGGGGGAGTCGTCCTCGCGCAGGCGCAGGCGGCGGTCGAGGAGGTCGTTGACGACGAGGGTCTCCGAGCGGCGCTGCTCGAACCGGCGCATGTTGACGAGTCCCGTGGTGATGACCTGACCGGCGTCGATCGAGGTCACCCTCCCCATCGGCACGAACACCCGGCGGCGTCCGGGCACCTCGACGACGAGCCCGATGACGCGCGGGTACTGGCGCATCGTCGTGCGGTAGACGATGACGACGTCGCGCACGCGGCCCACCTGATCGCCGAGGGGGTCGAAGACCGGGGCGGAGATGAGGCGGGCGACGAAGACGCGTTTCGAGGAGCCACTCATATCCTCAAGCCTACTTCGTGGTCACGCCCTGGGCGGCGTCGTCCACATCACGTCCCGGTCGCCAAGTCGTCTTGTCGCCGGACTGCAGGATTCGCCGGCAGCGTCGTCGGACCGTGTCAGCGAGTGCAGGTGTGCCTGATGCACCGTCCGGCCGTGCCGCCGAGGTGGATCCGGCTCGAATGCGCGCGAGATTTCGAGCGCGATCCACCTCGCTGCCGACCTGAGCAGCCTATGGAAGGTGGCGGGGCGGGCCCGGTCGATGGGGCGTCTGCCCGGGCGCTGTTGCGGCGTTCGCACGGCCGTTGCTCAGGGAATGGCGGCGAAGGCGGCCGTGAACTCGGGCGCGAGGTCGGTCAGGGTCGGCGGCTGGTCCCACGACGGGTCGACGGGGACGGCGCTGACGGCGGCGTCGACCATGGCGAGGGTGATCGCATCGGCCGCGGCCGCGTGGATCGAGACGAGGTCGGGTGTCGCCTCGGCGGCCAACGGCACCGTGCCCGTGCTGATGGCGAACACCGTATCCCCGTCGAAGTGGGTGTGGGAGGGCAGGATCGCTCGGGAGATGCCGGCGTGGCCGCTCGCGGCCATCCGCGTTGCCTGCGCCGAGTCGAGGGCGGCATCGGTCGCGACGACGGCCAGGGTCGTATTCGTCGCCGAGGTGGCTGCCCCGGAGTCCCCGACATCCTCGCTCTCGGGATCTGCCGCGGTCTCCGGCATCGGCAGCCCGGGCACGGGAGGAAGGTCCCACCCGAATGCGCGGAGGAGGGGAGAGGCCCAGAGGGTGCCGTCCGGGGTGCCGATGGTCCCGAGCGCGTTGAGTGCGACGAGGGCTGCGACGGTGTGTCCGCTGGGCAGGCGCAGCGCGAACGACCCGAGGCCGCCGCGCATCGTCTGAAACCCGATCCGCGCACCGCTGGCCCCGCCGACGCTGCCTCTCACGCTGGGGGCGCGGTCCGCGCCGCCACTCGCGCCCGCGCCGCCTGTCGGGTCCGGGCCGTCTCTCGAGTCCTCGCCGACAGCGCGGCCAGTGCCGGCCGCCGCGAGCGCCGCCCGCACCGCCGCCGCCCCCTCAGCGGGTGTCGGCGGGGCGACGGGACCGCTGCCGCGACCGAGGTCGTAGAGCGCGGCCGCGGGGACGAGCGGGATGACCGTGCCCGGCGGGTGAGGTGCGGGAAAACCGCGACCCGCCTCGGCGAGGGCCTCCGACACCCCGGCGACGGTGCGCAGACCGATCGCCGATCCGCCGGTGAGGACGATCGCATCGGCCCCGTAGGCATGGGTGCCCGGAGCGATGACGTCGGTCTCGTGCGTCGCCGGGCCTCCGCCGCGCACATCGACGCCGACCGTCGATCCCGGCGGCGGCACAAGTGCGGTGACACCGGTGAGGCGCTGCCGGGTGAAGTCACCGGCATGCCCGAGTCCGATCCCGGGGATCTCGAGGATGCCCCGCCCGCGGGTCGGGGTCGGGATCATCGACCCTGGACCCAGGCTTCGATCTCCTCGCGGGTGCGGGGGAACCCGGCGGAGAGGTTCTCCACTCCGTCGGCGGTGACGAGGACATCGTCCTCGACGCGCACGCCGATGCCGCGGAACTCCTCGGGCACGAGGAGGTCGTCGGCCTTGAAGTAGAGACCGGGTTCGATCGTGAAGACCATGCCGGGCTCGAGCACGCCGTCGAGGTACATCTCCGCCCGCGCCTGCGCACAGTCGTGGACGTCGAGGCCGAGGTGGTGGCTCGTGCCGTGGACCATCCACCGGCGGTGCTGCTGACCCTCGGGGGAGAGCGATTCGGCCGCGGAGACCGGGAGGAGACCGAACTCCTCGAGCCTCGCGGCGATGACCTCCATCGCCGCCTCGTGGAGTTCGCGGAAGCGCACGGTGCGCTGCGTGTGCTCGGCGGCCACGGCGAACGCGGCATCGGAGGCGTCGAGGACGGCGTCGTAGATCTTGGCCTGCACCTCGGTGAACGTGCCCGACACCGGCAGGGTGCGGGTGATGTCAGCGGTGTAGAGGGAATCGGCTTCGGCTCCGGCGTCGACGAGGACGAGATCGCCGTCGACGACGGGTCCGTCGTTGCGAATCCAGTGGAGGGTGCACGCATGGTTGCCCGAGGCCGCGATCGTGTCGTAGCCGATGCCGTTGCCGTCGGAGCGGGCGGCGGTCTCGAAGGCGGTTTCGATGACGCGCTCGCCGCGGCGGTGGGCGACGGCCTGGGGCAGGGAGGCGACGACGTTGTCGAAGCCGGCGCGGGTGATCGCGACGGCCTCGCGCATCGCCTCGATCTCGTGGTCGTCCTTGACCAGGCGCAGCTCGGACAGCGCCTGGGCGAGTTCGGCATCCCCGGCCTCGGAGGTCTCGAGGTCGGCCTGGACCTGCGTGCGGGCGAGGTCGATGACGGAGTCAATGCGGGTGTCGGCTGCGCGCACGAGGCGCACGGAGATCGCGCCGAGGTCCTTCGTGATCGCATCGTCGACGGTCGCCGAGTTCGCGGTCGCGATGCCGGTCATCGTCGCCATCGCCTCGAGGTCGGCGCGCGGGCCCACCCAGTACTCGCCGTAGCGGGCGTCGGAGAAGAACTCCTCCGTGTCGGCGCCGGCGCGGGGACGGAAGTAGAGGGTGACGGTGTGCTCGTCGCCCTCGGGTTCGAAGACGAGGACGGCGTCGGGTTCGGAATCGGCTTCGAGGCCGGTGAGGTGGATGAACGCCGAATGGGCGCGGAACCGGTAGTCGGTGTCGTTCGACCGGACCTTGAGTCCGCCGGCGGGCACGACGAGGCGCTCCCCGGGGAAGGCCGCGGAGATCTTCGCCCGCCGCTCAGGGGTGAACCCGGCGGCCGCGAGGGCCTCGGCGTTGAGCGGGGTGCGATCCCAGCCCTGCGCGACGAAGTCGCGGAATGCGCGGGAGCTGGGACGGTGCGAGCGGTTGTTGACGCGGTCGTTGATCGGCTGGTCGGTCTCCGTGCTGTCTGTCATGCCTCCATTCTAGGCACGCGGTCAGGACGGCTCCGGCGAGTGGATAGACTTGAGGGCATGGTCATCGATCTCCATGCACACACGGCGTTCTCGGACGGGACACAGAGCCCGTCCGAACTCGTTTCCGAAGCCTCGATGGAGGGCATCGACGTCGTCGGCATCACCGATCATGACACGACCGCAGGATGGGCTCCCGCCGAGGAGGCGGCCCGGGTCTACGGCCTGGGCCTCGTCCGCGGGATGGAGATCTCGTGCCGTCATGAGGGGATCAGCGTCCATCTCCTCTCCTATCTCCACGACCCCTACGACACGGGCCTGGCCAGCGTCGTCGAGGAGACCCGGCGGGCCCGCCTCGACCGGACCCACCTCATCATCGACCGGCTCGCCGAGGACTATCCCATCGACATGGACGCCGTGCTCGCCGTCGCCGGCGAGGACGCGACGATCGGGCGCCCCCACATCGCCGATGCGCTCGTGGCCGCCGGGCTCGTCGAGACCCGCTCGGAGGCGTTCGCCTCGATCCTCTCGAGCCACGGCAAGTACCACGTCACCCTGCCGACGATCGACCCGATCACCGCGATCCGCCTCATCGCCGAGGCGGGGGGCGTGTCCGTCTTCGCCCATCCCCGGGCGGCGATGCGGGGTCTCGTCGTCTCCGATTCCGCGATGGCCGACTTCATCGCCGCGGGACTCGACGGACTCGAGGTCGACCACCGGGACAACCCGCCGAACGAACGCGAGATCATGAGGCGCCTCGCTCACGACCACGACCTCATCGTCACCGGGTCGAGCGACTACCACGGCACGGGCAAGCCCAACCGCCTCGGCGAGCATTCGACGTCCGAGCACATGCTCGCCAAACTCCTCGACCGCGCCGCCGGCAGGCCCGGGGGAGTCGAGTTCATCCAGGGGTGAGCGCGGAGTCAGCGCCCTCGATCAAGCGATGGGCGCGTGCACGGCCCGCTGTCCGCACTGCCGCGTGATCGAGCGGGGGTCGCGGGTGCGAGGTTCTTCGGCAGACGACGAACGCCCCGCCGCAGGTGACTGCGGGCGGGGCGCCGGTGGTGCCGGTCTCACTCGGTGCCGGTGTCCGAGGCCTCGGCACGGCTCGTGCGACCGACGGGCTTGCCGCCGCGGGTGCGACGACGCTGCCGGTTGCGGCGGGGCTTCTTCGCATCGGTGTCGGCCGCGGAATCGCCGCCGCGGGAGTCCGAGGAGTCGCCGCGACGGGAATCGGACGGGGATTCGCTCTTCTCCCCGCTGCGCCGACGGCGGGCCGGGCGCTTGTCCTCACCGACGTTGTCGGAGGATTCGCCGTGCTTGTGGGGCAGACGCCCCTTCGTGCCCTTCGCGATGCCGAGGTCGGAGAAGAAGTGGGGAGAGGTCGAGTACGTCTCCGCGGGCTCGTCGTGCTCGAGGCCGAGGGCCTTGTTGATGAGCCGCCAGCGGGGCATGTCATCCCAGTCGACGAGCGTCACGGCGGTGCCGGAGTTGCCTGCGCGACCGGTGCGGCCGATGCGGTGGACGTAGGTCTTCTCGTCCTCGGGGGACTGGAAGTTGACGACGTGGGTGACATCGTCGATGTCGATGCCGCGGGCGGCGACGTCGGTGGCGACGAGGACGTCGACGGTGCCGTCGCGGAACGACTTCAGCGCCTTCTCCCGCTGCGCCTGCCCGAGGTCGCCGTGCAGCGCCCGGACGGCGAAGCCGCGGTCGGAGAGTTCGGCGGCGAGCTTGTCGGCGGTGCGCTTCGTGCGGGTGAAGATGATCGTCCGCCCGCGGCCCTCGGCCTGGAGGAGACGGGCGACCATCTCGCTCTTGTCCATCGAATGCGCGCGGTAGACGAACTGCGTCGTGTTCTTGCCCGTCAGCGAGAGGTCCTCGTTGTCATGGGCGCGGATGTGGGTGGGGCGATTCATGTAGCGTCGGGCCAGGGTGATGACGGCGCCGGGCATCGTCGCGGAGAAGAGCATCGTCTGCCGGTTCGCGGGAACGGCGTTGATGATGCGCTCGACGTCGGGGAGGAAGCCGAGGTCGAGCATCTCGTCGGCCTCGTCGAGGACGACGGTGCGGACCTTGTTCAGCTTGAGCACCTTGCGGCCGTAGAGGTCGAGGAGGCGTCCGGGGGTGCCGACGACGACGTCGACGCCGGCCTTGAGGGCATTGATCTGCGGATCGAAGTCCTTGCCGCCGTAGATCGTGATGATGTCGATGTCACGTTGGCTCGACGCGGTGACGAGGTCCTGGGCGACCTGCTTGGCGAGCTCGCGGGTGGGGACGACGACGAGCGCCTGCGGCAGGCGCTGACCGGTGTCGGCCGCGCCGTCCTCGTCCTTGCCGACCACGCGCTGGAGGAGGGGAATGCCGAAGCCGAGCGTCTTGCCCGTTCCGGTCTTCGCCTGCCCGATGATGTCGGCGCCCGAGAGCGCGACGGGAAGCGTCATCGCCTGGATCGGGAACGGGTGGGTGATCCCGGCCGCTGCCAGGGAGGCGACGATCGGTCCCGACACCCCCAGATCAGCGAAATCGGCGTCTGTGTCCGCCATGTCTCAAACTCCTTTTGGCGCCTTCGCGCCCGTGCTGGATGCGAACCGGTACTCTTGAGCTATGCCCGATTCTTACCCCTTGGCCAGTACTGATGCTGCAACGCTTGCGCTGGTCGCGTACGGTGAGCTCACCGCCTTCGAGAGAATGGCGACCAATGCGTCCACGGCTGTGGAGCTCGACGACACGGTGACGCTGTCACGGCTGGCATCGCACTCATTCTCGCACTTCGAAGAGCTTTCGCAGCGCATCAGTGAGTCGGGCCAGGATGTGATCGAACTCTGCAGGATCTTCGAGCCGACGTTCTCCGTGCTGGCGGAGAGGACTCGTCCCCGTGACTGGTACGAGAGCCTCATGAAGGGCTTCGTCTTCGACGGGATCATGAACGACTTCTATCGCATGGCGGCCGATAAGCTCGCAGAACCCGAGCACAGCCTGGCAATTGCTGTTCTCGATGATACACGGGCCGCCGACTTCGTCCGCAATCGGCTGACCGCCGACGTCGGCGAGGACACGCAGCTGGCCTCCCGGCTCGCCCTGTGGGGACGCAAACTCGTCGCCGAAACCCTCGGTCGCGCCCGGCACCTGCTCACCGACCCGGTCCTCGGTATCGACGAGGCCGTCATCGTCGAGGCGATCCCCGCGGTCACCGCGAACCACTCTCGCCGCATGTCGGCCCTCGGCCTCGTCGCATAGGTATAGGTGTCGCATTGGCATAGGTGGAGACACGGCAGAGGCCCGGTCACGATGACCGGGCCTCTGCGCTGTCCGACTGCCTCAGGCGACGCCGAAGCCGACGCGTCGGGAGGTCTCGCTGCCGAGTTCGATGTAGCCCAGCGCCGTCGACGGCACGAAGACCTGGCGGCCCTTCGTGTCGGTGAAGGTGAGCAGAGCCTCGGCCTTGACCGCTTCCTCGATGCGCGTGGCGAGGTCCTGGGCGGACTCGTCCGTGTCGAGGACGATCTCACGCGGGGACTGGCGGACGCCGATCTTGATTTCCATTGTTCTCCTTAACGCGGTGGTAGTCGTCCTCAGCTTAACGTTGCCCTCGCCCCGGTTTCTTCCCGCCTCGCAGGGCTCGGCGCTCGGCTCTCAGCGAACGCGAACGACCGCGGGTGGAGCCGACGGACGCTCGATCGGGGCTATCGTCGGGTCCGCCCTCCGCCCCGGCCGAGCGGCGGGGGCGGTCCTCAGCGGGTGTGGGTCGCGAAGGAGGAGAGTCCGCCCCAGCTCATCTGGGTGAGCAGGTCGACGGTCGCATCGATGTCGAGTTCGTGCGTCGCCTCGATCTGCTTGATGACGACCTCGGCGGTGCCGATGAGCGTGCGGCACAGCAGATCGGCGTCCGCGTCGTCGAGATCGGTGAAGCTCTGGAGCGCACTGACGATGCGGGCGACGGTGCCCTCGCGCATCGTGCGCACACGCTGCTGCGCCTCGGGCTCGTAGACATCGGAGTTGAAGAGGATGACGAACTCCTCGCGATGGGAGATCGCGAAGTCGAAGTACGCCCGGTAGGTCGCGCGGATGCGCTCGCGGGGGTCATCGGTCGAGTTGAGCGCCTGCGCGACCTGTCCGGCCAGGTGCGCGGCCGAGTGGTCGATGAGGGCGAGGTAGAGGTCCTGCTTCGACGCGAAGTGCTGGTAGAGGACCGGCTTCGACACGCCGGCCTCCTCGGCGATCGTGTCCATCGACGTCGTGCGGTATCCCCGATTGGCGAACACGGCGCGCGCCACCCCGACCAACTGGTCACGGCGCTGTTCACGGGGCATTCTCTGCTGCGGACTCGGCATCCCCCAATCCTACGCGAATCCGCCCCGCGACCCGGGAGCGAACACCGTGTCAGCGGCACATGATGGAATACGGGTATGGATGACCAGGCACCCGATCACTCGGCGACGCTGTCCGCGGCGCTGCTCAACCGCGAATCCGCCGCCGTCATCGGACGGCCGGGGACGGGGAAGACGACGCTGCTCGAGGCGGTCTACGGCCGCCTCGTCGAGTCCGTCGATCCCTCGTCGATCCTCGTCCTCACCCCCAACCGCGACCATGCCGACGTCCTGCGCAACACCCTTCCCGTCCCCGCCGAGGCGATCCTCCGGGCCGCTCCGGCCCGGAGCATCTCGTCGTTCGCCTACGGCATCGCCCGCGCCGCCCACGCCACCCGCACCGGGGAGGAGCTCGAGTTCGTCTCAGGCGCGGACCAGGACGTCTTCCTCGCCGATCTCCTCGCCGGCCACGAGGCCGGTCACGGACACACCCCGCACTGGCCGACCGACATCACCGCCGAGGTGCGCGCCACCTCGGCGTTCCGCACCGAGATCCGCGACGTCCTCAACAGGGTGATGGAGTTCGACTTCGGGGTCCGGCTGCCGCCTGCCGACGAACACGGGGAGTACGTCTTCGACGCCGGACGCAGCGCCCTGGAACGGGTCCTCGCGACCCACCCCGACCCGCGGTGGGAGGCCGTCGCAGCGGTGCTCGAGGAGTACCTCGGGATCATGAGCATGCCCGGATACGGGGGCATCGATGCGGCGACGGTGCTCGCCCGCGCGGCCTTCGAGATCCTCCGTGAACCCGCCGAGGTGACCGCCGGGCGGCCGTGGTCGTTCTCTCCCGATCGGGTTCCCTCCGTCGTCCTCGCCGACGGGGTCCAGGACTTCCCCGCCGCCAGCTGGGGCGTCCTCGAGCAGCTGCGCGAACGCGGGACTGCGCTTGCGCTCTTCGGCGCCCCGGAGACGGTGACGGGCCGCTTCCACGGGGCTGACGCCTCCGTGCTCGACCGGGCGGCCTCCGATGCCCGGTTCGAAACTCTCGTTCTCGACCGCGTCGTCGACACCGATCCCGAGCTCGCGGCCGTCTCCGACGGATTCGGCGCACGGATCACCACCCGGTGGGGACTCGGGCACATGCCGCGTCCGCTCATGTCTGCCGCGGGGGAGGACGCGGTGGGGGACGACGCGGCTGCGCCCGCCGGGTCGGAGCTCACGACGGACGAGGCCGTCGAGACCCATGTCTTCGCCGGTGCCGCGTCGGCCCACCGCTACCTCGCCCGACGCATCGCCGAGTACGTCGCCGCCGGGCACTCCCACTCCGATGTCGCCGTCATCTGCCGCAACGCGTCGACGGCACGGGTGACCGCCGGCGAACTCCGCGCGGCGGGCACGCCGACGGCGACGATCGTCCAGCCCCTCAACGTCGACCCGGCGACCGCGCCCCTGCTCGACCTGCTCACCCAAGCGCCCGGCCTGGGCGACGACGACACCCTCACCCGGGTCGCACTGTCCCTGGCCGGCAGCGTCTACATCCGCCTCGACGCCGTGCAGCTGCGCCGCTTCCGCCGCCTCGTCCGCAGCGCCTACCCGGCCGCCGACAGCACGGCATCGCTCGCCCTCGCGCTCCGCGACGCCCCAGCGGACTCACCGATCCCGGGACTGTCGACGCTGTCCCGGATGCTCAGTGCCGCCGCCGACCACGCCGATGCGGACCCGCACACCGCGCTCTGGGCCATCTGGGAGGCCGCCGGCGTCGCCGAACGCTGGCAGACCGAGGCGCTGCGGGACCCCGACGGAACTGCCGGAGCCCACCTCGACTCCGTGCTGCGCCTCTTCACCCTGGCGGAGAAGATCACCGACCGCGGCGGGTTCACCGCCCGCTCGTTCGCCGGCATCGTCGCCGAGCAGGACATCGCCCAGGACTCGCTCGCCCGCACCTCCGGGTTCGCCGACCACGTCCAGGTCGGCACCCCGGCCTCGCTTGCCCACCTCCGTGTGCCCTGCGTCATCATCACCGACGTCAACGAGGGGGTGTGGCCCAACCCGAAGCTGCGCGGCGGCATCCTCGGACTCGGCGACCTCACCGCGCTCCTCGCCGGCGACGACCCCGTCACCGCGGACCCCGGCTACCATGCGCACGCCAAGCGCACGAACCTCCGCGAGGAAGCCGAGCTCTTCTACACCGCCCTGACGCGGGGCCGGGAAAAGATCATCGTCACCGCACTCTCGGACTCCGAGTCCGCGCCCTCGGCGTTCTTCGACGTCATCGCCGCAGCCACGTCACGCGGCACCGCCTCGACCGACGGATACACGCTCACCGACGAGGATGAGCTGCCGCCCCTCGACCTCGCCGAGATCGCCGCGCTGGCCCGCTCCCAACTCCTCGACGCCGCCCGCGACTCCGCCGGTGAGGGAGACGATCCGACGCCGGCAGCCGCCGCGGACTGGGCGGCACTGTCGGCGGCGCTGACCGCCGCGGTTCCCGGGTCGCGCGCACCCGGACAGTGGCGGGAGGCCGAGGACGTCACCTCGACGGCACCGCTGTTCACGCCCGACGACGACGTCACCATCTCCCCGTCGCAGGTCGAGACATTCTCCGACTGCTCGCTGCGCTGGTTCCTCACCCGCCACGGCGGTGACCGGGGAGGGACGACCGCGCAGAGCATCGGCACGATCCTCCACGCCGCCGCCGAACACCATCCGACCGGCCCGACCTCGACGATCAGGGAGTACGTTGAACGCGAGTTCGCAACCCTCGAGTTCGCCACCGACTGGGAGCGCGAACGGGAGCACACGGCCGCGATGGCCATGGTCGACCGCCTCGGCGAGTACATCGAGGACGCCCCCGGGTCGGTGCTCGGCGTCGAAGCCCAGGTTCATGCCTCCGGCGTCGACGACCTCGGGCAGGAATGGACGATCACCGGCCGGCTCGACCGGGTCGAAGCGACCGCCGACGGGGTGCGCATCGTCGACTTCAAGACAGGACGGAATGTTCCCGCCGGCGCCGACATGCCCCGGCACGCCCAGCTCGGCGTCTACCAGGAGGCCGTCGACTCCGGGACGCTCACCCTGCCCGACGGCCGGGTCGTCGACGTCGAAGCCGTCGGCGCCGAACTCGTCTTCCTGCGTCGGACGAAGTCGACGAAGCGGCTGCAGGGTGCGGTGAGCGCCGACGAGGACCCGGACTGGGCGCGGGAGCTCATCGGTGAGGTCTCGACGAGGATGCGCTCCGCGGACTTCCCGGCCCGCGTCGACCCGCCGAAGTGCCTGAGCTGTCCCGTGCGATCGTCGTGCCCGGCGATCGGCCCCCACATGCTGGAGGAGTCCTGATGAGATTCAGCGCCGACGACCTCGCTCGGCTCACCGCCGCCGATCCGACGCGCGCGTTCGGTCCGAGTCCCGAACAGCAGCGCATCATCGAAGCCGACCCCGCCCAGACGATGAAGGTCACCGCCGGCGCCGGATCGGGCAAGACCACCGTCATCTCCCAGCGCGTCGTCTGGCTCGTCGCCAACGGGCACGTCGCCCCCGAGGAGATCCTCGGCCTCACCTTCACCCGCAAGGCCGTGGGGGAGCTCGGCAGCCGCATCCGGGTGCTGCTCTCGCGTCTGCGGCACAACCTCGGCGAGGGCAGCGACCTCGCTCTGCCCGGCCTCGACTATCCGACGGTGTCGACGTACAACTCGTATGCGGCCGCGATCGTCGGCGAGCACGGCGCGAGCATCGGCATCGAACCCGAGACCGTGCTCCTCGACGAGGCGGGTGCCCACGCGATCGCCGCCGAGGTCATCGATGCCGCGTCCGCCGAGGCGGTGCCCGGCAGCTATGCGCGGGACACGATGATCGCCGACATCATCGCGTTCGCCGGGGCGATGAACGACCATGGCCGTGATGTCGCCGAGGTGACCGACTACCTTGAGGCGTGCCTGCGGGCGCTCGTGTCGAGCAAGGGCAAACCCGTCGACCCGAGCGGTCGGCGTCGGAAGCTCGAGGAGAAGATCCGCACGGCGGCCCTGGCCGGGGAGTACATGAGCGCGAAGCGCCGTCATCTCGCCATGGACTTCTCCGATCAGGTGCGGTTCGCCCAGCGCATCGTCGACGAGGTGCCCCAAGCCCTGGCGGCGGAGCAGGCGAGGTGGAGGATCGTCCTCCTCGACGAGTTCCAGGACACCTCCGTCGCGCAGCTCACGCTGCTCTCCACCCTGTTCTCGAGGACAGCGGTCACCGCCGTCGGCGATCCCCGGCAGGCGATCTACGGGTGGCGCGGCGCCAGCGCTGACAACATGATCCGCTTCGACGCGGACTTCACCGACGTCGAGCCGCTGACCCTGAGCACGAGCTGGCGCAACGACCGGACGATCCTCGACGTCGCCAACCGGGTCGCCGACGGGCTCACCGGCAGCCGGGAGACGCCCCTGACGACCCGCCCCGACGCCGGGGTCGGCGACGTCGTCGTCGACGTCTCCTCCGGCGCACACGACGAGTCGTTCCTCACCGTGGGGCTGCGCTCGCTCACCGAATGGGCGGCCGGACTGCCGGAGGGCGCCTCGACTGCGGTGCTGTGCCGCAAGCGCGCGCACTTCGCCCCCGTCACCGCCGCGCTCGAGACCGCGGGCTTCGCCGTCCACGTCCATGGGTCCTCCGGCCTGCTCAGCGACCCGTACGTCGCCGACCTCCGCGCCGTGCTCAGCGCCGCGGTCGATCCGCTGGCCGGGGACGAGCTCATGCGGCTGCTCAGCGGGCGGCTGCTCGGCCTCGGCGCGACCGACATCGCCGCGCTCTCGGCCTTCACCCGACGCCAGGCGAAGGGCCGGGAGACCGCAGCGAAGTCGCAGGCTGCCGGCGGGGGAGAGCTGCTGGCCGAAGCCATCGACGTGCCGACGATCGTCGAGGGCCTCGACGAGCTCATCGACCTTCCTGCCGCGCGGGCCACCGGGCTCAGCGACACCGCCCGCGAGCGTCTCGTCCGCTTCGCCCGGGCCCTGCGCGCGGTGCGGGCGGGCACCGGCACACTCACCTCGGTGGTGCGCACCGCGCTGACGGAGACGGGCATCGACTCCGACATCTGGGCGCTCGGCGACGCCCTGCGCCGGGTCCACCGCCAGGCGATCGACGGGTTCCTCTCCGCCGCCGCCCAGTACTCGGCGACCGCCGAGCGGCCGAGTGTGCCCGGCTTCCTCGAATGGCTCTCGCTCATGGAGGTCAAGGACGCGCTCAGCGCCGCCGAGCCGACCGTGGCCCCGGGAGCGATCAACGTCATGACCGTCCACGCCTCGAAGGGACTCGAGTTCGACGCCGTCGCCGTGCCCTCGCTCGTCGTCAAGGACTTTCCGACCGAACCCCGGGACAAGGAGGGGTGGATGGGACGCACCGCCCTGCCCTATCCGCTGCGCGGGGACCGCCTGCACCTCGTCGACTACGACCTGCGCAGCGCCGAGTTCGAGACGAAGAAGGAACTCGACGAATGGGTCAGCGAGTTCATCAAGCCGGCCGTGGCCGAGGCGCATGAGCAGGAGGAGCGGCGGCTCGCCTACGTCGCGTTCACCCGCGCCAAGCATCATCTCTGGCTCGGCGCCGAGCTCATGGGATCCCGGTCCACCCCCGACGAGCTCTCCCCGTTCCTTCGTGAGGCCGCCGAGGCCGCAGGGCTCAACCCGGAGATCCCCGACCCCGCGGAGGAGTCCGCGGCGGATCGGATCGAGACGACGGTGTGGCCGGTGCCGCGCACCGAGCGGGTCGCCATCGCCGAACGCGCCGGGCGCTGGGTGGAGGCCGCCGGTGACATCGACCTCGAGACCGTCGCGCGCGGGGACTCCCCGGTGGCCGTCCTGGCCAGACGCGCCCAGGCCATCCTCCGCGCCCAGGAGCCGGCGGCGGAGGGACGACTGCCCGACCGCCTGTCGACGACGGACCTCGTGTCATGGCGGCGGGACCCGGAGGAGTTCCGCACGCAGACGCTGCGTCCCGTGCCCGAACCCCCGAGCCGGGCGGCGGAGATCGGCACGAGCTTCCATGCCTGGGTCGAGCGGCACTTCGGACAGGCGAGCATCGACATCGATGAGCTCGAGACCGTGCGGCCGGCCGACACGGCGCAGCTCACGCGCCTCCAGGAGACGTTCCTCGCCTCGGACTTCGCGCGTCGGCAGGCGGCGGAGATCGAGATGTCCTTCGAGCTCGTCCTCGGCCGGTTCCGGGTGCCCGGGAAGATCGACGCCGTGTTCATCACCGGTGACCATGCCGAGGTCGTCGACTGGAAGACGTCGAAGAGGCCGAACGCGGAGACGCTCGAGGTGATGAAGTGGCAGCTGGCGCTCTATCGGTTCGCCGTCCAGCGGGTCCACCCCGAGGTCACCGAGGTGACCGGGACGTTCTACTTCGTCGGCAGCGACGACGTCGTCAGCTTCTCCGACCTGCCCGAGGAGGATGAGGTGATCGCATGGCTGGCCGTCCACGACTGAGCGCGAGCGGGTGAGTGCGGGCGGACACCACTCGAAATGGGAGCATCGGAGAGCGCACGAGTGCGCGCGGGTCAGCTCCGCTCGGGGCTGCTCGACCGCTCAGTGCTGCGCGCCTGCGCGGAGTCCCCGGGCCGCTCAGCCGTCGGGGACGCCGTCGGCTCGTCAGCGTCGTCCGCTGACTCGGACTCGGCCGTTGACTCGGACTCGGCCGTTGACTCGGCAGCGGGCG
>NZ_BAAAMB010000002.1:174095-186710 GCF_039528855.1 Brevibacterium sanguinis | reverse complement strand
TGCCCGTCGCGTGAGGCTCACCGGCGGCCGACCCGCCCGGACCGGAGGCCGATGACGGCCCGGCGTGCGACCCCTCGGCCACATCGTCCGACGACACCGGCGCCGTCGGCACGTCGGAGCCGTCAGGGTGCAGAAGCACCTGATCGAAGGACGTAAGGAGGTCGGCGGCGTCCTGGATCGCCTCCTCGTCGCCGGAGTCGACCGCTTCGAGGAGCCAGTCGAGGACGGCGAACTCGGCGAGGAGTTCGGCCCGGGTGACGATGTGGTCGTCGGCGCGGGGCCGTGAGCTGCGGTACTCGGTGAAGAACGTCGGCACCGCGGCCGGATCGATGAGCGCGGAGGCTGCGGCGAGATCGATCGCCGGATCCGAGACCCGGATCCGTCCGATCTCCGAGAGGGCGAGCACCCGCTCCTCATCGGTGTAGACGCTCGACTCGTCGATGGCGCCGTGGATGGGCGTGGCGAGGAAGTGCCAGAGCGCGACCTTCTCGAACTCCTCCTCCCAATGCTGGAGGAGAGTCGACGGCACCCGCCCGGTGGCCGCGGCCTGATCGAGGCGGTCGAGGATCTGGAACTGGAAGCGGGAGGGCTCCTCGACGGGGAATCCGGCGTCGGAGATCGGTTCCGGGGCGGCCGAGTGGAGCGTCGCCAGCGTCTGCGCCAGCGAGCTCGCCCGCGCGACATCGGCGATCGGCTCGTCACCGACCGGGGCGCCGGGAAGCGGATCGGCGAGGGTGACGGTGACCGCCTTCTCGGTCGCGAAGAGCTTCGGTTCGACCTCGGTGATCGCCCGCAGGTGCGGCCACGTGAAATCGGCGTGCGGATAGGCGAGATCGTAGATCCGGGCCGCCTCGGCGATCGACCCCGTGTCAGCGGACCGGTCGACGCGGGTGTGCGCCGTCGCCACGTACTCGGTCTCGCCGTCGCCGATGAGAATCCTCACTCCCGCATCGAGGGAGGGCAGCGGTGTCCATGTCGTCGGGGAGAAGTCGTCGAGCATCGTCGCCGCGACCGCTGCCAACTTGAGCGCCTTCGTATCCACCCTTCCCAATCTACCGTCTGCGCCCCGCCCAGGCCGGGGATTGGACCCCTACGCGTGTCCGCCGCGTCAGACCCCTGAGCTATCGTGGAATCCATGGAACCGCTGCCCATGATCACGCCCGTCAGCCTGGCCAGGAACGGCATCGACCGCGATCATCTCACCCGCGGGGCAGACGGCGATCTCACCGAGGTGTGGGCCGGCGGACCGGCCGCGGTGTTCGAGCATCGCGGGTCCCTGCTCGTGGCCGGCGGCGGCCTCTTCCGCGCCGCCCGCGACCTCGTGCCGCATGGTCAGACGGAGATCTACCTCGGCCGGGATGCCGCAGACCAGCGCTACATCGGCATCGGGCTCAGCGACGAGGGGCGCAGCGTCCTCGACACCGCCCTGGCCACGGCCCGCGATCGCGACGCCACCGACCTCCTCACCGCCCCCGGCTCCGGCATCGACAGCACCGAACCCGTGTGGCTGCCGCTGCGCGAACTCGCCGACGCCCTCGACGACGTCGACGTGTCCCTGGCCTGTGAACTCGTGGCGCTGAGCAACTGGCACCGCGCGCACACCCATTCCCCGCGCACCGGCACCCCCACCGAGGTGGTCCACGGCGGCTGGGTCCGCCGTGATCCGGAGACCGGCAGCGAGCACTTCCCCCGCACCGACCCCGCGATCATCGTCGTCATCGTCCATACCGATGCCGACGGCGTCGAACGCGTCCTCCTCGGCAACAACGCCGCATGGCCCGCCGACCGCTACTCGCTGCTCGCCGGCTTCGTCGAACCCGGAGAGACGCTCGAGAACGCCGTGATCCGCGAGGTCTGGGAGGAGGCGCACGTCACCGTCGTCAACCCCCGCTACCTCGGTTCGCAGCCGTGGCCGTTCCCCTGCTCCCTCATGCTCGGCTTCTCCGCCGAGGCGGTGTCGCTGGACGTCGCTGCCGACGAAGCCGAGATCACCTCGCTCAAGTGGTTCACGAGGGAGGAGCTGACAGCGGACATCGCCGCCGGACGCGTGGGCACCCCCGGCACCGTCTCGATCGCCGGCCAGCTGCTGTGGTCGTGGCTGGAGAGTCGGTGAACGCTCGCGCCGCCGACCTCCTCGCCGCCCTCGACGACGAGCAGCGGGCCGTCGCCACCCATTTCTCCTCCCCGGTCATCGTGCTCGCCGGCGCCGGCACCGGCAAGACCCGGGCGATGACCCACCGGATCGCCTACGGGATCGCCACCGAGGTGTTCCCCGCCAATCACGTCCTCGCCCTCACCTTCACCGCGAAGGCCGCCGGGGAGATGCGCGCCCGTCTGCGCTCCCTCGGCGTGCCGGCCGTCCAGGCCCGCACCTTCCACTCCGCGGCTCTGCGCCAGCTGCGGTTCTTCTGGGACCGCTTCGCCACCGGCGACTTCCCCCGGATCATCGAGAACAAGGCGGGAGTCCTCGGCTCGGTCATGCAGGAGCTCGGCCACGAGGTCAGCCGGGAACTCGCCCGCGACGTCGCCGCGGAGATCGAGTTCGCCGCCGCCTCCCTCCTCGGCGTCGCCGACTATGCGACGAAAGCCCAGGCCAGGGACCTGCCCGGTGATCTCAGCGTCGAGGACATGGTCCGCATCGCCGAAGCCTACTCGGAGGCGAAGACCCGCGGCCGCCTCCTCGACTTCGACGACGTCCTCCTCGTCCTCACCGGCGTCCTCGCGGAGTATCCGGCGATCGCCGCCGAAGTCCGCGAGCAGTACCGGCACTTCGTCGTCGACGAGTTCCAGGACGTCTCCCCGCTCCAGTTCGATCTGCTCTCCCGGTGGCTGGGGCCGCGCGACAACCTCTGCGTCGTCGGCGATCCCGCGCAGACGATCTACTCCTTCGCCGGGGCCGACGCGTCCCTGCTCGAGGCCCTGCCGTCGCAGCTGGCGGCACCGGAGACGATCCGGCTCGTGCGCAACTACCGGTCGACGAAGGCGATCGTCGCGACCGCGAACAGCCTGCTCCGCCACACCTCGCGCACCGCCCTGACCCTGCGGACGGACAACGCCGAGGGCACGCAGCCGCGGATGACCGAATATCCCACCGACGACGCCGAATCGCTCGGTGTCGCACGGGCGATCGCCGCCGAGGTGAAGGCCGGTCGCCGTCCCCGTGACATCGCCGTCCTCTTCCGCACGAACGGGCAGAGCCCGGCGTATGAGCAGGCGCTGACGGCGGCCGGGATCCCCTACGTCCTGCGCGGCGGGGAGCGCTTCTTCGCCCGCAAGGAGGTCAAGGAGTCGATCCTCATGCTCCGGGCCGCGCGCGCCGCCGCGGGTGCGCGACCGCTGCCGGAGATCGTCGCCGAGGTGCTCGTCTCCGCCGGTTACACGCGGACCCCGCCGCCAGCCGGGGCCAGCCGCCAGCGCTGGGAGTCGCTCAAGGCGATCGTCGACCTCGCCGAGACCCATCAGGCCGGCAGCGCGCTGCCGGTGCCGCTCGAGGACTTCCTCGCCGACCTCGCCGATCGTGCCGAACACCAGTTCGCACCCGACATCGAGGGGGTGACGCTCGCCTCGTTCCACGCGGCCAAGGGCCTCGAATGGGACAGCGTCCACCTCGTGGGCCTGAGCGAAGGGCTCATGCCCATCAGCTATGCGCAGACCCCGCGGGCGATCGCCGAGGAGCGCCGGCTCTTCTACGTCGCGCTCACCCGTGCCGGTCGCGACCTGTCGCTGAGCTGGTCGCTGGCGCGGCACGAGTCGAAGCAGAAGCCGCGGCAGGCCTCGCGCTTCCTCGGTGAGCTCGGCCGGCTCGAGGAGGCGCCGGGTCAGGCGCGGCGACCGGCGACCACGGTGCGGACGAACCGGTGCCGGACGTGCGGAAAAGTCCTCGTCTCCCAGGTGGAGCGGGCTCTGGGGCGCTGCGCGCACTGTCCTGCCGACGTCGATCTCGAGCTGCTCGATGCCCTGCGCCGCTGGCGGGCGCGCGTCGGACTCGAACAGGGGCTGCCGCCGTATCTCGTGCTCACCGATGCCTCGCTCTCGGCGATCGCCGAACTCCATCCGCGGGATCTCCCCGGACTGGCGCGGATGCCCGGCGTCGGGGCCACGAAGCTCGAACTCTACGGTGAGAGCCTACTGCGCCTCCTCGTCGATTAGGGTCAGCCCGGGTGCGGGGACGCGGCAGTGGCACTGCGGGTGGTAGGAGAGCGCGTCGTCGTCGACGGCGCCGGAGCGCAGATCCACCCGGCGGCGCACCGGCTCCGCCTCGGTGAGGAGGGCGGCCCGGAGCACGAGCACGAGGTGGGCGGCACCGAGTGCGGGCGCGAGCGGATCGGCGAGGTCATCGCGGTCGGTGAGCGCGCGGATGCGCGGGTACTGGTCGAACCACCCCTCGTCGGCGTCACGGAGGAGCAGGCACGCACAGACGGTGCACGGGGTCGCGCCGGGACGGACGAGCCCGGTGATCTCGACGGAGAACTCACCGGCCACGACCTGGCAGTGGTCGACCTCCCGATCGACGAGCCACGTCGCAGTGTGGAGATCGGGAACGAGATGCGACGTCGTCACGACGATCGGATCGGCAGTGAGATCGAGCTCGTCGATGCGGGTTGCGGGAGTGACGGCGAATCCCGCTCGCGACAGCTGCTGGACGACCGCGACGCGCAGCGGGCCGAACACGCCGAGCGGTCGGGCCGCCAGCGCCGCGGCGGCCTGATCGGGGGAGCGGTCGAAGAGGCGAGCGGTGGCGAGGAGATTCGTCCCGCGCCGCACGGCAGCGGCGTCGGAGTCCTCGGGAATGAGCACACCCGCCTCGTCGAGCAGGGTGAGCAGCGACGTCGCCCGGGCGAGGTCGACGCCGAGGTCCTGGGCCCGGGTGTGGAACTGACCCGATCCCAGACCCATCCGCAGGTCGTCGATGAGGGAGGCGTCGGCGGGGAGGAGGCCGTCGATGAGCACCGGGTCCTCGACACCGAACTGCAGGCACGCGGCGCTCCGCCATGTGATCGGAACGCTGGGACAGATCCGCAGCATCATCCACCTCGCCTCCGTGTCGGGAGACCCAGACTAGTGAATGGAAGCAGGCCGCGCCATGGTGTGCGCAGATCTGTGGAAAACCTTGTGGAAAAACGGTTGAGGACAGGCCGAAAACGCTGTCCGACTTGCCCTCAACCGCATAGTGCCCCAGGCGCTCGCGGTGACTCGTGCGGCTTCCCCTTCCGCACGCATCTCCGGGTTTTCCGGGGTCAAACATAGAACCTATTCCCCATTCGCGGCCCCGTCAATGGCGCTCCGCGCCGCGCTTCGGCCCCATCCTGTGGATAACGTGTGGACAGGTGTCGCTCGTCTGTGGAGGAGGCGCGGACCCGGCGTCGCGGTCGATGTGCCGAGGAGGCGATGAATGCGTAGGTCACTTGAGATTCGAGTGACGATCCGGCGGCGTCGGCGTCTGTGGACGAACGCCGACCGGCCCCGAGAAGCGATACTCAGGAAACTCACAAGTAATCTCGTGTCCGTGGCGTTTCCTATCATGGTGGGATGACTGAGCGGGAGCGGTGGACGGAAGACGGCGTGCTGCGGGCGATCGCCCGGGGAGAGATCGTGGTGCGCCGCTCGGCGCGACGGAAGAAGACGATCGCGGTGTCGAAGGAGATCGACACGTACGTGCTCAGCGCGCCGACGCGCTACAGCGTCGAGTCGAACATCGCCTCCCTCACCGACCTCTTCAATCGGCTGGCGGCGAAGGACCATTCCTCGGCCGCCGACCTCGCGGAGATCGCCGAGGAGCTCAGCCGCCGGTACTTCGGCGGGCGACTGCGTCCTGCCTCGATCAGGTGGGTGACGAACCAGAACCTCAGCCGGTGGGCCTCGACGACGACGTCATCGGGGGACATCCGGATCTCCCACCGCCTGCAGTCCGTGCCGCGCTGGGTCCTCGAGACCGTCATCGTCCACGAGCTCGCCCACCTGCAGATCGGGCCGCACTCGAAGGAGTTCCATGCTCTCGCCGACCGGCATCCGCGGCAGGCGGAGGCGAAGCTCTACCTCGACGGCTTCAGCGCAGGGGAGCGGTTCAGCCGCGGCCGGTGATCACTCAGCGGCCGTCTGCGGCGTGGGCCGCGACGGTCGCGCGGTAGAGCTGGGGCAGCCGGGTGACGAGGTCGGGCATGAGGGCGGCGGGCAGCCCGGCGATGGGGAACCACGCGACGTCGAGTGACTCAGCGGAGACGGCCGGGTTCTGCTCGGCCGAGGCGACGGCGCCGTAGACGACGTCGAAGTGCCGCCGGCACGTGCCGAAATCACCGGCGAGATCGTGGACGTGGAGCTCGAGCGGGGCAGGGGAGACCCACCGGAACCGCTCGAGGCCGCTCTCCTCGGTCGCCTCCCGCCGGGCGGCGTCGCGCAGGCTGACATCGCCGGATTCGAGATGGCCGCCGAACTGCATCCAGGCGCCGGCCCGCCGGTGATGGTTGAGCAGGACCGCCTCGGTGTCGGGGTCGACGACGAGGCAGCTCGCGGTGACGTGCTCGCTCGTGCCCGCGCGCACGAGCGCCGAGGCGCCGCGGGACTCGAAGAGCCCGGCGAACGCCTCGGCGAATCCACTCGTGTGCGCGGTGTGCGCGACCTCGTCACGCGCCGTGGAGAGCGCGATCATTCACTTCTCGTCGCGGTCGGTGTCGTTGGTCCCCTTGGGCCCGGGGCCGTCGGAGTCCGCGTCGGATCCCTCCTCGGCCTCGGAGGACGCTTCCCGCTTCGACGCGGACGTGTCATCCGTCTCCTCATCACTCGACGTCGGGTCCGCCGAGGCGGCGGAGCCGGCTGCCGAGGAGTCGGTGCCGGCTTCCTCCTGCGAGTCGGAGTTCGTGCCTGCTCCCGTGCCCGCCTCACCGGCCGACGACGGGGTCGCACCGGACGCGCCGTCGGTGCCTTCGGCGAGGATGCGACTGAGCGCCTCGTCGAGCGTCGAGTCGCCCGCCCATTCGGCCTGACGGCGTTCGCTGTAGCCGAGCGGATCGTCGAGGTCCTCGGTCGTCGGCAGCAGGTCGGGGTGGGTGAAGACGTTGTCGCGCGCCTCGGCGCCGCCCTGCGATTCGAGGTAGGCGAAGAGAGCGGCGGCATCGCGGAGCCGACGCGGGTTGAGCTGAAGGCCCACGAGCGTCGAGAAGGTCTTCTCCGCCGGTCCGGCCGTCGCCCGTCGCCTCCGCAGCGCTTCGCGGATCTGCTCGCGGGCCGGCAGCTTGTCGCTCGCGGCGAAGACGACGACGTCGACCCAGCCGGCGATGACGGCGAGGAGGTTCTCCAGCGTCGTCAGCGCCCGCTTCTGCTCATCGGTCGTCGGCGGATTGAAGAGTCCCTGGCGGATGTTGTCGCTGAGATCGGAGATGTTCGACGGATCGATCGACGAGGCCATCTCCTCGATCTGCGAGGTGTCGACCTTGAGCCCCTGCGCATACCTCGTCAGCGCGGTCTCCACCTGGGCGGCGAGCCACGGGGCGCGTTCGAAGAGGGCGAGATGGGCGAGCTCCTGGGCGGCGAGGTAGATGCGGACCTGGGAGATGTCGACGTCGATCTCCTCGGCGAAGGCGGCGATGTTCGCCTCGACGAGCACGGCCTGATCGTGGGGGAGGAGGGGCAGGCCCACCTCGGTGCCGGTCAGGACGCTCTCCGACAGGGCGCCGACGGCCTGGCCGATCTGCATCGCGAACATCGAATCGCTCATCGTCGAGAACATCGACGAGGCACCGGCGAGGATGCTCTTCATCTCCTCGGGCACCTGCGTCTGCAGGGTGTCGGTGAGCGCCGTCGACATGTTCTCCTTGATCGGGAGGACGAACTTCTGCCACCCGGGCATCGTCCGCTTGACCCAGTCGGCGCGGGTCAGGGTCGCAGTTGCGCGGTTGGCCACGGACAGGTCGGTCGCCTCGGCGAGCCAGAGTTCGGAGAGGCGGAACGCATCCGTCGCGGCATGCGCGGCGTCATCGCTGACCGCGGGATCCGGCGAGGGCACGCTGCGCAGCGCGATCTGCGTCGCCTGCGCGCTCGGGTCGGCTCCCTGGCCGAAGAGACCCTGCATCTGGCTCATGATCGTCGCCATCATCGCCGGGTCGATGTTGAAACCCTGCGGACCGGAGGCGCCCTGGCCGGGACCGCCCGGATTGCCGGGACCGCCCTGGCCGAAGAGCATTCCGAAGATCTGCTCGAACGGGTTCTGCTCGTTGCTGTTGTCGTTGGACTTGTCGTCGCTCATGGTCTCACGCGCCTTCGAGAATCGTAGTCATCACCACGTTAACCTCGGGACATGTGCGAAGCTTCCCAATCGCGCGAAGTTTCGCTCCATGTTCGCACCCGGCGAAAGGGGTGCGTGTTCGCACCGGGCGTAAGGAGTCTGAGAAGTCGCGCGTCGCCTTTCAACTAGACTGGTGACGCGGTGCACCGAAAGGAATCCATGTCAGAGAATGCCCCCCGAGCGGTGCCTGTCCAGGCACCCGCCCCACGGAGCCGATCCCGTCGACGCTCGCCCCGTTTCGCCACCTCGGCGGGGGTCATGACCTACCTGCTCATCGCGCTGGCCGTGCTCATCCCGATTCCCTACATGCTGCAGCTGCCCGGGCCGGTGTTCAACACCCTCGGCGACTACCAGGGCAAGCCCATGATCAGCGTCTCCGGTGCCCAGACCTACCCGACGAGCGGTGAGATCGACATGCTCACAGTGGCCGTCAGCGGCGGTCCCGGTCGCGACACGTACGCGACCCAGGCCCTCGGCGCGCTCATCGACGGTCAGGAGACGGTCGTGCCCACCGAGGCCTACTACCCGCTCGACACGACGCGCGAGCAGGTCACCGAGGCGAACACGGTGGAGATGACATCGAGTCAGGACGTCGCCGTCGCCGCGGCCATGGGCGAACTCGACATGCCCTACACCGTCGACCTCCTCGTCGACGAGGTCACGCCCGGGTCCCCGGCCGAGGGCAAGCTGAACAAGGGCGACCGTCTCGTCTCCGTCAACGGGACCTCGCTCGAGAACGACTCGGCGGCGCCTGCGACGATGAGCACGACCGTACAGGACTCCGACACCGTCGATCTCGTCGTCGAGCGCGACGGCTCCGAGGTCGATCTCAGCCTCGACCCGGCGACCATCGACGGTCGCAATGCCATCGGCATCATGATGCGGCAGCAGTTCGACTTCCCGGTCGACGTGTCCTTCAACGTCGAGGGGATCGGCGGGCCCTCGGCCGGGACGATGTTCGCCCTGGCGATCGTCGACGAACTCACCCCCGGCTCGATGACCGGCGGCAAGCACGTCGCCGGCACCGGCGAGATCGATCCCGCCGGCACCGTCGGCCCCATCGGCGGGGCCCGGCAGAAGGTCGCCGCCGCCACCGCGAAGGGCGCCACGCTCTTCCTCTCACCCGCCGAGAACTGCGCCGAGGTGATCGGGGCCGCCGATCAGTCGCAGATCACCGTCGCCCGCATCGACACCCTCGACGACGCCCGCTCCGCCGTCGAAAGCTATGCCACCGGAGACACGTCCCAGCTGAAGTCGTGCACGTCCGGTGACACCACCAACGAGAAAGGTCAGCAGTGAGCACCACGTCCTCACCCTCCTCCGCGAAGATGCCCGGATCAGGATCACGGCGGTCGCCACTGCTGCTGACACTGGTGTCGGTGGCGATCCTCCTCGTCGCCTTCATCGCGTTCACCCAGGTCTACACCGAGGTCCTGTGGTTCGGTCAGCTCGGCGCCTCCGAGGTCTTCCGCACGATGTGGTTCACCCGCGGCATCACGTTCGCCGCCGGCTTCCTCGTCATGGCCGTGCCGGTGTGGCTGAGCCTCCACCTGGCCTACCGCAACCGTCCCGTCTACGCCCCCACGACACCGCGGCAGGAGAACCTCGACCGCTACCGTGAGGCCATCGAACCCCTGCGTCGGGTCGCGACCCTTGCGATCCCCGCCGTCGTCGGCATCCTCGCCGGCATCACCGCCTCGGCGCAGTGGAACGTCGTCCTCGAATGGATGAACGCGTCGTCCTTCGGGGAGACCGATCCGCAGTTCGGCATCGACAAGTCCTTCTATGTCTTCGTGCTGCCCGGTCTGCGCCTCGTCGGCGATCAGCTCGGGATGGCGCTCGTCCTCTCGCTCATCGCCGCCCTCGTCGCTCACTACCTCTTCGGCGGCATCCGGCCCGGCGAGCAGCGCGGGGTCATCCTGACGAAGACCGCGCAGTGGCAGATCGGCATCACCGTGGCTCTGCTCGTCCTCGTCCAGGCGGGACGTCTCTGGCTGAGCCGCTACGACCGGCTCACCGGGTCCGGCGGCATCGTGCCCGGCGCGACCTACGTCGACGACCGGGCGGCGCTGCCGGCGATGGCGATCGTCGCGATCGCGGCGGTGCTCGTCGCGCTCCTCTTCGTCTACACCGCGTGGAAGGGCAACTGGCGGATCTCGATCATCGCCACCCTCACCCTCCTCGTCCTCGGCGGTGTGTCGATCATCGCCTACCCGGCGCTCCTGCAGCAGTTCCAGGTCAACCCCTCGCAGCAGAGCCTCGAGTCCGAGTACATCCAGCGCAACATCGACGCCACCCGTGAGGCCTTCGACTTCAACGACATCGAGGTGACCCCGTACGAGCCGAGCACGAGCGGCGAAGCGGGCGCCCTGCGCGCCGATGCCGAGACCGCGGCCTCGATCCGTCTGCTCGATCCCAACCTCGTCTCCGACACCTTCCGCCAGCTGCAGCAGGTCCGGCCCTACTACTCGTTCCCCGCGCAGCTCGACGTCGACCGGTACAACATCGACGGGCAGATGCGCGACACCGTCATCGCGGTGCGCGAGCTCAGCCCGAGTTCGGTGAACAACCAGAGCTGGTACAACCGGGCGATCGTCTACACGCACGGCTTCGGTGTCGTCGCCGCCAACGGCAACCAGCGCAACCCCGACGGCGAGCCGACGTTCATGGAGTCCGACATTCCGCCGCGCGGTGACTTCCCCGAGTACGAGCCCCGCGTGTACTTCGGTGAGAGCTCCCCGGAGTACTCGATCGTCGGCGGCCCGGAGGGGTCGACCCCGCGCGAACTCGACTACCCGTCCGATGAGGACAGCGGCTCCGGTCAGGTCAACAACACCTTCCAGGGCGACGGCGGCCCGTCGGTCGGCAGCATCTTCAACCGCCTCGCCTACGCCCTGAAGTACCAGGACGAGCAGATCCTCCTCTCCGACGCGGTCAACGCCGATTCGCAGATCCTCTACGAACGCCACCCGCGCTCGCGTGTGGAGAAGCTCGCCCCGTTCCTCAAGATCGACGGCGACCCCTACCCGGCGGTCGTCGACGGGAAGATCAAGTGGATCCTCGACGGCTACACGACGGCGAAGGACTACCCGTATTCGACCCCGCAGCCCCTCCAGGAGGCGACCGAGGACTCGACGACCGCCTCGGCGCCGGGAACCGTGGCCACCCTGCCGGACGAAGAGGTCAACTACATCCGGAACTCCGTGAAGATCACCGTCGACGCCTACGACGGTTCGGTCGACATGTACCAGTGGGATGAGAACGATCCCGTGCTCAAGACGTGGATGAAGATCTTCCCGGGCCTCATCAAGCCGGCCTCGGACATGTCCGGTGACCTCATGAGCCATGTGCGGTACCCGGAGGACCTCTTCAAGGTCCAGCGTGAGCTGCTCACCCGCTACCACGTGACCTCGGCCAGCGAGTTCTACACCGGCCAGGACTTCTGGGCCCTGCCGACCGATCCGACGCGCCGGGCCAACAGCGGACTGACCCAGCCGCCGTTCTACATGACTCTGCAGATGCCGGGTCAGGAATCCCCGTCGTTCTCGCTCACCAGCTCCTACATCCCCGCGCAGTCCTCGGAGGGCCAGTCGCGGAACAACCTCACGGGCTTCCTGTCCGCGGATGCGGATGCGGGGTCGACGCCGGGTGACATCGCGGAGAGCTACGGCAAGCTCAGGCTCCTCCAGCTGCCGCGCAACACCACTGTGCCCGGTCCCGGTCAGGCGCAGAACAACTTCAACACCGCCCCTGATGTCCAGCGCAGCCTCAACCTGCTGCGGCAGGGTGAGTCGCAGGTCCAGAACGGCAACCTGCTCACGCTTCCGCTCGGCGGCGGTCTGCTCTACGTCCAGCCGGTCTACGTCCGGTCGGCCGGTGACACGTCCTACCCGCTGCTCCAGCACGTGCTCGTCGCCTTCGGTGAGAACATCGGGTTCGCCCCGACCCTCGACGAGGCGCTCGACCAGGTGTTCGGCGGTGACTCCGGCGCCCAGGCCGGTGACGCCGGCACCGAGGGCGGAGGCGGGACCTCCGGCTCCTCGGGCGGCGACGGCGGCGGTGGCGGACAGCCCGCCGACCAGGGCCTCAACGAAGCCCTGCAGGAGGCGCGCCAGGCGATGGAGGACTCCGACGCCGCGCTCAAGGCCGGAGACTTCGAGGCCTACGGCGAGGCTCAGGACCGCCTCAAGCAGGCGATCGACGATGCGATCGCCGCCGATCCCTCGCTCGCCGAGGACGGCGGGGCGACGGCACCGCCCGAATCGCCGGCACCCGATCAGGGAGGCAACTGACCCGACGCGGGAGTGAGCCCGCAGCTCGGCTGACACGACGGCCCC
>NZ_BAAAMB010000002.1:171984-174053 GCF_039528855.1 Brevibacterium sanguinis | reverse complement strand
CCGGGGCCGTCGTCGTCGGGGGACCGGCTTCGGGGGACCGGCTGCGCGGACCGCTGCCGCGCGGAACCGGTTGGGAGAACCGGCTGCGGGGACCGCTACTGTGCGAGGTATCGGTCGAGATCCTCGACGACCTGCTTGGCCCCGATCGGCCCGAGTCCGAGGAACCACACGTCGTCATCGACGCGGTAGGCTCTGCCGTCCCTGACCGCCGGCAGGTTCGTCCACTGGCTCGTCTGCAGCGCCTCGGTCTCCCCGGTGGCGCCGGGTTCGCCGTAGCTCGAGTAGAAGATGACGTCACCGTCGGCCTCGTCGAGCTTCTCGGGGGAGATCTCGACGGCGAGATCATCGACGTTCTGGGTCTCGGGACGCGCGAGGCCGGCATCGGCGAGGATGACGCCGATGAGAGAGGCATTGCCGTAGAGGCGCAGCTTCCCGGGCATGAACCGGACGAGGGAGATCGTCGGATCGCCGGTCACGGAATCGCCCAGGGCCTTGACCTCACGTCCGTACTCGTTGAGCTCGGCCGTCGCCTCCTCTTCGAGGCCGAGGGCGTCGCCGACGAGGAGGAAGTTCTCCTTCCACGGGAACCCGGGGCGGATGGAGAAGACCGTCGGCGCGATCGCCTCGAGCTCGTCGTAGAGCTTCTCCGCACGCAGCTGGCTGCCGAGGATGAGGTCCGGTTCGAGCGAGGCGATCTTCTCGAGGTCGAGTTCGCTGATCGTTCCGACGGTCTCCACGCCCTGCGTCTCCTCGGCGAGGTAGGAGGGGACGGGCTGTGCGCCTTCGGTCGTCACCATGCCCACCGGGGTGATGCCGAGGGCGAGGACATCATCGAGTTCTCCGGTGTCGAGGACGACGACGCGTTCGGGCCGCTTCTCGATCTCCGTGGTGCCGAGCGCATGGTCGACGGTGCGCGGGAACTCGCCGGGCGCGGCGTCGCTGCCGAGTGCGGCGGTCTTCTCATCGGCGGTGCCGAACTCCTTGCCGCCCGCTGCGACGTCGGTGCTGCCGGCGGAGTCGCCCGCGGAATCGTCGGCCGCCGCGCAGCCGGAGGCGAGGAGGGTCAGAGTGAGCAGAGCGGCCGCAGCGGAGAGCGCGCGGGAAGGCTTGGAAGTTTTCACCAGGTTAGTCTAACCTCACCTTGCCGGGGCGTGCGTGAATGAGAAGAACCCCCAGCCAGATGAACTGACTGGGGGTTCTGCCACTGTGGTGGCGGGGGGAGGATTTGAACCTCCGACCTCCGGGTTATGAGCCCGGCGAGCTACCGAACTGCTCCACCCCGCGGCGTGGTCTCAACATTACACGAGCGTAATTCCTGCGCAAAATTCTCGTCGCGTGACCTTTGCCACAAGGTAACCTTGGGTTCACTCGTCCGCCCGAGGGTGAGGGGAGGTCTGCGGGGTCGCACACGCTGCGGCGCGCAGAGCTTGCATGTAGTTGAAAACTGAACTATAGTCATCCGCGTACTTCAAATTTCAACCATAAGGAGAAGCAGAGATCATGACCGCACTTCCCAAGGGACTCACCGCCGGCACCTGGAACATCGATCCGAACCACTCCGAGTTCACCTTCACCGCCCGCCACGCCGGCGTGTCGAAGGTCCGCGGCAACTTCGAGGACATCTCCGGCACCGTCGAGGTCGGCGACTCCCTCGAGGACAGCTCGGTGACCGCCGAGGCCGTCGTCGAGTCGATCAACACCCGCAACGAGCAGCGCGACCAGCACCTGAAGACGAGCGACTTCTTCGCCGCCGACGAGCACCCGAAGCTCACCTTCAAGTCGACCGGAGTCAAGGCCGAATCGGGCGAGGACTTCGAGCTCGAAGGCGAACTGACGATGCGCGGCGTGACCAAGCAGGTCGCGTTCGACAGCGAGTTCCACGGTGTCGCAACCGACCCGATGGGCAACGAGGTGGCCGGTCTCACGGCGTCGGCGACCGTCGACCGCAAGGAGTTCGGCATGGAGTTCTCGGCCGTCCTCGGCGGTGGCGAGCTCCTCGTCTCCGACAAGATCAAGATCGTCCTCGACCTCGAGCTGACGAAGGCCTGATCGCTGCCTGCGACAGTGCC
>NZ_BAAAMB010000002.1:155654-171953 GCF_039528855.1 Brevibacterium sanguinis | reverse complement strand
GGCGGTCCGCCTTCGTCATGTCTCCGCGTCCGTCGTGTCCGAGACCGGTGAGGGGACATCGAGGGCCGAAGCGCTGACCACGCCGCTGCGACCCTCCACCGGCGGACGGTAGCTGGACAATGACGGCAGAACTGCCGGGCGGCCGGACGAGGGAACTTGCGCGTCAACGGCGGCGCAGCAGGTCCGGATCCGTCCGGAGCGCCTCGGCCAGCAGGGCGATGCGCCGGGCACCCTCGTCGACGTCGGTCGGGGACTTGCAGAACGAATACCGGATCGCACTGCGGTACGTCTGTGCGGCAGTCGATCCCGGCCGGCAGAGCGCCGGCACGGGGATGCCGACGACCCCGTGCTCCCGAGCGAGCAGTTCATTGAGCGCGAACGCATCGAGTTCGGTGAGCGCGGCGAAGTCGACGACCGTGAAGTACCCGGCCGCCGGAATCGACACGGCAGCGCCCGGCACGCTCGCACATGCGGGAACGAGCACCTCGGCGCGGGCCCGCAGCGATTCCCGATTCACAGCTGTGAACCCGCTGCCGGACTCGAGGACGCGAGCGAGGCCGATCTGCATCGGCCCGCCCCCGGTGAAGGTGAGGAACTGCTTGACCGCCTGGATCGCCTCCCGCACCGGCCTCTCGGCGATGACCCAGCCGAGCTTCCACCCGGTGATGTTCCAGCTCTTGCCCGCCGAGGAGACGGTGACGACACGGGCCGGATCGCTCACCGCGACGGCCGGGGGAACATGGTCGGAGGGGGCGAGGATGAGCTCCTCGTAGACCTCATCGGTGAGGACCCACGCATCCGCAGCCGTCGCCGCATCCCCGATGCGCGCGAGGTCATCCGCTGAGAAGACGAAGCCGGTCGGGTTGTGGGGCGTGTTGACGATGATGAGGGAGACCGGGGGAGCGGAGGTCATGACGCGGTCGAACTCCTCCCAATCGGGGTGGAATCCACCGGTCCCATCAGGGAGGATGGGCACCGTCGAGAGCACTCCGCCGGCCGCGGCGACGGCCGCAGGATACCCGTCGTAGAACGGCTCGAACGTCACGACACGGCCCCCGCGGGGGACGAGGGCGAGCACCGCCGCCGTCAGCCCCTCGGTCGCTCCGCAGGTGATGAGCACGTCAGCGGGGTCGACCGCCTGACCGAAGTCCCGGGCCCGCTGTGCGGCGACGGCCTCCCGCAGAACCGGGTGGCCCTGGCCGGGGGCGTACTGGTTGATCCCCTCGTCCATCGCCGCGGTCGTGGCGGCGATGAGCTCCGGGGGAGCGTCGGTGCCCGGCGCTCCCTGGCCGAGGTTGACCGCCCCGGTGGCTGTCGCCAGCGCCGTCATCTGGCCGTAGATCGTCTCGGCGATCGCGCCGTCGCTGCCGATGAGGCCGGCGGCTGCGGCCATTTCCCGCCACAGCGGCGCACGGTCGAGGTTCGGCCTCGTCCGATCCCGGTCCATGTCAGAATCCCTCCGGAGCCACGCGGCCGAGGGCGTCGAGGACGGTCTCGTGGAGGAGGCCGTTCGTTGCGACCGCATTGCCGCCGAACGGTCCCGTCACGCCCGTCGTGCTCGTGAAGGTGCCGCCGGCTTCGCTGACGATCGGGACGAGCGCTCCCATGTCGTAGAGCGCGAGCTCGGGTTCGCACGCGATGTCGACCGCGCCCTCGGCGACGAGCATATAGGAGAGGAAGTCCCCGTATCCGCGGGTGCGCCACAGCCGGTCGGTCAGTGCGATGAATTCCTCGCGGACACCGAGGTCGCGCCAGCCGCCCAGGGAAGCGAAGGAAAGAGACGCATCGGCGAGGTCCCCGACCTCGGAGACCGTGATGCGACGGGCCGGGCCCCCGATCGCCGAGGCGAAGGCCCCCGCGCCCGCGGCCGCCCACCACCGCCTGCCGAGCGCCGGAGCCGAGACGACGCCGACGAGCGGAGTCTCCCCGTCGTAGAGGGAGATGAGCGTCGCCCATACGGGCACCCCGCGCACATAGTTCTTCGTGCCGTCGATGGGATCGATGATCCAGCGGCGTGAGGAGGTCCCGTGCGACCCGAACTCCTCACCGAGGACGCTGTCGTCGGGCCGGGTCAGGCGCAGGCGGTCGACGATCGCCTCTTCGACGGCCCGATCGCATTCGGTGACGGGGGTGAGGTCCGGTTTCGTCTCGACTGTGAAGTCGGCGGCGACGAAGCGGGAGAGGCTCAGGGAGTCAGCGAGGTCGGCGAGGTCGAGTGCGAGGTCGAGGTCGTTCATCCCTCCACTCTAGCCAGCGTTCGACAGCAGCCGGCGCAGCGACTCCAGCCGTGAGACCCCGCCCGGCCCGGCCCGGCCCTCGGCCACCCATGAGTCGAGGCGGCATCCAGGGGCGTCGGCGAGATGGGTGCAGCCGCGCGGGCACTCGGTGGTCGCCTCGGTGAGCTCCGGGAACGCCGCGATGAGACCGTCGCGGTCGACGTGGGCGAGTCCGAAGCTGCGCACGCCGGGGGTGTCGATGAGCCAGCCGCCGGTCGTCAGGGGCAGGCACACGGCCGACGACGACGTGTGCCGACCACGGCCGGTGACGTCGTTGACGTGGCCGGTGGCGCGATCAGCGGCGGGCACGAGCGCGTTCGTCAGCGTCGATTTGCCGACCCCGGAATGGCCGACGAGGACGCTGATGTGATCGGCGAGGCGACCGGCGACGGCGTCATCGGAGAGCGTGCCGTCCTCGCGCAGCCCCGAGGAGACGATGTCGACGTCGGCCATCGAGAAGCGGCGCTCGATGTCCTCAGCGGGGGCGAGGTCGGTCTTCGTCACGACGATGAGCGGAGTGATCCCCGCATCGATCGCCGCGGCCAGAGCGCGGTCGATGAGGCCGTAGGAAGGCTCGGGATCGACCGTGGCGGTGACGATGCCCATGATGTCGACGTTGGCGACGATGACGCGCTCGGTCGGGTCGGTGTCGTCGGCGCTGCGGCGCAGCAGGGTGCGGCGCGGGGTGATCTCGACGAGGCGCGCGAGCGTGCCCTCGTCGCCCGAGGTGTCGCCGACGACCTTGACGATGTCACCGGGCACGACGGCCTGACGGCGCAGATGCGATGCCCGCACAGCGGTGACGGCCCGGCCGTCCTCGGGAAAGGCGCCGGTGTCGTCGGCCAGGACGATCCGGTAGCGTCCCCGGTCGACGGCGGTGACGAGGCCGAGCGCCGCGGAGTCGTGGCTCGGACGGTTCTTCGTCCGCGGCCGCGACCCTTTGCGGTTGGGCCGCGGACGATAGTCCTCGTCACGGAAGATGCGCGCCATCTCAGGCCCCGTGGCCCAGCATGTCCTCCCACAGGAGGGTGAACTCCGGCAGCGTCTTCGCCACGGTGCCGGCATTCTCGATGACGATGCCCTCGGCGACGAGCGCGAGGACGGCCCCGGCCATGACCATGCGGTGGTCGTGGTACGTGTGCCAGGTGCCCGCACCCGGGCGGGCGCCCGTGATCGTCAGCGCCGCGGGCTCCTCGTCGACTCCCACGCCGAGGGCGGTGAGCTCCCGGGTCAGCGCCGCGAGCCGGTCGGTCTCATGGCCGCGCAGATGCCCGATCCCGGACAGGTGCGAGGTGCCGGGGGCCAGTGCGGCGACAGCGGCGACGACCGGGGTGAGCTCGCCGACGGCGGAGAGATCGAGATCGACCGGGCGCAGGCGATGCGGCCCGCGCACCCGCAGACCGTGCCGATCGAGGTCGACGGCGGCGCCGAACGCCTCGGCGATGCGGCGGAAATCATCACCGGCCTGGGTCGTGTGCGCCGGCCACCCGGTGATCGTCACCTCACCGCCGGTGACGAGGGCAGCGGCGAGGAAGGCCGCCGCATTCGACAGATCCGGTTCGACGACGACGTCGAGACCGCGCGGCAGGCCGGGTTCGACGACCCAGTGCTCGTCCTCGGGTTCGCTGACGTCGACGCCGGCATCGGCGAGGACCTCCAGCGTCATGTCGATGTGAGGGCGGCTCGGCACGGCCTGCCCGGTGTTGCGCAGCTCGAGTCCCAGCGGCATCGCCGGAGCCGCGAGCAGGAGGCCGGAGACGAACTGGCTCGACGCGCCCGCGGCGATCTCGAGGTGACCGCCGCGCAGAGCGGAACCGGCATGGATCGTCAGCGGCAGCGAGTCTCCGGTCGCAGTGATGTCCGCGCCGAGGCGGGTGAGCGAATCGATCGTCACGCCCATCGGCCGCACCCTGGCCTGCTCGTCGCCGTCGATGACGACCTCACGACCGGTGGCCGCCGCGATCGGGGGCACGAAGCGCATGACGGTGCCGGCCAGGCCGCAGTCGACGACCGCAGGCCCGGCATCGGCCGCGGCGGAGAAGTCGATGGGAGTCACGTGGAGCGCCCCGTCGACCTCGGTGATCTGCGCGCCGAGGCTGCCGAGCGCGGCGATCATCAGCTGCGTGTCCCGGCTGGCGAGCCAGCCGCGGATCACGGAGTCGGACTCCGCGAGCGCGGCGAGGACGAGGTAGCGGTTGGTCAGCGACTTCGAACCGGGGACCGTGACGACGGCGCTGACCGCGTCGGGCGCCCGCGGCGGACGCCAGTCACCGGTGACGGGCAGGGGAGGCTCAGTCGACGCCAAGGGCACTCATTGCCTGCTTCGACGTGTTCTCGACCGAGGACCAGAGGTCCTCGGCGGCATGCTGCGTGCGCCACCACAGGCCCGGCTTGCCGTCGGTGTCGACGCTGGCGAGCAGCGCGCCGCCGAGCATCGAGGTGCGGGTGAGGGTGCGTTCGAGGCGCTCGCGCTTCTCCTCCTTCGACGTCGCCTTCTCCGCGGCGATGCGCTCACCGATGGTGTCGAGCAGGTAGGTGCCGACGAGCACCGAGGCGCTGAGCCGGGGGAAGCGTCCGATCGCCAGCAGCGAGCCGGCGGCGACCTGGGCGGCACCGGTGGCTCGCGCGACCGTCGTGGCGTCGAAGGGGATGTCGACGCGCTTGCGCGCCTGGGCGAGCAGTGGGCCGATCGAGGCGGTGGCCGCTTCGGGGTGCCGGAGACGGCTGATGCCGTTGCTGATGTAGCCGGCGGCGAGCATGGGACGGGCGATGAGACGAATGGGAGACACAGGGTTCCTTTCTGCGACTGTTGTCGGGCATCTCACCCGCAAGCATAGCCGCTGTCGGGGAATATCGGGACAGCGCCGAAACGTTGACACGACACTGTGAATGACCGGTCGAGCGCCGCGGCCCACCAGGGGTCCGCGGGTGCTGTCACACAGGCCGGGTGAGGAGGACTTTCGTGAGTGCCACTGCCGTGTTGGAGAGAACGGGCGTACCATTGTCGGTGATGACCGAATCAGTCAAAGAAGTCGACGAAACCGAGGCCGAGCGCTCGGCCCGCTTCGAGCGCGACGCTCTCGAATACCTCAACCAGCTCTACGCCGCGGCCCTGAGGATGACACGGAATCCCGCCGATGCCGAAGACCTCGTGCAGGAGGCGTACGCGAAGGCCTACGCCGCCTTCCACCAGTACACTCCCGGCACGAACCTCAAGGCGTGGCTCTACCGGATCCTCACCAACACCTTCATCAACAACTACCGCAAGAAGCAGCGCCAGCCGCAGGAGCACGGCAGCGAGGACATCGAGGACTGGCAGATCGCCCAGGCCGCGAGCCACACCTCCTCCGAGGGACGCTCGGCCGAACTCGAAGCCCTCGACCACCTGCCCGACTCCGACATCAAGGACGCCCTCTCGGCGCTGCCCGAGGACTTCCGCATGGTCGTCTACTACGCCGATGTCGAAGGCCTGCCGTACAAGGAGATCGCGGAGATCATGGACACCCCGATCGGCACCGTGATGTCGCGCCTGCACCGCGGCCGCCGGCAGCTGCGCGAGATGCTCGCGGAATACGCCGCCGATCGCGGCTTCGGCACCAAGGACGCCGAGGGAGGTGCGAAGTGAACAACGGAGACTGCTGCGAGAGCATGCGGGCTGAATCCCTCATGCGCATCTACCATTACCTCGACGGGGAGCTGACGACGACCGAGATCCGCGAGATCTCGATCCATCTCGAGCACTGCCCGGCCTGCCACGACGAGTACGAGATCGAAGCGATGCTCAAGGAGGTCGTGCGCCGGTCCTGCGGTCGGGAGGAGGCTCCTCTGGGACTCAAGGAGAAGATCCGGCGGCGCATCGCCGTCGAGCAGGTGCGCTGGCAGCGCTGAGCGCACCGAGAACGAAGGCGGGGAGAGTCATCATGACTCTCCCCGCCTTCGTCGTGCACCCGGTGGTGCACTCACTTCTCAGCTGTTCGGACGCTTGCCGTGGTTGGCATTCGAACGACGGCGATCGCGGCGCTTGCGGCCTCGCTTGCTCATAGCGGTTCTCCTTCGATTGGACGGTTCATTGTTTCACGTTCCCGTGACCGGGACCAAGTCCACGGCACGCGTGTGCGCACCGGATGCCCGGGAGGAGGCAGGAGCCCGTCCGGCCCGGACTCCGGCCCGGTCTCAGGCGTCGTCGCCGATGACGTCGCGCACACCCAGCCACGGGAACCAGCCGCGATGGAGGACCAGCCAGGCGAGCAGTCCGTACCCCTCCTGGGCGGGCAGCCGGTCGTGGGACGAGGCGAGCTCGCGCTGCCACACTGGATGGCCGTGGAGCGGCGTAAACGTGTCGACGTAGGCGATGCCGCGGCGCTTCGCGACATCGGAGAAGCTCGTGTTGAGTTCGGCGATCCCGCGGTTGCGGTCGGAGCCGTGGTCCGGGGGAGGACCGATGACGAATGCGGAGACCTTCCGCGACAGCGCCTCGTCGAGGACATTGGCGACGTCGAGGCGGGCCCGGGCGACCGAGCGCCCGGAATCGAGGTCTCCGGTGCCGAGGGCGAGGACGAGGCGATTGTCGCCCTCGGGGCTGAAGCGCAGGGACGCCTCGGCCATCGCCCGCGAGTGGAGGCCCGCAGAGTCCTCGCTGCCGACCGCCAGCGGGTAGACGCGCAGGCCGGGCAGACTCGGCAGGGTCCGTGCGGTGACTCTGCCGACCCAGCCGAGACCGCGGCCATCGCCGTGGCCGGCGACCAGAGGGCCACCGACCACGGCGATCGTCGTCGAGGTCTCCGAGCTCACTTCTGGAGGACCCGCCCGACGACCTCCTGCTGCTGGAGTTCGTGCACGTTCTTCAGACCCGTCGCCGTCGACGCCGAGGCGGGACGGGAAACGAGGGTGAGATCGCGCCCACCGAGGAGGGGAGTGAGGTTGAGGGCCATGAACGGCCACGCACCCTGGTTCTCCGGCTCCTCCTGCGCCCACACGAGCTGGGCATCGGCCGGGTAGCGGTCGAGCACCGCGGTGATCGCCTCGTCGTCGAGCGGGTAGAGCTGCTCGACGCGCACGAGCGCGGTCGTGTCGTCGCCGTTCTTCTCCCGCTGCGCCAGCAGCTCCCAGTAGAGCTTGCCGGAGACGAGCACGATCTTCTTCACCTTGTCCGCGTCGACGGCCGGGTCGTCGATGATCGCCTCGAACTTCCCGGAGGTGAAGTCCTCGGGCGAGTTCGCCGCCGCCTTGAGGCGCAGCATCGACTTCGGGGTGAAGACGATGAGGGGCCGCTTGTTCGGCGTCAGCGCGTGACGGCGCATGAGGTGGAAGTACGAGGCACCCGAGGACGGGTAGGCCACGGTCATGTTCGACTCCGCGCACAGCTGCAGGTAGCGCTCGATGCGCGCCGAGGAGTGGTCGGGTCCCTGACCCTCGTAGCCGTGGGGCAGGAGCATGACGACACCGGAGTTCTGCTGCCACTTCTGCTCGGAGGAGGAGATGAACTCGTCGATGACCGACTGCGCCCCCTGGGCGAAGTCGCCGAACTGCGCCTCCCACGCCACGAGGGCGTCCTTGCGCTCGACCGAGTAGCCGTACTCGAAGCCCACGGCCGCGTACTCGCTCAGCAGCGAATCGTAGACGTAGAAGCGGGCCTGGTCGTCGCTGAGGTTCTGCAGCGGCGTCCACTCGTTGCCGTTGACGGAGTCGATGAGCACCGAGTGGCGCTGGACGAACGTGCCGCGGCGCGAATCCTGGCCGGCCAGCCGGACGGGGACGCCGTCCATGAGGAGCGAGCCGAAGGTGATGAGCTCGGCGAAGCCCCAGTCGATGCCGCCGTGCAGCGCCATCTCCTTGCGCTTCTCGAGGAGCGCGCGCAGCTTCTTGTGGACCGTGAAGCCCTCGGGGATGTCGACGAAGGCATCGCCGATGCGGGTCAGGGTCTCCGCGCTGATCGCCGTCGAGACGTCGTTGAGCGCTTCGATGTCGCTGGGCTGATGCGGGGCGTTGAACGCCGTGCCCTTGCCCGAGCCGGACTCCGCGGCCTTCGTCTCGGCGAACGCGGACTCCAGCTTCGACTGGTAGTCCTTGAGCGCCTCGGCGGCCTCATCGTCGGTGATGCACTTCCTGCCGACGAGGGATTCGGTGTAGAGCTTGCGCACCGACCCCTTCTTCTCGATGAGGGAGTACATGAGCGGCTGGGTCATCGACGGATCGTCGCCCTCGTTGTGGCCGCGGCGGCGGTAGCAGACGAGGTCGATGACGACGTCGCGGTTGAATTCCTGGCGGTACTCGAAGGCGAGGCGGGCCGCGCGGACCACGGCTTCGGGGTCGTCCCCGTTGACGTGGAGGATCGGGGCGTTGATCGACTTCGCGATGTCCGTGCAGTAGAACGACGAGCGCGCCGAGGCGGGCGGCGTCGTGAACCCGACCTGGTTGTTGATGATGATGTGGATCGTCCCGCCCGTGCGGTAGCCGCGCAGCTCGGAGAGGTTGAGCGTCTCGGCGACGACTCCCTGACCGGCGAAGGCGGCATCGCCGTGGACGAGGACGGGGAGCACGGTGAAGCCGGACTCGCCCTGGTCGATGACGTCCTGCTTGGCGCGCACGATGCCTTCGAGGACGGGGTCGACCGTCTCGAGGTGGCTGGGGTTCGCGGCGACGTAGACGTTCGTCGAGTTGCCCGAGGGCGAGGTGAACGAGCCCTGCGTGCCGAGGTGGTACTTGACGTCGCCGGAGCCCTGGACGCTGTCGGGCGACATCGTGCCGTCGAACTCGCGGAACATCTGGGCGTACGACTTGCCGGCGATGTTGGTGAGCACGTTGAGCCGGCCGCGGTGGGCCATGCCGATCGCGACTTCCTCGAGCCCGGCGTCGGCGGACTGGTTGAGGACCTCGTCGAGGAGGACGATCGCGGACTCGCCGCCTTCGAGGCTGAAGCGCTTCTGCCCGATGTACTTCGTCTGCAGGAACGTCTCGAACGCCTCGGCCGCGTTGAGGCGACCGAGGATGTGGCCCTGCTCCGACCGGGTGAACTCCTGGTGGGGGACCTCGATCTTCGCCTGGAACCAGCGGCGCTGCAGCGGGTCGGCGATGTGCATGTACTCGAAGCCGATCGTGCGGCAGTAGCTCTCGCGCAGCAGGCCGAGGATGTTGCGGAAGGGCATCATCGGCTTGGCGCCGAACCCGCCGGTGGGGAACTCGCGCTCGAGGTCCCACAGGGTCAGGCCGTGCTGATTGATGTCGAGATCCGGATGCGAGCGCTGCCGGTAGACGAGCGGATCGATGTTGGCCATGAGGTGGCCGCGGGTCCGGTAGGCGTCGATGAGCTCGATGACGCGGGCGGTCTTGTTGACGTCGTCCTGGTCCTCGGCGGAGACGTCGGGCACCCAGCGCACCGGCTCGTACGGCAGGCGCAGGGACTCGAAGACGTCGTCGTAGAAGCCGTCCTCGCCGAGCAGGTAGCCGTGGACGAGCTTGAGGAACTCGCCGGAGCCGGCGCCCTGGATGACGCGGTGGTCGTACGTCGAGGTCAGGGTCAGCACCTTCGAGACGGCGAGGTCGTTGATCGTGCGCTGGCTCGCGCCCTGGAACTCGGCCGGGTAGTCGAGTGCGCCGACGCCGATGATCGCGCCCTGGCCCTTGGTCAGGCGGGGGATCGAGTGGACGGTGCCGATGCCGCCGGGGTTCGTCAGGGACACTGTGGTCCCGGCGAAGTCGTCAGCGGTGAGCTTGCCTTTGCGGGCCTTGTCGACGAGGCCGTCGTAGGCGTCGACGAACTGGCGGAACGTCAGGGTCTCGGCGGCCTTGACGTTGGGGACGAGCAGCGAGCGCGTGCCGTCCTTCTTCGGCACGTCGATCGCGAGGCCGAAGTTGACGTGGGCCGGGGAGACCATCGCCGGCTTGCCGTCGCGCACGTCGTAGGAGACGTTCATGCTCGGGAAGTTCTTCAGCGCCCGGATCACGGCGAAGCCGATGAGGTGGGTGAAGGAGACCTTGCCGCCGCGGGTGCGCTTGAGGTGCGAGTTGATGACGATGCGGTTGTCGATGAGCGCCTTGGCCGGCAGCGCGCGCACCGAGGTCGCCGTCGGCACCTCGAGCGACTCCTCCATGTTCTTCGCGATGAGCTTCGCGGGGCCGCGCAGCGGGGTGATCGTCTCTTCGGGGGCGGGCTGGGGCTCGAGTTCCTTCGTCGTGACCTTGGGAACGGACTTCGTCTCCGCCTTGAGCGTCTCGGTCTCCGCCGAGGAGGGCGAGACCCCGCGCGAGGTCTCCTTGTTCGCGGGCACCGAGTCGGGGCGTTCGGCGGTGGCGGCCTCGGTGCTCTGCGGTGCGGCAGCGGCGTCCCCGGCCTTCTTCTCCGCCTGCGGCGCGGACTTCTCAGCCGTCTTCGCCGTCGAGCTCGTGGACTGGGGTGCGGAATCCGCAGCCGAGGAGGATGCGGAGGAGGTCGTCTGCGCCGACTCCGCTCCGTTCGCCTTCTCGTACTCGTCGAAGAACGGCCACCAGGACTTGTCCACAGAGTTCTTGTCTGACTTAAACTGTTCGTACAGTTCCTCGACCAACCACTCGTTCGACCCGAAGTCGTCGACGGTGCGGTTCGGAGTATTGACGGACACGGCGTTGATCGCCTACTTCCTGTTCAAGAATTGCTGCAATACGACACACACCAGCGTAACGCGATGTGCCTGCGAATGTGCACATAGGGGACAATAGTGTTATGCGTTTCATTTCACACCAACCAGAACACGATCTCACGTATTCCGACGTGTTCCTTGTCCCCAATTCCTCGTCGCTGACCTCGCGTTTCGACGTCGACCTCACCTCCACCGATCCGACAGGGTCCCCGACCCCCATCGTGGCCGCCAACATGACCGCCGTGTCGGGGCGGCGGATGGCGGAGACGATGGCCCGCCGAGGCGGTCTGGCAGTGCTTCCCCAGGACATCCCCCTGACCGCGGCCGAGGACACGATCCGCTGGGTCAAGAGCCGTGATCGGATCTTCGAATCCGCGCTCCGCTTCTCACCCGAGGACACCGTGCTCTCCGCGCTTCACGTGCTCGGCAAGCGCGCCCACGGATTCGGCGCCGTCGTCGACGGATCCGGTTCCCTCGTCGGCGTCATCGACGCCGCGAACCTCCGCGACGTCGACCGGTTCACCGCTGTCGGCGAACTCACCGAGACCTCCCCGCAGGTCATCAGGGCCGACGAGATCGACTGGGCCGACGCCCACGCGCTCGAAACGTTGTTCGAGACGATGAACGACGCGCGGACCTCCTATGCCGCGGTCGTCGACGACGCCGGGCAGCTCCTCGGCGCGCTGACGCCGAAGTCGCTCCTGCGCTCCTCGATCTACACTCCCAACCTCGACGCGGACGGGAATCTTCGGATCGCCGCAGCGATCGGCGTCAACGGCAATGCCGCCCAGCGCGCCGAGGCGCTCGTCGCCGCCGGGGCCGACGTCCTCGTCGTCGACACCGCCCACGGCCATCAGGCCAAGATGCTCGACGTGCTCACCGCCGTCGCCGACGCCGACCTCGGGGTGCCGATCGTCGCGGGCAACGTCGTCACCGCCGACGGCGTGCGCGATCTCGTCTCCGCCGGGGCCCAGATCGTCAAGGTCGGCGTCGGGCCGGGCGCGATGTGCACGACGCGGATGATGACCGCCGTCGGCCGCCCCCAGTTCTCCGCCGTCGTCGAATCCGCCGCGGCCGCCGCCGAGCTCGGCGCGCACGTGTGGGCCGACGGGGGAGTGCGCTACCCGCGCGACGTCGCGCTGGCGCTGGCCGCCGGGGCCTCCCAGGTGATGATCGGCTCGTGGTTCGCCGGCACCCACGAATCCCCGGGCGACCTCCTCGTCGACGGCGAGGGACGCCGGTACAAGGAGAGCTTCGGCATGGCCTCGGCGCGTGCGGTGGCGAACCGGACGCGGACGGAATCGGCGTTCTCCCGGGCCCGCAAGGGACTGTTCGAAGAGGGCATCTCCTCGTCGACGATGTACATCGACCCCGCCTCACCCGGCGTCGAGGACCTCCTCGACTCGATCACCTCGGGCGTCCGCAGCTCGTTCACCTACGCCGGCGCGCAGAGCCTCACCGAGTTCGCCGAGCGGGCGAGCGTCGGCGTCCAGAGCGCTGCCGGGTACGAAGAGGGTCGACCGCTGGCGGGAAGTTGGTAAGATCGGTCCATGCTCAGTGACAGTCCCCGCCGGCGGGAAGCCGGCGCCCCAGACGACGATCCTCCTCTGACAAGGGTCGTTGGCAGAGTTGACACTCGCATCGAGGTCTCGTCACGCGGGGCTCGTCACTGATGGAATGGCTGTACCTGGCCCTCGCCCTCCTTCTCATCTGCGGCACGGGCATCTTCGTCGCCGCCGAATTCTCCCTCCTCACCCTCGACCGGCACACCGCTGACAAGGCCGTGGCCGACGGGGTCGTCGGAGCGAAGACCCTGCGGCAGTCGATGACGCATCTGTCGACGCAGCTCTCGGCCGCCCAGGTCGGCATCACGATCACCACGCTGCTCACCGGCTACCTCATGGAGCCCTCGCTCGGGCGGATGCTCTCACCGGTCTTCGAGTCGTGGGGTGCGGGCCCGGGATTGGCCGAGCCGATCGCCCTGGCGATCGCCCTCATCATCTCCACGGTGCTGTCGATGATCTTCGGCGAACTCGTGCCGAAGAACCTCGCGATCGCGATCCCGCTCGCCACCGGGCGCATCGCCGCCCCCATGCAGTACGTCTTCTCCGTCGTCCTCAAGCCCGTCATCGCGTTCCTCAACGGCACGGCGAACAAGATCCTGCGGGCGATGGGCATCGAGCCGCAGGAGGAGGGCACGGTCGGTCGCTCCCCGGAGGAGCTGACCTCGCTCGTGCGCCACTCCGCCGAGGAGGGGGTGCTCGACGAGCAGACCGCTGACCTGCTCGAGCGCACCCTGTCGTTCTCCGAGCGCACCGCCGAGGACGTCATGACCCCGCGCACCCGGATGTCCTCGGTGACGAAGGACACGACGGCGCGCCAGATCATCGAACAGGCCCGGGCCACCGGGTACTCGCGGTTCCCCGTCGCCGGCGAGGACAAGGACCACATCCTCGGCGTCGTCCACGTCAAACAGGCCTTCGCGGTGCCCCCGGCCAACCGCGACGACGCCTACGCCGGGGGACTGATGACCGAGGTCACCGAGATCCCCGAGACCCTGCGCCTCGACCCGCTGCTCATGGAGCTGCGCGGCAAGGGCATGCAGATGGCCGTCGTCGTCGACGAGTTCGGCGGCACCGCCGGGGTCGTCACCCTCGAGGACGTCGTCGAGGAGCTCGTCGGGGAGGTCGCCGACGAACACGACCGGATGCGGGTGGCCGCGCGGCCGGTCCGCGACGGTTCGTGGATCGTGCCCGGGCAGCTGCGCCCCGATGAGATCGAGACGACGATCGGGCTGACGATCCCCGAGGACTCCGACTACGAGACGATCGCCGGCTTCGTGCTCAAGGAGCTCGGCCGGATCCCGGAGCCCGGCGACGAGGTGCGCACACCCGATGCCCTCATCCGGGTCGAGCGGATGCACGGGCGCCGCATCGAGCGGCTGCGTGTGGTGATGCGCGCCACCGACGCCGAGGCCTACGACGCCGCCGACCCCCGGACCCGCGAGGCGAGCGACGCCGCCGAAACCCAGTCCACCGAGGCGACCGACGCTCAGCATCGCGACGCCCGCCACCGCGCAGAGGGAGGTCGGAAGCATGAGCTCTGATTGGCTCGGACTCGTCTGGCTCGTCGTCCTGCTGCTCGGCAACGCGTTCTTCGTCGCCTCGGAGTTCGCGATCGTCGCCGCCAAGCGCTCCCAGGTGGAGCCGCGCGCGGCCGCCGGGTCGGGGGCCGCGAAGACGGCGCTCTACGCGATGGAGCACGTCTCGCTCATGCTCGCGATCTGCCAGCTCGGCATCACCGTGTGCTCGCTGCTGCTCGGCAACGTCTCCGAGCCGGCGATCCACCATCTGCTCGCGGGACCGCTCGCCGGGCTCGGGATCCCCGAATCCGCGGCGTCGACGATCTCGTTCATCCTCTCCCTCGGCATCGTCACCTACCTCCACGTCGTCATCGGCGAGATGGTGCCGAAGAACATCGCGCTGGCGACCTCGGGCCGGGCCGTCATGCTGCTCGCCCCGCCGCTCGTCTTCCTCGCCCGGATCTTCGGCTTCGTCATCAAGCCGCTCAACGGTCTCGCGAACGCGGTGCTGCGCCTCATCGGCATCCAGCCGCGTGACGAGGTCAATGAGGCCTTCACGATCGAGCAGGTCGAATCGATCGTCGCGGAGTCCAAGCGCGAGGGCCTGCTCAACGACGAGACCGGACTGCTCAAGGGCGCTCTCGAGTTCAGCGACAAGACCGCCGCCGACATCATGGTGCCGATGTCCGATCTCATCACGATCAGCGCCGAGGTGACCCCCGACGAACTCGTCACCCTCGTCGGGCGCACGGGGTACTCCCGCTACTTCGTCGTCGACGAGGACGGGTATCCCGGGCACTACCTCCACATCAAGGACGTGCTCTACTCCGAGCGCGACACCGAGCCGGTGCCGGCGAAGCGGTTCCGTCCCCTCTTCACGGTCATGGCCGACGACGAGGTCGAGGAGGCGCTCGCGCAGATGCAGAAGGTCGGCATCCACGTCGCCCGCGTCCTCGACGCCGACGGCGAGGTGCTCGGCGTGCTCTTCCTCGAGGACGTCCTCGAGGAGCTCGTCGGCGAGGTCCAGGACGCGATGCAGCGGGGACGGTTCGGCAGCTGAGGTGAGCTTCGTCTCACGCGGTGGCCGAGGTCACGGCCGAGGCGTGGTCTGTGTAACGAAATGTAACGAACAGGGTGTGCCTGGTAACATCCCGGGCGCTGTCCGGCCGCTCAGACACGAGCATCGGTGCAGGTCACACCCGAGAAAGTGGAATTAAATGACATTCTGTAACAATGCCGTTATAGTGTTGTGACATAAGCTTTTCTCTCGTTGCGCAGGCGACGGGCATGCAGCACAGCAGACGACAGTATGGAGTGATATGTCGAGTGATTCCTCGACCGCAGTGGCACCGGTCCGCCGGCGCGATCTGCGCAAACAGCACACCGCTTCGAGCGCCTTCTCCCGCGACACCCCGTCGCAGCCCCGGGCAGCAGCCCCGTCCACCACTCTCTCTCCGCGCCGCGCCGCGATGGCCGCCGAGGCCAAGGCCGCGGCCGGATCCCCGCGCCGGGCGGCCATGGCCGCCGAATCGCGCGGCACCGGCACCCTCGCCGCGTCCCTGAGCGACCGCGGTTCGGACGGCGCGCTCCTGCGCTCGGTCCGCCGCAAGCGGGTGACCACCGCCTCGGCGCTGGCCACCGTCTCCGTCACCGGCACCGCGATCGCCGCGGTGATGATCGCCGGCAACATGAGCGGTTCGCAGGAGGTCAAGGTCGACACCTCCGCGGCCGAGGCGCAGACGCGCAGCATCAACGCCGAATCGGTCTCCGCGGACATCCCCGAGACCGATGAGACGACGAGCATCGAGATCGGCGCGCCCAGCGCGAAGCAGAACAAGGCCGAGGCCGCGTCCCGCGCGATCGAGAAGACCGTCCTGCCCGGCTGCTCCGGTGAGGCCCCGTCGGGCACCCCGTCGAACGGCGAGCTGCCCGAGGAATGGCTGTGCAGCGTCGGCGTCGGCGATCACAAGCTGCGCTCGGACGCCGCCGTCGCCTTCGCGGAGATGAACGCCGCGTTCAAGAAGGAGACCGGCAAGGACATCGGCATCACCGACTCCTACCGCTCGCTCGAGGGCCAGATCTCCGTGGCCGCGCGCAAGCCCGGCTTCGCCGCCCGCCCGGGCACCTCCAACCACGGGTGGGGACTGGCGCTCGACCTCGACACCTCGAACTACGCGTGGCTCGAGGCCAACGCCGGCAAGTACGGCTGGGAGAACCCGGACTGGGCCAAGGCGAACTCCTACGAGCTCTGGCACTGGGAGTACGTGCCCGGTCGCAAGGACATGAAGGGCTCCTGAGCCCTCACCCGCTCCGCCGCCCGACACCG
>NZ_BAAAMB010000002.1:104841-155642 GCF_039528855.1 Brevibacterium sanguinis | reverse complement strand
TTTGGGTTCACCTCGCAGTCGGTGATAGCATGACATGCGTTGCCCGCGTAGCTCAGTGGATAGAGCGTCTGCCTCCGGAGCAGAAGGTCGTAGGTTCGAATCCTGTCGCGGGCACAGCGATCCGCCCATCTCAGTCGCTGAGGTGGGCGGTTTCTCGTTCTCCCCTCCGGTCAGCCAGACGATGAGGACAGTGATGACGACGACAACCGACACCGAGGTGGTGCTGCGGGCCCGCGGCCTGCGCAAGAGCTTCGGCCGCGACGACACCGCGGTGACCGCGCTCGACGACATCAGCGTCGACTTCGACTCCGGTCGGCTCACCGCGATCATGGGTCCCTCCGGGTCGGGCAAGTCGACGTTCATGCACGTCCTCGCCGGACTCGACCGCGTCGACTCGGGCGAGATCCTCATGCGCGGTGAGGACATCACCGCGCTCAACGACCGCGAACTCACCCAGCTGCGCCGGGACAGGGTCGGCTTCATCTTCCAGGCCTTCAACCTCGTGCCCACGCTCAATGCCGAGCAGAACATCGATCTGCCCGTGTCACTGGCCCGCGGCACCATCGACACCGCCTGGAAGGCGGAGATCGTCGAGCGCCTCGGCATCGGCGACCGGCTCAAGCACCGTCCGCATGAGCTCTCCGGCGGTCAGCAGCAGCGCGTCGCCGTCGCCCGTGCGCTGCTCACCCGCCCCGACGTCGTCTTCGCCGACGAACCGACGGGCAATCTCGACTCCCTCTCCGGCGCCGAGGTGCTCGATCTCCTCCATGCCGCCGCCTCCCAGTACGGGCAGACGATCATCCTCGTCACCCATGATCCTGCCGCTGCCGCGCATGCCGACCGGGTCGTCCTCCTCAAGGACGGACGCGTCGGGGGAGAGATCACCTCGCCGACCCCGCAGGCGGTCGCCACCGGACTGAGCGAGCTGAGCGGACAGTGATCGCCGTCGCCTTCGCGCAGATCCGAGTCCACTTCGCGCGGTTCACCGCGATCGGGCTCGGCATCGCGTTGGCGGCGGGCTTCGTCTCCGCGACCCTCATCATCAGCGCCTCGCTCGATGCCAGCGTGCGCGACGGCATCAGCCAGTCGTACGCCAACGCCGATCTCGTGCTCATGCCCGAGACGGGAGCCGACCTCGATCCTTCCGCGGTCGCCGCCTTCAGCGACGACCTCGCCGCGCAGCCGGGGATCGGCGCCGTCGACGTCGCGGCGAGCGCGATCGCCTCGGGCCGCAGCGACGCCTTCGCCGACACGGACTTCGCGATCTCTCCGACCCCCGTCGATCCGGGTCTCGACACCTTCGCCGTGCGCGAGGGAACCCGGCCGCAGGCACCCACCGACCTCGTCGTCGACACTGGGACGGCCGCCGACCTCGGACTGGGCGTCGGCGACGTCGTGCGCTTCTCCACCGCCTCGGCGCGCATCGACACCGACGCCGAGGAGATGCCGATCTACCGCGCCCCGCGCAGCGCCGTGACCGACTTCACGGTCGTCGGCATCGCCGAGATGGGGGAGGACCCGACGCTCGCCGGCCTGCCCCGGGCCCTGACGACGGCGGCGAGCTACCGCGAGCACTTCGCCCAGATCGGCCGGGTCTCGGCGATCCAGATCGACCTCGACGCGGATTCCGTCGACCCCGCGGCGGTGCGCGCCGGGGTCGACGCGTTCCTCGCCGACTCCGCCCTGCGCGGGCAGCTGCAGACGCTCAGCGTCGACGAGGCGATCGACCGGCAGGTCGCGGAGTTCTCCCAGGGCAGCAGCTTCATCGCGTGGATGCTGCTCGGCTGCGCGGGGATCTCCGTCGTCGTCGCCGTCCTCGTCGTCTCCAACACGTTCTCCGTCATCGTCGCCGGCCGCCGCCGCGAGCTCGCCCTGCTCCGCTGCCTCGGCGCCTCCCGGCGGCAGCTCTACGGGTCGGTGCTCGTCGAGGGCCTCGTCGTCGGCCTCGCCGGGTCGGTCGTCGGCGTCATCGCCGGGATCGGGGTCAGTGCCGCTCTCATCGCCGTGGCGCGGCGCTTCTGGGAGAGCGAGTTCGCCTACGTCTCGCTCTCGGTGCCCGGCTGGGCGCTCGTCCTCGGCGTCGTGGTCGGCGTCATCCTCACCCTGGCCGCGACCATCCGGCCGGCCCGCAGCGCGATCGCCGTGACGCCTCTCGAGGCGCTTCAGCCCTTCGACGTCACGGGCGCCCCGACCCGCCAGTCACGGGTCCGCGGGGCGGCCGGCTGGGGGAGCATCGCGATCGGGGCGGTGAGCATCGTCGCCGCGCTGGTCTTCGCCGCCGGGTCGAGCGCCTGGATCGTCGTCGGCGCCGTGGGCGGCGCCCTCGTCGTCGTCGGGATCGTCCTCTGCTCGGGTCAGATCATCCCGCCCGTCGTCTCGTGGATCGGCGATCTCGCCGTCACCCCGTGGGGGCTGCCGGGCCAGCTCGCGACGCTCAACACGCTGCGCAACCGCCGTCGCACCGGCTCGACCGCCGCGGCCCTCGTCATCGGCGTCACCCTCGTGTCCACCCTCGTCGTCGGCGGCATGTCGACGAAGGCGACGCTGAGTGCGGGACTCGAACAGCACTTCCCGATCGATGTCGCCGTGTCGCTGGGCAACGGCACCGATGCGACGACGCTGAGCGACATCAGGGACATCGACGGCGTCGACACGGCGGTGCTCGCCTATCACGGGCAGGTCGTCGACGACGAGGCCGAGCTCTACATCCTCGATCCCGGGTCCGCCGAGGCGCTCCTCGGCGACGCCGCCCCGCCGCTCGTGCCCGGCCGGGTCACCGTGCCCGCCGACTATCCGCGCGACACCGTCGTCGTCCGCGGCCTCACCGACACCGCATTTCCCGTCGAACGCGCCGGCGAGTCGACCCGGGCGTACTTCACGACCGCCGACGTCGGCAACGCCATCGGGATCTCCCCGGCCGCGACCGCTGTGCTCATCACGCTCACCCCCGACCAGAGCGTCACCGACATCCTGCGGATCCGGCAGGACGTCGCCGAAGCGCTCGATGTCCCCACCGACGAGGTCATCGGCTCAGCCGTCGACCGCGGACTCTTCTCCCAGGTCATCGACGTGCTCCTCCTCATGGCCGTCGGCGTCCTCTTCGTCGCCGTCCTCATCGCCCTCATCGGGGTGTCGAACACGATCAGCCTCTCGGTCATCGAACGGCGGCGGGAGAACTCGCTGCTGCGGGCGCTCGGATTGAGCCTCGCCCAGCTGCGCGCCCTGCTCGCGTTCGAGGCCGTGCTCATCTCCGTCGTCGCCGCACTCATCGGCCTCGCCCTCGGCGGGACCCTCGGCATCGTCGCCACCCGGCTCATCACCGCCGACTTCTCGAACGCCTTCGTCGTCGACTGGTCGCTGCTGGCGTCGGCGGGCATCCTCGTCGTCGCCATGCTCGCCGGCATCCTCTCCGCCCTCGCTCCGGCCCGACGCGCGGCCCGGCTCTCTCCCGTCGAGGGCCTCAAGCAGGAGAACTGAGCCCGCTGGACGGCCGGCACGACGTGACCCCGCTGGGCGGTCGGCGGCAGGGACAGTGGTAGAAAGGCCTCTATGAGGGCTGCCTGGACGACCGCGATCATCCTGCTCGGCATCGTCGTCGCCGCCTTCAACCTCCGTCCCGGCGTCACGGGGCTCTCGCCGCTGCTCGATCTCATGGGCGCCGAGATCCCGCTGAGCGCCGCGTTCCTCGCGATCATCGGGATGCTGCCGCCGCTCCTCTACGGGGTCGGCGGGTTCCTCGCCCCGCGGCTCGTCTCCCGGTATTCGGCGATCACCGTCAGCCTCGTCGCGATGATCATGATCGCCCTCGGCCTCGGTGCCCGCGCGCTCGTGTCCTCCCCGACGCTCTTCCTCCTCCTCAGCGTCGTCGCGCTCCTCGGCATGGGATTCGGCAACGTCGTCGTGCCCCCGATCGTCAAGTCGCACTTCCCCGACCGGGTCGCGCTCATGTCGACCGTCCACGTCGGTCTGCTCCAGCTCGGCACATTCCTCCCGCCGCTCGTCGCCGTCCCGTTGGCCCGACAGTTCGACTGGCGGGGCTCGCTGCTCGTGTGGGTCGCGTGTGCGCTCGTCGCCGTCGCCGTGTGGGCGGTCATCGCCGTGCGCAGGCCCCCGGCCCGGGTGACCGTGACCGCGACCGTCGTCGGCGGCGCCGAGCTGCGCCGCCTGCTGCGGACCCCGCGGGCATGGGCGCTGATGACGATGACGGGGATGACGTCGTTCAACAACTTCATCCTCTTCACCTGGCTGCCCCCGCTGCTCACCCGCGCGGGATTCGATTCCGCCTTCGCCGGGGCCATGCTCGCCCTCGTCACCGCCGTGCCCCTCGTCCTCGGCTTCGTCCTCCCGGCGCTCACGGCGCGCCTGCGCAGCGCCGCCCCGATCGTCATCGCCTTCTGCTTCAGCCTCGCGGCGGGCTACATCGGTCTCTGGCTCGCCCCGCAGGCGGCCCCGGAGCTGTGGACGGTGCTCCTCGGCATCGGCATCTCGACGTTCCCGCTCGCCCTCACCCTCATCACCCTGCGCTCGGCGACCCCGGAGGCCTCGGCGGCCCTCGCCGGCTTCGTCCAGGGCGGCGGCTACCTCATGGCCGCCACCGGGCCGCTGCTCTTCGCCCTCCTCGTCGAGAGCTCCGACACCCTCACCCCGGCGATCGTCCTCGTCCTCGCCTCCGTCGTCCTCAAGCTCGGCGTCACCATCCCGGCGAGCCGGCCCGGGCACATCTGAGCATGCGGACGATTCGGTCGGGGTCTGCCGCCCCGAGTACGCTGGGCACGTGACCCCGGAACAGCTGCACGTCGTCCTCGCCGAGGCGGCTCTGTCGACGCTGCGCCCCGCGGAGGATCCGGCCCCCACCGGCACTGTGCTGCGACGCGGCGGTGACGTCGCCGCGGGGGACTGGCAGTCCAATCTGCCCCTGCGCCTGGGCACGCGGGAGCCGCAGTCGACGGCGGAGTCCATCGCCGAGGCGGTCGCCTCCCACCCGGACATCGCGTCGGTCACGGTCACCGGTCCGGGATTCCTCCGCATCGTGCTGGAGACCCCCGCCCTGCTCGGCACTGTCGCGCAGGTCGCCGCGGGCCGCCACCTCGGCGATCCCGGGCCCGGAGCGACCCTCGCCTCGTCCGACCGGCCGACGGAGCCGGACGGTCTTGGAGTCCTCGACGCCGATGCCCTCCGCTACGGGTCGGCCCGCTCGCGCACCGCGACCGCCCTCGCCCGCGACGTCGAGCTGCTCCGCACGGCCGCTCCAGCCAACCCGCTCCACCGCGTCCAGCACGCCCATGCGACCGGGCGTCGCCTGCTCCGCCGCGCCGCTGCGGCGGGAATCCGCGTCGTTGCGGACGAGGCAGAGCATCGCACGCCGGACGTCACCCTCGCTCCCGCCGACCGCCAGCTCGCGCTGCGGATCACCGAGGCTGCAGGAGTCCTCGCCCGGGCGACCGGATCAGCGGAGACCGGAACTGCGCCGATCACATCAGCGGCGACCGGATCCCAGCCGGACGGCCCGCAGCCGACCGGCAGACAGGCCGGCACCGGCAGACAGGCCGGCACCGGCAGGCACGCCGACACCGGGAGGCGGCCGGGGGAGTCCCTGCGCTCGGTGACCGCCGTCCTCGAGGACCTCGCCGCGGCCCTCACCGCATGGTCGGCGGCCGAGCGCGCCATCGTTCCGACACTCGATGCCGACATCACCGCCGTCCACGCAGCTCGCTGCGTGCTCGCGGCCGGTGCGACCACGGTCCTCGCCACAGGACTGCGACTGCTGGGCGTCACCGCCCCGGAGAGGATATGAATGCCCGCCCACATCGCCGGTCAGCTCCATGCGACCCCCGCCCCCGTGTGGCTGCCCTACCCCGACGACGTCAATGCCGTCATGCCGAGCCTCTGGTCGGACAACGTGGCCAAGGGCGACGACGGCGTGCTCACGATCGCCGGGCACCCGGTGACCGAGCTCGCCGAGCGCTTCGGCACCCCGACCTTCGTCTTCGACGTCGATGACTTCCGCTCCCGCGCCGGGCTCTACCGCGATGCCTACGCGGCGGCGTTCGCCCCGGAGAAGGGCCTGTCCGGCGTCGACGTCTTCTACGCCGGCAAGGCGTTCCTCTGCACCGCCGTCGCCAAGTGGGTGCACGAGGCCGGTCTCGGGCTCGACACCTGCTCGCTCGGGGAGATGATGATCGCCCACGCCGCCGGCGTGCCGGGGGAGAGCATCGGTCTGCACGGGAACAACAAGTCGCTTGCCGAACTCGAGTACGCCCTCGACTACGGCGTCGGACGGATCATCGTCGACAGCCTCGACGAGGTCGATCGGCTCGAGGCCGTGGCCGCCGCCAAGGGCGTCATCGCCCCCGTCATGCTCCGCGTCACCGTCGGCGTCGAAGCCCACACCCACGACTTCATCGCCACGGCGCACGAAGACCAGAAGTTCGGTCTCTCCGTCGCCGCCGGCAAGGCCGCCGAGGCCGCCGCCCGCGTCGTCGACTCCGCGCACCTGCGCCTCGACGGCCTCCACTCGCACATCGGCTCCCAGATCTTCGACATCTCCGGATTCCAGGTCGCGGCCGCGCGGGTGCTCGCGCTGCGGGCCCAGATCATGTCCGACCACGGCGTCGACCTGCCCGACGTCGACCTCGGCGGCGGCTTCGGCATCCGCTACACCTCGCAGGACACGCCCATCCCCGTCGCGGAGATGGCCACCTCCCTCGCCGAGGTGGTGGCCAAGGAGTGCCGCGGGCTCGGGACGAACGTGCCGCGGATCTCCATCGAGCCCGGCCGCGCGATCGTCTCCCCGGCGGTGTTCACCCTCTACGCGGTCGGCACCGTCAAGGAGGTCGTCACCGACTCCGGTGTGCGCACGTACGTCGCCGTCGACGGCGGCATGAGCGACAACATTCGGACAGCTCTCTACGACGCCGACTATTCGTGTACCTTGGCCAATCGGAACTCCGATGCCGCCCCCGCCGTCGTCCGCGTCGTCGGGAAGCACTGCGAGTCCGGCGACATCATCGTCCGCGACGAGTACATGGGCGCCGACGTCGCCCCCGGCGACCTCGTCGCCGTCCCCGGCACCGGAGCCTACTGCCGCGCCCTGTCGAGCAACTACAATCATGTCGCCCGACCGGGGGTGCTGGCCGTGACACCGGATAGGGTGGACTGGATCGTCACTCCCGAGACGTACTCGCAGCTCTTTGCGAACGACCCCGGGATGGCCGACGCCACCCGGCAGTGACGATGACGCAGCCCCCACCTGTGCAGAGACCGAAGAACAGAGAGTGAGCCATGCAGCCATTGAAAGTCGCGATGCTCGGAAGCGGAGTCGTCGGCACCGAGGTCGCCGCACGCATCCAGTCCCGCTCCGAGGCGCTGGCGGAGCGGATCGGCGCCCCCCTCGAGCTCACCGCCGTCGTCGTCCGTGACCTGGGCAAGGACCGGCCCGGGATCGATCCCGGCCTGCTCACCACCGACGCTGAGGCGGCGATCACCGGGGCCGACATCGTCATCGAGCTGATGGGCGGGATCGAACCGGCGAAGACGCTCATCATGCAGGCGCTCGCGCAGGGATCCTCGGTCGTCACCGCGAACAAGGCGCTGCTCGCGGCGTCCTACGGCGAGCTCATGGCCGCCGCCGACGACACCGAGGTCCGCCTCGAGCACGAAGCCGCGGTGGCCGGTGCCATCCCGATCATCCGGCCCGTCGGCGACTCGCTCGCCGGTGACCGCATCGACCGGATCATGGGCATCGTCAACGGGACGACGAACTACATCCTCGACCAGATGGACACCGAGGGCTGGGACTTCGCCGACGCGCTGGCCTCGGCCCAGGAGCTCGGATACGCCGAGGCGGACCCGACGGCCGACATCGGCGGACACGACGCCGCCGCGAAGGCCGCGATCCTCTCCTCGCTCGCCTTCCACGCCCCGATGACGATCGCCGACGTCCACGTCGAGGGGATCACCGGCATCACCGCCGACATGGTCGCCACGGCCAAGGAGCAGGGCTTCGTCATCAAGCTGCTCGCGGTGTGCGAACGCGTCGCCGACTCGCCGGCCGGACCCGGCCTCTCGGCCCGCGTCTACCCCGCGCTGCTGCCGCGCACGCATCCGCTGGCCTCGGTCCACGGGGCGTTCAACGCCGTCTTCGTCGAGGCCGAAGCAGCCGGCTCCCTGATGTTCTACGGTCAGGGCGCCGGGGGAGCGCCGACGGCCTCGGCGGTCCTCGGCGACGTCGTCTCCGTGGCCCGGCGCCGCGTGCTCGGCGGTCGCGGACAGTACGAGCGTCCCTTCCACCCCGAGACGACGCTGCTGCCGATCTCGGCGATCACCACGCGCTATCACATCACCCTCGACGTCGTCGACCGTCCCGGCGTGCTCGCCGCGGTCTCCGAGGTCTTCGCCGCCGAGGGCGCCTCGATCGAGCTCATGCGCCAGACGATCGGCGAGATCGACGACGACGGCGTCCAGCACGCCAAGCTCGTGCTCGCGACCCACGAGAACACCGACGCCGCGCTGTCGCGGACGGTCGAGCGCCTCGGCGAACTGCCCGTCGTCCGCTCCGTCGTCTCCGTCATCCGCGCCGAAGGCCAGTGACCCGACCAACCCGCATGCGACACAAGAGAAGGACGAACATCGCGTGAGCACTTACCCCAGGCACCAGTGGCAGGGCGTCATCGACGAATACCGCAGCCTCATCGACATCGGGGAGACCACTCCGTCGGTCAGCCTCGGCGAGGGCGGAACGCCGCTCATCCGCGCCGAGCGCCTCAGTGAGCGCACCGGCGCCGAGGTGTGGGTGAAGTACGAAGGCCTCAACCCGACCGGCTCCTTCAAGGACCGGGGGATGACGATGGCGATCACCCAGGCCAAGGCGCAGGGCGCGAAGGCCGTGATCTGCGCGTCGACGGGCAACACCTCGGCCTCGGCCGCGGCCTACGCGACGAAGGCCGGACTCACCTGCGCCGTGCTCGTGCCCGCCGGCAAGATCTCCCCGGGGAAGATGAGCCAGGCCGTCGCCCACGGTGCGACCCTGCTCGAGGTCGACGGCAACTTCGACGACTGCCTCACCCTGTGCCGGAAGCTCGCCGAGTCCTACCCCGTCCATCTCGTCAACTCCGTCAACCCCGACCGCATCGAAGGTCAGAAGACGGCGTCGTTCGAGGTCGTCGACGTCCTCGGCGACGCCCCCGACATCCACGTGCTGCCCGTCGGCAACGCCGGCAACATCACCGCGTACTGGAAGGGCTACAACGACTACCGGGCCGCCGGCGTCTCGACGCGGCTGCCGCAGATGTGGGGCTTCCAGGCCGCCGGCGCCGCGCCGCTCGTCCTCGGCCACCCGGTCACCGACCCGGACACGATCGCCACCGCGATCCGCATCGGCAACCCCGCCAGCTGGGAGCGGGCGATCGCCGCCCGCGACGATTCCGGAGGCCTCATCGACTCGGTGACCGACGACGAGATCCTCGCCGCGCACAAGGTGCTCTCGCGCGAAGAGGGCATCTTCGTCGAACCCGGATCGGCCGCCTCGGTGGCAGGTCTGCTGAAGATGTCCGAGGCCGGTCGCGTGCCGGCCGGCGCGACGATCGCGGTGACCGTGACCGGGCACGGGCTCAAGGATCCGCAGTGGGCCCTGCACACCGCCGACGGCGCCGACCTCGAACCCGTCCGGGTGCCCGTCGATGCCGTCTCCGCCGCCCGCGAGCTCGGACTCGAGGACCGGTGAGCCGGGTCTTTCGGCTCGAGGTGCCGGCCACCTCGGCGAACATCGGACCCGGTTACGATTCGCTGGGCCTGGCGCTGCGCCTCGTCGACACGCTCGTCCTCACCCTCGGGGACGAGCCGGTCGACCCGGATGCCGCGGTGACCGTGCGCGGGGAGGGCGCTGAGGATGTGCCCACCGACCATTCCCACCTCATCATGCGCGTGCTGTCGGACGTGCTCGCGCAGCTGCAGGGCGAGAGCGCTGCGGCGATCATGACCCGGCTCAGCCTCGACTGCACGAACCGGATCCCCCATTCGCGGGGCCTCGGATCGTCGGCGGCCGCAGTCGTCGCCGGCATCGCCCTGGCCGGTGCCGTCTCCGAGTCCCTCGGCGGGCCGGGGCTGACCCGGGAGCGGATGCTCGAGCTCGCCGCAGACCTCGAGGGCCACCCCGACAATGCGGCGCCGGCGATCTTCGGCGGACTGACGATCGCGCTGCCGGAACCGGCCCGCGCCTGGACGGTTCCCGTCCGCACCGTTGAGACGGTCACGGTCCTCATCCCCGCTGTGAGACTCGACACACTCACCGCGCGCGGCCTCATTCCGGCAACGATCGCCCACGCGGTCGCGGCGGAGAACTCCGCGCGCACGGGACTGCTCGTCCACGCCCTGAGCACGGACGCGACCGCGCTGCTCGAGGCCACCGACGACCGCCTCCACCAGGAGTTCCGCCGCAGCGCGTACCCTGAGTCGATGGCGCTCGTCGACGATCTCCGGGCCCGGGGGATTCCCGCGGTGATCTCCGGCGCGGGACCGACCGTGCTCGCTCTCACCGGGGATGTCCCCGCCGAGGCGGTGCCCGCGGGGGTGCGCGCCGTGCCCGTGGGGATCGATGAGGAGGGATTCCGGCTCGAATTCGCGTGATCGGGCCGGAGGAAGTAAACTGGTGCATGTTCCACCAGTGAACGGGCTTGGCGGTGTCACCGCGAACCCCATCTCAACTTCACGAATCCTGGAACATCTCCTGCACTCTTCAAGCAGGATGTCTTTCACAATGCACCGTCAAGGGTGTTTCCGTCGCCGTGGGATTACGGCTCTTTGCCGCACGGCCGAATGAGGGAGAAGGACCTTCGTGTCTGAAACCACAACCCCGGATTCCACACCGCGCACCGGCAGTCTGACCGCTCTGCGCCTTCCCCAGCTGCAGGAAATGGCAGCGGGAATGGGAATCAAAGGATACCGTCGACTTCGCAAGGGCGAACTCATCGACGCCATCAACAACCAGGGCGGATCGGGCGCCGGCACGGCTCCCGCCCCCACCACCGCGGCGCCGGCCGACACCGCTGACTCCTCGGCCTCCGAGGGCAAGCGCGGCCGCCGGCCCGCCCGTCGCAGCGCGGCTGCGACCGCCCGTGAGGACTCCGCGGCCCGCGAGGACGCCGAGACCAGCGCGCCTGAGACCACCGCCGCCGAGACTCCCGCTCCCGAGGCTGCTGCGGCACCCGCCGCCGAGACCGCCGGTGACGAGCAGGCCGGCCAGGAGCGCCAGCGCAACCGCCGCGGCCGCTCGCGTTCGCGCGGCGGTGACGCCGACACCGATCAGGGCGGCGACGAGGCCGCGAACCGTCGCAGCCGTCAGGGCGACGCCGAGGAGCGCCGGTCCGACCGCAAGGACCGCGAGGAGCGCAAGTCCGACCGCGAGGATCGCGGCAACGACCGCCGCGACGATCGCAAGTCCGACCGTGACGAGCGTGGCAACGACCGCAAGTCCGACCGCGACGACCGCCGGTCCGATCGCCGCAACCGCCAAGGCGACGGCGACGACAACCGTCGCGACAACGACAACCGTCGCGACAACGACAACCGTCGGGACAACGACCGCCGGAACCGCAACGGCTCCGACGACGACGAGCGCGGCGGCCGCCGCGGTCGCGGCCGTGACCGCAAGCGTCGCGGACGCGGGGGAGACGAGCCGGAGCTGCGCAGCGACGACGTCCTCATCCCCGTCGGCGGCATCCTCGATGTCCACGACAACTACGCGTTCCTCCGCACCTCGGGCTACCTGCCCGGGCCCAACGACGTCTACGTCTCGGCGTCGATGGTGCGCAAGAACGGTCTGCGCAAGGGCGACGCCGTCGCCGGCGCGATCCGTCAGCCGCGTGAGGGCGAGCGTGGCGGCAAGCGCGAGAAGTTCGACGCGCTCGTCCGCCTCGACTCCGTCAACGGACTGAGCGTCGACGACGCGAAGAACCGCGTCGAGTTCTCGAAGCTCACCCCGCTCTACCCGCAGGAGCGCCTGCGCCTCGAGACCACCTCGAAGCTGCAGTCGACCCGCCTCATCGACCTCGTCACCCCGATCGGCAAGGGCCAGCGCGGACTCATCGTCGCACCCCCGAAGGCCGGCAAGACGACGATCATGCAGCAGGTCGCCAACGCCATCACGGAGAACAACCCCGAAGTCCACCTCATGGTCGTCCTCGTCGACGAACGTCCCGAAGAGGTCACGGACATGCAGCGCGCGGTCGCCGGAGAGGTCATCGCCTCGACCTTCGACCGTCCCGCCGACGATCACACGACGATCGCCGAACTCGCGATCGAGCGGGCCAAGCGCCTCGTGGAGATGGGCTCCGATGTCGTCGTCCTCCTCGACAACATCACCCGCCTCGGCCGCGCCTACAACATCGCGCAGCCGGCCTCGGGCCGGATCCTCTCCGGTGGTGTCGACGCGAACGCGCTCTACCCGCCGAAGAAGTTCTTCGGCGCCGCCCGCAACATCGAAGGCGGCGGCTCCCTGACGATCCTCGCCACCGCCCTCGTCGAGACGGGGTCGAAGATGGACGAGGTCATCTTCGAGGAGTTCAAGGGCACCGGCAACATGGAGCTGCGCCTGTCGCGCCAGCTCGCCGACAAGCGCATCTTCCCGGCCGTCGACGTCAACGCCTCGTCGACACGTCGTGAGGAGATGCTCATGACGCCGGAGGAGACGAAGGTCATGTGGCGTCTGCGCCGTCTGCTCTCGGGTCTCGAGCAGCAGCAGGCCGTCGAACTCCTCATGTCGAAGCTCAAGGAGACCGGCTCGAACGCGGAGTTCCTCATGCAGGTGCAGAAGACGACGCCGCTGCCGAAGTCCTCGACCGACGACCACTGAGATGAGCAGTGACAGCCTCACGGCCGGCCTCGCCGTGCTCGTCGACGAGCACACGAGGCTGTCCGAGGAGCTCTCCGACCCGGCCGTGCACGCTGATACCGGCCGGGCTCGGAAGCTGTCGCGCCGCTATGCCGAGCTCGACCGCATCGTCGTCGCGGCCCGTCGCGTCGACGAGCTGCGCGACGATCTCGCAGCGGCCGAGGAGCTCGGCGACGACGATCCCGAGTTCGCCGCCGAGGCGACGCGCCTGAGCGCCGAGCTCGAGGCGGCCGACGCCGAACTCCGCGACCTCCTCATCCCGCGCGATCCCGATGACGCCCGGGATGCGATCGTCGAGATCAAGGCGGGGGAGGGCGGCGACGAGTCGGCGCTCTTCGCCGGTGACCTCCTGCGCATGTACGAGCGCTGGATCGCCTCCCACGGGTGGTCGTCCCAGGTGCTCACCGCCACGCATTCCGACCTCGGCGGCTTCAAGGACGTGACGATCGCCGTCAAGGCCGGTGCCGACGGCGCGTACGGCTGGCTGAAGTTCGAAGGCGGCGTCCACCGGGTCCAGCGCGTCCCGGTCACCGAATCCCAGGGCCGCATCCACACCTCGGCCGCCGGCGTCCTCGTCTTCCCGGAGGTCGACGAACCCGAGGAGATCCACCTCGAGGACAAGGATCTGCGCATCGACGTCTACCGGTCCTCGGGCCCCGGCGGACAGTCGGTCAACACGACGGACTCGGCGGTGCGGATCACGCACCTGCCCACCGGGATCACCGCGAGCTGCCAGAACGAGAAGTCGCAGCTGCAGAACAAGGAAGCGGCGCTGCGCATGCTCCGCGCCCGCATCCTCGCCAAACAGGCCGAGGAGGCCGCCGCCGAAGCCGCCGACATCCGCCGTTCGCAGGTGCGCACCGTCGATCGCTCGGAGCGGATCCGCACGTACAACTTCCCGGAGAACCGGATCACCGACCACCGCACGGGGTTCAAGGCCTACAACCTCGATCAGGTGCTTGCCGGCGACCTCGACGCCGTCATCGGCTCGAACCGCGACGCCGACCGCGCGGCGCGCCTCGAGGCACTGGGGGACTGAGCTGGACCCGACCACCATGGACGTCCCCACTCTGCTGCGGGCCGGTGCCCGTGTGCTCACCGAGGCGGGGGTGCCCTCTCCCGAGACCGACGTCTCCGCTCTGCTGGCCCATGCATGGGACATCGATGCATCGACCCTGGCCCGTCGCCGGCTCTTCGCCGAGGCGGTCCCGGCCGCCGTCGCCGACCGGTTCGCCCGCCTCCTCGACGAGCGCAGCCGCCGCATGCCGCTCCAGCACCTCACCGGTGTCGCGCACTTCCGCCGTCTCGATCTCGCGGTCGGTCCCGGCGTGTTCGTGCCCCGACCCGAGACCGAACTCCTCGTCACCGAGGTCCTCGATCACCTCGCGCACCGGGAAGGCGACACCGCCCCGCTCGTGCTCGATCTCTGCTCGGGCTCGGGGGCGATCGCCCTGTCGGTCGCCCTCGAGCGCCCGGGCACCCGCGTCATCGGCATCGAACGCGAAGCCGCGGCCCTGCGGTGGTCACGGACGAACCTCGCCCGCCTCGACCTCGGCGCCTCCGACGTCGACCTCATCGCCGGCGATGCGACGACCGCGGCCAGCGACCATCCGGAGCTCGTCGGCACCGTCGACGTCGTCGTGACGAACCCGCCGTACGTGCCCGATGCGGCCGTGCCGAAGGACCCCGAGGTGCGCGACCACGATCCCGCCGCCGCGCTCTACGGCGGCGTCTCCGGACTCGAGATCCCCGCCCTCATCCTCGCTCAGGCGGCGCTCCTGCTCCGTCCCGGCGGACTCGTCATCATGGAGCACGCCGAGGATCAGGGCGCCGGGGTCCGCGAGATCATCGCCGGTGTGGCGGGTCTGGCAGCTGCGACCACGTTCCCGGACTACACTGGACGCGACCGCTACACGGTGGCCGCGGCGACCGCTCCGCGCACCCACCCGACGAGCTGACAGCAGGAAAAGAGATTCAGTGTCCCGACGATTCGACGTCACGCAGGCCGACATCCGCGATCTCGTCCTCGACGAGTGCGCGCGCGTCGTCGAGGCGGGCAACCTCCTCGTCATTCCCACCGACACGGTCTACGGCATCGCGGCCGACGCCTTCAACGCGTCAGCCGTCGCGGCCCTGCTCACGGCCAAGGGCCGGGGGAGGAACATGCCGCCGCCGGTGCTCGTCCCGCGCGCGGAGACGGTCTTCGGGCTCGTCGACGGCGTCGACGAGACGGTGCTCGCGCTCACCGCGAAGTTCTGGCCTGGACCGCTGACGATCATCGCGAATGCCCAGCCCTCCCTCGATTGGGACCTCGGGGACACCCACGGCACCGTGGCCGTGCGGATGCCCGACGACGAGTACGCGCTCGCGCTGCTCGGCCGGACGGGACCGCTCGCCGTCTCGAGTGCGAACACCACGGGAGAGCCGGCGGCCACCTCGGCGGATGCGGCCCAGGACATGCTCGGATCCGATGTCGAGATCTACCTCGACGGCGGCGGGCGCGACTCCGGTCAGTCCTCGACGATCATCGACCTCTCCGGCGACGTCCCCCGCATCGTCCGCAACGGGCCGATCACCGCAGAGCAGCTGCGGGAGATCGTGCCCGACCTTCGCGACCTGGACGGCTGAGTGCGCGCCTACCTCTTCATCCTCGTCGTCTCCGCGCTGGTGGCGTACCTGCTCACGCCCATGGTCAAGCGGGTCGCCGAGCGCGGGCTCATCTTCTCCCCGCTGCGCGAACGCGACGTCCACTCCGTGCCCACGCCGAGGCTGGGCGGAGTCGCGATGTTCGGGGCCGTCATCGTCGGCCTCCTCTTCGCCTCCCAGACGCCGTTCCTCCAGCGGATCTTCGTCGAGATGGGCCCGATCATCGGCATCGCCGGGGCCGCCGGACTGCTCTGTCTGCTCGGGATCATCGACGACATCTGGGACCTCCACTGGATCACGAAGCTCGCCGGCCAGGCACTGGCGGCGGGCTTCATGGCGATCAACGGCGTCGCCCTGCTCTCGATCCCCTTCGGCGGGGTGATCATCGGCAGCCCGCGGATGTCGATCATCGTCACGATCCTCGTCGTCCTCGTGACGATCAACGCCGTGAACTTCGTCGACGGACTCGACGGGCTGGCCGCCGGGGTCGTCGCGATCGGCGGCAGCGCCTTCTTCATGTACTCGTACTGGCTCGCCCGCGACGCCTCCCCGGACTCGTATGCGAACCTCGCCTCGCTCATCATCGCGATCCTCGTCGGGGCGTGCCTCGGCTTCCTGCCGCACAACTTCAACCCGGCCCGCATCTTCATGGGCGACTCCGGCTCGATGCTCATCGGTCTGCTGCTCGCCGCCTCGACGATCCGGGTCACCGGTCAGGTCGATCCCGCCCTCATCGGACAGGAGCGCGTCTTCGCGACGTACCTGCCGATCATCCTGCCCATCGCCGTGATGTTCCTGCCGCTGCTCGACCTCGGGCTCGCCGTCGTCCGCCGGCTCATGGCCGGGCAGTCGCCGTTCTCCGCCGATGCTAAGCACCTCCACCACCGGATGCTCCGCCTCGGGCACTCCCACGCCCGGGCCGTCCTCATCCTCTACACGTGGACGGCGCTCATCGCCTTCGGCTCCGTCATGCTCCTGCTCGTCCCGGCCGTCTCCGTCGTCATCGTCGTCGGCCTGCTCTTCGCCGTCACCCTCGTCTTCACCTTCTACCCGCTGCGCGCCCGCCGCCATGCCAGAGAGGAAATCTCGTGACCGACCCTCAGCCGACCTCGGAGACCGCCGTCCAGGCCGCCTGGACCCGCGTGTGGAGGACGATGCTCATTCGCGGGGCGATCCTCGTCCTCGTCGTCGCCGCCGCCGGCATGGGCATCGGCTGGCTCGTCTCGGGCAGCGCCGGGCTCATCGGCGGGGCGATCGGCGGGGGACTGGCCGCCGTCTTCATCGTCGTCACACTCGTCATCATGTACCTCGGACGCAATCTCGGGCTCACCGCGATCGCGGGGTTCCTCGGGCTCGGCTTCCTCTTCAAGGCGTTCATCTTCATGATCGTCATCTGGCGGCTCAAGGACGCCGTGTGGCTCGACGGCACGGTGGCCTTCTTCACGATCGTCGCAGCCGTCATCGGCTCCTCACTCGTCGAGGCGATCACCGTCGTCAAGGCGCGGGTGCCCTACGTCGATCCCGAAGCGGGACGGTCCCGCTGATCCGTCCATATGCCGAGCATCCACCGCTGCCAGGATTCGCTCAGCCAAGCCGCAAGGATTTGTCGGCAGCTCTCTACCGTTGGTAGAGTAGTTCCGGTGCTGGAGCCGTGTCGCTCCAAGTCGCTCCTGATCTTGATCCCCGCGCTCCTCGCGCGGCCGAAGGCCAGGCCATTTCCGGCCGATGACCATGGGAGAGAAACGTAAACGTGGGTAAACTCAACGCCGCGCAAACACTGATCCAAGCCGCTGAAGGCGGATATCACGCCCCGTCGATGGCGGAGTTCTTTCCCGCACCGTTCGCTTTCATCGGCACGCCGTTCGAGATGAACCGCGTGATGCTCATCCGCATCATCGCCACGATCGCCGTCGTCGTCGTCCTCGCCATCTGGGCGAAGCGGATGAAGCTCATTCCCGGCCGGTTCCAGTCGGCCATGGAGCTCGCCATGGAGTTCGTCACCGTCGGCATCGCCGAGGACACCATGGGCAAGGAGAAGGCGAAGAAGTTCATGCCGCTCATCGTGGCGATCTTCTTCGGCGTCCTCTTCTGGAACGTCACGAAGCTCATCCCGTTCTTCAACATGCCGGCCACCGGCGTCATCGGACTGCCGATCGTCCTCACCCTGACCGTCTACGTCACCTACCACTGGGCGGGCATCGCGCAGAAGGGACTCGGCGGGTACCTCAAGTCGGCGCTCATCCTGCCGAACGTGCCGTGGCCGATGCACATCCTTCTCATCCCCATCGAGTTCATCACGAAGTTCATCACGCAGCCGTTCACGCTCGCGATCCGACTCTTCGCGAACATGATGGTCGGCCACCTCCTCCTCGTCCTCTGCTTCTCCGCGACGAGCTTCTTCCTCTTCGACGCCAGCAACGGCTTCCAGTTCTTCTCGATCCTCACCTTCGCCGGCGGCTTCTTCGTCTTCCTCCTCGAGATGCTGATCGTCGTCCTCCAGGCCTACATCTTCGCTCTGCTCTCGTGCGTCTACATCAACGCCGCGATCTCGGACGACCACTGAGTCGTTCCCACAGTCTGTAACCACGTGTTGCAAGGCCGGGCCAACCCCCCGGCCGACATATGAAAGGAAAGCATTCAATGGATATGCTCGCTGAAGTCAACGGCAGTATCGCCACCGTCGGATACGGCCTCGCCGCGATCGGCCCCGGTATCGGCGTCGGCATCGTCATCGGCAAGACCATCGAGGGAACCGCTCGCCAGCCCGAGATGGCCGGTGCACTCCGCGGAAACATGTTCCTCGGTATCGCTCTGATCGAGGCGCTGGCCCTCATCGGCATCGCGACCCCGTTCTTCCTGCCCTGATCCAAAAGATCCGAAGAGGACTAAACGATGACTCCGGTACAAATTGTTGCAGCGTCTGAGAACCCGCTTCTCCCGGCGCTGTATGACATCGTCTGGAGTGCCGTCTGTCTGCTGATCGTCTTCCTGGTTGTCTGGAAGTACGTCCTCCCCGCCTTCAACAAGACACTCGACGAGCGTGCTGAGCGCATCCAGGGTGGCATCGAGAAGGCCGAGAAGGTGCAGGCCGAAGCCGATCAGGCTCTGGCCGAATATCAGAAGCAGCTCGCCGACGGTCGTGCGGAAGCCGCACGACTGCGCGCCGAGGCTCAGGAAGAGGGCGCTCAGATCATCGCCGAGATGAAGGCACAGGCTCACTCCGAGGCTGATCGCATCATCGCGCAGGCGCAGGTCCAGATCGACGCGGAACGCCAGTCCGCCATGGTGCAGCTGCGCAGTGAGGTGGGCACGCTCGCCACCGATCTCGCCTCCCGCATCGTCGGCGAATCGCTCACCGATGACACCCGGTCCGCCGGCGTCGTCGATCGCTTCATCGCCGATCTCGAAACGCAGTCGTCCGGCCAGCCGGTCAAGGGGGCGTGATGCTCCAGTCGAGCAGGCTGTCCCTGCAGGCCGTCCTCGAGGCCGCGAACGCTGAGATCGCCACCGGCAACGCCCGCGAGATCGGCGAGTCGCTGCTCGGCGTCGTCGGCGTGCTCGCCGACAACCTCGGCCTGCGCAAGGCACTCGCGGACTCCTCGGAGTCCGCGGAGAAGAAGCAGGGCCTGCTGCGCGCCGTCTTCGGCGCCCAGGTGCCCGAATCCGCTCTCACGATCGCCTCGGTGGCGGTCGGCCAGCGGTGGGCGCGCACGCAGGACTTCGTCACGAGTCTCGAGGTCGCCGGAGTCACGGCGATCGCGGCCGCGGCTCAAGAGCTCGGCCAGCTCGGTCAGGTGGAGGAGGAGATCTTCCGCTTCGCCCGACTGCTCGAGAGCGATCATGAGCTCTCGCGGGCGCTCGACTCCGATGCCGGGGCAGACGCCAAGCGCGCACTCGTGGAGAACCTGCTCGCAGGCAAGGCCTCGCCGGACACGATCACGCTCGTCGAGCACGCTGCGGTCCATCCGCGCGGGCTGCGCGTGGCGATCGCCCTCGACCACTTCAGCGACATCCTCGCCGCGCGCCAGCAGCGGTCCGTCGCCGATGTCACGGTGGCCAAGCCGCTGACGCCCGCGCAGACCGAACGCCTCGCTGCGGCGCTGGCTGCCAACTACGGTCGTGAGCTCGTGCTCAACGTCCAGGTCGATCCCGAGGTCCTCGGGGGAGTCCGGGTGCAGGTCGGCGACGAGGTCATGAACTCGACCGTCGCGGACCGTCTGGCAGAGGTCCACCGCAAACTCGCAAGCTGATCACGCTCGCCGGCAGATCCGGCGGCACAGGCGGCCCACCGGTCGTCGGACACACGTTCTGAGTAAAAGGAAGCAGGGAAACCACAATGGCGGAACTGACAATTCGCCCGGAGGAGATCCGGGACGCTCTGGGGAAGTTCGTTGAGTCGTACAACCCCGAGAGCTCGGAGAAGACTGAGGTCGGAAAGGTCGTCACCGCAGGTGACGGCATCGCCCACGTCTCAGGTCTGCCGGGCACCATGGCCAACGAGCTCCTCCGTTTCGAAGACGGCACCCTGGGCCTGGCCCAGAACCTCGACGAGCGCGAGATCGGCGTCGTCGTCCTCGGCGACTTCGCGGGCATCGCGGAGGAGCAGGACGTCTACCGCACCGGTGAGGTCCTCTCGATCCCCGTCGGCGACGGCTACCTCGGTCGCGTCGTCGACCCGCTCGGTCGCCCGCTCGACGGCCTCGGCGAGGTCGAGACCGACGGCCGTCGCGAGCTCGAGCTCCAGGCCCCCGGCGTCATGGACCGCCAGGAAGTGCGCCAGCCGCTGCAGACCGGCTACAAGGCCGTCGACGCGATGATCCCCGTCGGCCGCGGCCAGCGTCAGCTCATCATCGGCGACCGCAAGACCGGCAAGACGGCTCTCGCGATCGACACGATCATCAACCAGCGCGACGCCTGGGCGACCGGTGACCCCGAGCAGCAGGTCCGCTGCATCTACGTCGCCGTCGGTCAGAAGGGCTCGACCGTGGCGAACGTGCGCCGTTCGCTCGAAGAGAACGGTGCGCTCGAGTACACGACGATCGTCTCGGCCCCTGCTTCCGACCCCGCGGGCTTCAAGTACCTCGCGCCCTACTCCGGTTCGGCCATCGGCCAGCACTGGATGTACAACGGCAAGCACGTCCTCATCGTCTTCGATGACCTCTCGAAGCAGGCCGAGGCCTACCGCGCCGTCTCCCTTCTGCTCCGCCGCCCGCCGGGCCGCGAAGCCTACCCGGGTGACGTCTTCTACCTCCACTCGCGCCTCCTCGAGCGCTGCGCGAAGCTCTCCGACGCCCTCGGCGCCGGCTCGATGACCGGTCTGCCGATCATCGAGACCAAGGCCAACGACGTCGGCGCGTTCATCCCGACGAACGTCATCTCGATCACCGACGGACAGATCTTCCTCCAGTCGGATCTGTTCAACTCCGGTCAGCGTCCTGCCGTCGACGTCGGCGTCTCGGTCTCCCGAGTCGGCGGTGCCGCGCAGACGAAGGCGCTCAAGAGCGTCTCCGGTACGCTCAAGCTCTCGCTCGCGCAGTACCGGTCGCTCGAGGCCTTCGCGATGTTCGCCTCGGACCTCGACGATGCGACCAAGCGCGACCTCGCCCGCGGTGCTCGCCTCATGGAGATGCTCAAGCAGCCGCAGTTCGACCCGATGCCGTTCGAGAAGCAGACCGTGTCGATCTTCGCCGGCACCAACGGCTACCTCGACGATGTCGCCGTCTCCGACGTGCTGCGCTGGGAAGCCGAGATGCTCGACACCGTCGAGCGCAAGACCGAGATCCTCACCGTCATCCGCGAGACGCAGAAGCTCGAGGACGACGTCCGCGAGCAGCTCGAGAAGGCGCTTGACGAGTTCAACAAGAACTGGGTCGCTGACGAGAACGACGGCAGCAAGGCCGGCGCTGAGGACTCGTCCGTCGCCTCCTCCGATGACGTCGAGCAGGAGCAGATCGTTCGGCAGAAGCGTTGAACCTGATCTGTAACGGCGAAAGGAAGAACTGATGGGAGCCCAGCAGAGGGTCTTCAAACAGAAGATCCGCTCGACTCAGTCCTTGAGGAAGATCTTCAAGGCCATGGAGCTCATCGCCGCGTCCCGGATTCAGAAGGCGATCGCGCGTTCGCAGGCGGCCAGCCCGTATGCCAACGCCCTGACCCGCGCTGTCTCCGCCGTCGCGAGCGAATCGAACGTCGACCATGTGCTGACCTCGGAGCCGGACCATGTCACCCGCGCCGCGGTGCTCGTCATCGGTCCGGACCGGGGCTTCGCCGGAGCCTACTCCGCCAACCTCATCCGGGAGTCCGAGGAACTCGTCCGCCTGCTCAAGCAGGAGGGCAAGGAGGTCGCGCTCTACACGGTCGGCGGCAAGGCCGAGAGCTACTACACGTTCCGCGATCGTCCGATCGTCGAGGCGTGGACCGGGTTCTCGGAGAACCCGACCGCCGAAGATGCCCGGAAGATCGGCGAGGCGCTGCTCAAGGCCTTCGAGACCGACGCCGGCGACGGCGGGGTCCAGGAGATCTACATGGTCTTCACGCGATTCGTCTCCTCGGTCAAGCACGATCCCGAGTACCGGCGCCTGCTGCCGCTCGAAGTCGTCGACGCCGACGAGGCGACGACCTCGGGCAGCACCGGAGGCGGCGGGTCGGATGCCGGCACGATGCCGCTCTACGAGTTCGAACCGAGCGCGGAGGCCGTCCTCGACGCCCTCCTGCCGCGGTACATCGACTCGCGCATCCTCTCGGCACTGCTGTCCGCCTCGGCGTCCGAACAGGCCTCGCGTCAGGCGGCGATGAAGACGGCGACGGACAACGCCGACGACCTCATCAAGACCTACACCCGGCTGGCCAACTCGGCCCGTCAGGCGGAAATCACCCAGGAACTCACCGAGATCGTCGGTGGGGCCGACGCCCTTGCGGCATCGGCAGCCGGCGACTGACCGGTACGAGCAGAGAAGAAAGAGACCATGACTGCCACAGTTACGGATAACTCCCCGGCACAGGGCACAGCCCTCGGTCGCATTTCCCGGGTCATCGGCCCGGTCGTCGACGTCGAGTTCCCGCTCGATTCCGTGCCGGAGATCTACAACGCACTGACCACGACGGTTGAGCTCTCGGAGGGCACGCGCAAGCTCACCTTCGAGACCAGCCTCCACCTCGGCAACGGCATCGTCCGCGCCGTGTCCCTGCAGCCGACCGACGGCCTCGTCCGCGGCCAGGAAGTCGTCGACACCGGCGCGCCGATCTCGGTGCCCGTCGGCGACGTCACCAAGGGCCACGTGTGGAACACCACCGGTGACTGCCTCAACCTCGCCCCCGGCGAAGAGCTCGACATCACCGAGCGCTGGCCGATCCACCGTCCCGCTCCGGCCTTCGACGAACTCGAGTCGAAGCAGGAGGTCCTCGAGACCGGCATCAAGAGCATCGACCTGCTCACCCCGTACGTCCAGGGTGGAAAGATCGGCCTCTTCGGCGGCGCGGGTGTGGGCAAGACCGTCCTCATCCAGGAGATGATCTACCGCATCGCGCACAACCACAACGGCACCTCGGTGTTCGCCGGTGTGGGTGAGCGCACCCGTGAGGGCAACGACCTCATCTTCGAGATGGACGAAGCCGGAGTCTTCGGCGACACCGCCCTCGTCTTCGGTCAGATGGACGAGCCGCCGGGCACGCGTCTGCGCGTGGCCCTGGCCGGGCTGACGATGGCGGAGTACTTCCGCGATGTCGCGAACCAGGACGTCCTCCTGTTCATCGACAACATCTTCCGCTTCACCCAGGCCGGTTCCGAGGTCTCGACGCTGCTCGGCCGCATGCCCTCGGCTGTGGGCTACCAGCCCAACCTCGCCGATGAGATGGGTGTGCTCCAGGAGCGCATCACCTCGACGCGCGGTCACTCGATCACCTCGATGCAGGCGATCTACGTGCCGGCCGACGACTACACCGACCCGGCTCCGGCGACGACGTTCGCGCACCTCGATGCGACGACCGAGCTCAACCGCGACATCGCCTCGCGTGGTCTCTACCCCGCTATCGACCCGCTGACCTCGTCCTCGCGCATCCTCGACCCGCTGGTCGTCGGCGAGGAGCACTACCGCGTGGCCAACGAGGTCAAGGCGATCCTGCAGAAGAACAAGGAGCTGCAGGACATCATCGCGATCCTCGGCGTCGACGAGCTCTCGGAAGAGGACAAGCTCGTCGTCCACCGTGCCCGCCGCATCGAGCAGTTCCTCTCACAGAACACGTACACCGCTGAGAAGTTCACGGGTGTTCCGGGTTCGACCGTTCCCGTGGCCGACACCGTCGCGGGCTTCGCGAAGATCGTCTCCGGTGAGGTCGACTACATCCCGGAGCAGTGCTTCTTCAACGTCGGCGGCATGGACGATGTCATGCGCAACTACGAAGAACTGCAGAAGAAGTAAGCCATGGCAGTCCTCGATGTCAACGTCGTCGCAGCCGACCAGGAGGTGTGGGTCGGTGAGGCCAAGCGCGTCATCGCCCGCACCCTGGACGGCGAGATCGGCATCCTGCCCGGTCACGAACCCGTTCTCGGTGTCGTGGCCGATGGTGAGGCGAGGATTCTCACGACCTCGGACGAGACCGTCCGAGTGCAGGCCGACGGGGGATTCCTCTCGGTCGAGAACAATCGCGTCATCATTGCGGCTGATCAGGCCGAACTTCTCTGATCAGTCAATTACACTTGGCAACCGTGAACCCTTCCGTCCTGCTCATCGTTCTGCTTTCGCTGGTGGGACTGGCTCTTGCCCTCATCGTCGTCGTGACGATCCGGCGCAGGTCGATCTCGAAGTTGTCGGGTGCCTTTGACTGTTCGATCAACGTGGGCGAGGAATCCAGTTCCCGCCCACGTTGGCGTTTGGGCGTCGCGGTGTTCGCCGTCAGCTCGCTCGACTGGTATCCCGTGTTCGCTCTCAACCGGCGCGCGGCAGTGCGTCTGCCGCGCGCCGACCTCGACATCCTCGTGCGGCGCAAGCCCACCTCGGGGGAGCAGTACTCGGTGCTCCCCGACGCGGTCGTCGTCGACTGCTCGTACGGCAAGGCCGACGGGCGCCCGCGCAATGTCTCCCTGGCGATGGACACCGAGTCGCTGTCGACGATGGCCTCGTGGCTCGAGTCCTCGCCCCCCGGCTTCAATCCGACGATGGGACGGTTCACCTGATGGAAGTCTTCCGCCTCACCGGCCCCACGCAGCTGCGCGGCACCGTCGACGTGCGCGGTGCGAAGAACAGCGTCCTCAAGCTCATGGCGGCGAGTCTGCTCGCCGTCGGCAAGACGACGATCACGAACGTTCCCGCGATCCTCGACGTGCGGATCATGGTCGAGCTCCTCAGCCGCCTCGGATGCACCGTCGACTACGATGCCGAAGCCGGAATCGTCAGCATCGACGTCCCCGCCGAGGTGGGGATCCAAGCCGACTACGAACTCGTCCGCGCGATGCGGGCCTCGATCTCCGTCCTCGGACCGTTGACGGCGCGGATGCATTCGGCGCATGTGGCGCTGCCCGGCGGCGATGCGATCGGCTCCCGCGGCCTCGACATGCACCAGGCCGGACTCGAAGCCCTCGGCGCCCATGTGCGGCTCGAACACGGCTACTTCGTCGCCGAGGCCCCCGGCGGCCTGACCGGCACGGACATCGCCCTCGATTTCCCCTCCGTGGGAGCCACGGAGAACCTCGTCATGGCAGCGACCCTGGCCTCGGGCGTGACGACGATCGCGAACGCGGCGAAGGAGCCGGAGATCGTCGACATCTGCCTCATGCTCGTCGAGATGGGCGCCCGGATCGAGGGGATCGGCACCGCCGATCTCACGATCACCGGCGTCGACGCCCTGCATCCGGTCGTGCACCGCACCGTCGGCGACCGCATCGTCGCCGGCACCTACGCGTTCGCCGCGGCGCTGAGCGGGGGAGACGTCACGGTGCGCGGGGTCGGCCTCGACATCATGCCCAACGTCGCGATCAAACTCCGCGACACCGGCGCGACGGTCGACGACCTCGGCGACATCACCCTGGGTGACGGCACGCAGGGCAAGGGCTTCCGCGTCATCGGTCCCGAGCGTCCCCACGCGATCCGCGTCGCGACGATGCCGTTCCCGGGCTTCCCGACCGATCTCCAGCCCTTCGTCATTGCGCTCAACTCGGTCTCCGACGGCGTCGGGCTGCTCTCGGAGAACCTCTTCGAGGCGCGCTGGCGCTTCGTCCAGGAGGTCGCCCGCCTCGGTGCGAAGGTCCGCGTCGACGGCAATCATGCCCTCATCACCGGGGTCGACGAGCTCTCCGGCGCCGAGGTGGAGGCCTCCGACATCCGCGCCGGTGCCGGTCTCGTCCTCGCCGGTCTGCGGGCGGCCGGGATCACCGAGGTCTCCGGAGTCGATCACATCGACCGCGGCTACGAGGGCTTCGTGCAGAAGCTCCAGGCGCTCGGCGCCGACATCGTCCGCGTCAGCCGCGCCGACCGCCTCAGCTTCGACTAAGCTCCCTCTCGCACGGTGCGGCGACTCATCGGTCGTCGCTCAAGCCGCCCGTCGGTCAAGCCCGCCAGCACGTTTCGAGACTTCCCGCACATCCGCGAGCTCACTCCAGGCTGACCGCGGATCGCCGGTGTTGCACGCCTGGCTATCCGCGCTACGCCGTGACCGGCACCACCCGGGCGCTCACTCCAGGCTGACCGCGGATCGCCGGTGTTGCACGCCTGGCTATCCGCGCCACGCCGTGACCGATACCTCCGGCGTACTCGTGCCGGTTGACTGTCCACAGGCGCGTTCGCCGCTCATTAGTTATCCACAGGGCATTTTGATGCTCTTGCGGTTCGGATGCGTTCTGTTCCATGCTCGATTGCATGTATGCGTGCTTGGAGACTTCGGATCTGGTGGCGGCGAACTGGAACACCCATCAGATCAGATCTGCCGTCGATTGCTGCCTGCGGCGACTCCGGCGGGGACGATACGTCGTCACGCGTGCGTGCGACAATCCGTCGCACGCTTTCGTCGCAGCGATCGCGGAGGCGGAGGAGACCGCGTTGCCCCATGAGACCACGGGGATGCTCAAGCGCGGAGAGGATCTGAGGATTCTCGTCCGGTCATTCGTCCCCGACCTGCCGCATGACGCAGTGTTCTCCCATCGCAGTGCGCTGCTCGTCCACGGCCTGTCCGTGCCGTATGTCGATAGGGGTGAGGTGTACGTCGAAGTCGCGAGCCCTCGCAGCTCGGTCCGCCAGAGGGATCTCGTGGTCCGCCGACGGTCCCTGCAGCCCGACACCATCGAGATCGTCGACGGGATTCCGGTGACGACGGTGGTGCAGACGCTCCTCGATCTCGCCAGGGATTGTCCGTTGGCGTTCGCCGTGGCTGTTGCGGATGCCGCGGTGCGCTTGGGGCGGGTGTCTCTCGAGGAGTTCCGAGCGCACCAGTTGGCGCATCCTGTGCGGACCCGCCAGTCGCGGATCTCAGCGGTGCTGGAGAACATCGACGGGCGGCGTGAAACGGTGGCCGAGTCGATCTGCGCCGTTCGATTCGTCGAGTATTCGATACCGGGGTTCGAGCCGCAACTCGTCGTCTGCGACGCCGATGGTCGCTTCCTCGCTCGGTCCGACTTCGGCAACGAAGCGGTCAAAGTCATTGCCGAGTTCGATGGCGCCGGCAAGTACTATATCGATGACGGTGATCCGCACCGAGCCTTCGAACGCGAACGGAAGCGGGAGTACGCCCTGCGGAACGAGGGGTGGTTGGTCTTCCGCATTCGATGGGCCGATCTCTTCAGCGCAGACCTCTTCCTCAGGATCAAAGAGGCGGTGCGGATCCGCGAGACGGAGATCGCCGCGCGAGACCGACTCGCAGGCCCGATTCACGGCGCGCAGTGAGGGCGATCCAGTCGTCGGTCAAGCCGCAGCGCGGATAGCGGGGCGTGCACGGCCCGCCATTCGCACTCCCGCTTGATCGATAGGTAATGGGCGCCGAGGCGGTCAGAAGAGGCGCGTCTCCGGGTCGTCCATCCCGCGCAGGGCGTCGTAGTCGAGGACGACGCAGCGGATGCCGCGGTCCTCGGCGAGGGTGCGCGCCTGCGGCTTGATCTCCTGCGCGGCGAAGACGCCGGTGACCGGCGAGAGCAGCGGGTCGCGGTTCATCAGCTCGAGGTAGCGGGTGAGCTGTTCGACGCCGTCGATGTCGCCGCGGCGCTTGATCTCGACGGCGACGGACTTCTGCGCCTCGTCGCGCGCGAGGATGTCGACCGGCCCGATGGCCGTCATGTACTCGCGGCGGACCAGGCTGTAGCCCGAGCCGAGGGTGTGGATGTGCTCGGCGAGGAGCTCCTGGAGGTGGGCCTCGACGCCGTCCTTGACGAGACCGGGATCGACGCCGAGGTCGTGGTTGGAATCCGAGAGGACCTCGGCGACGGAGATGACGAGGCGGTCCCCGGTCTTCGCCTGCGCGACCGTCCACACTTCGCGCAGTCCTGCCTCGGCCTGTTCCTCGGTCGCCGGTGCGATCTGGACCGAGCACGGGGGAGTCATCCAGTTGAGCGGCTTGTACGATCCGCCGTCGGAGTGGATGAGGATCGAACCATCGGCCTTGAGCATGATGAGGCGGGTGGCCATGGGCAGATGGGCGGTCAGACGACCGGCATAGTCAACAGAGCATTCAGCTATCACGAGGCGCACCCGTCACACACTACGTGAGAGAATCGGCTTATGCCACGATCGAACTCCTCGCGTCGCCGGAACAAGTGGAGCACTCCCGGCCGGGACCTCTCGGAGTCCGTCGGCGGGCTGCGTCGCAGCCGCGATCTGCCCGACGGCACGTGGTCGGTCCAGCAGGTCGCAGGCAATGCCAGCGGCAAGGTCTACGTCTGTCCCGGGTGCGGTCAGAGCGTGTCCGCGGCGACAGCGCACATCGTCGCGTGGCGGCAGAGCGCCCCTCACGGTATCGACATCGGCGTCGACGCGCGCCGGCACTGGCACACCCGCTGCTTCGAGAAGTTCCGCTGATAGCAGCACGCCGGACACGCGAAAGGGGACCCACTGCAGTGGGTCCCCTTTCGCGTGTCCTCGTCTCACTCAGGCGCGTGAGCAGGAGGCTCAGCGCAGAGAGTTGCGCGTGCGCGCGGCCTTCGACCGCCCCGCGCCGTCGTTCGCCGAGGCGGCCCCGCCCGAACCCTGCGTCCCGGGCGTGGTGCCGGAGACCTGGGCGTCGATGGCGATCGTCTCGGCATCGGTGGCGCCGTTGGGCAGTTCCGAGGTGTCGACATCGGACTCGACCGATTCAGTCGTCGCCTCGTCGACGGTCGTCTTCTGGGCAGCTGTCGCACCGCTCTGATCGGCAGCGGTCTTGTCAGCCGAGCCCTTGTCCGCGGGGCTCTTGTCGGCCGTGCCCTTGTCCGCCGAACCTGCCGCAGCGGCTCCCTTGGCGGAGCCTGCCTTGGCGTCGGCGCCCTTCTTCGCGGCGTCCCGCTCCTCAGCGGCATCGGCGGCGAGGAGATCGGCGAGCGTCTCCCCGTCGGCGATCTGCTCGGTCGCGTGCGTCGCGGCTTCGGCCTTCGCCGGATCGACGGCGTCGCCGCCCATCACACCGGGCATCGCGAAGAGCGAGCGGAGCTGGTCGAGCTGCGCGGTGATCGTCTTGCGCTGCTTCGTGAGCAGATCGACCTGCGACTGCGCCGAGGCGACGTTGCGCTTGGCCTCGGCCGCCGACTCCTCGATCGTCGCCTCGGCCGTGGCGCGAGCCTCGGAGATGAGCGTCTGCGCCCGGGCCTTGCCGTCGGCGATGATCTCGTCGGCCTTCTTCACGGCATCGGCGCGCGTCGTCTCGGCGCGCTCGGCCGCCGTCTTCGCATCGGCGTCGGCCTTGGCCGCGCGGGACTGGGCCTCCTCGATGAGCTTCTTGTTCTCCGTCTGCGCGGTGTCGTAGCGCTTCTTCCGCTCGGCCTCGGCGTCCTTGCGCTTGGCGGCGAGTTCGACCTCGAGGTCGTTCGCAGCCTTCTTCGACGCCTCGTCGCGGGACTTCGCGGCGGCGAGGAGCTCATCGGCCTGGGCCTGTGCGGCGGCGATGGTCTCATCGGCCTGGGTCTTGGCCTCGGCGCGGAGGTCGGTGGCCTCCTTCTCCGCGGCGGCGCGGAGCTCGGCGATCTCGTGCTCGAGGCTCTCGCGGGCCTCCTTCGACGCGGCGTCGTTGGCCTCCTTGGACTGGAGGGACTCGCGCTCGGCGGTGGCCTTGAGCTCGGCGGCGCGATTCTCCGCGGCCTTGACGGCCTCCTCGGCGCGCAGCTCCGCGGAGCTGATGATCGCGTCGGCCTCGGAACGGGCGCTGCTGAGGGTGTCGTTGCTCTCGGTGTGCATCCGCGCGCGCGCGGATGCCGCCTCGGCGCGGGCCTTGTTGCGGATCGTCTCGGCATCGGAGTTCGCCTGGGCCAGCGTCTCGCGGGCCTGGGATTCGGCGATCTTGAGGAGATGGTCGATGCGGGATCCGGGAGGACCGGCCGCCTCGGCGTTCTCATTGGCCGCCTTCTTCAGCTGTGCCTTCGCCTCGGACAGCTCACCGGCGATCTGGAGCTTCGCTCGATCGGCGTTGATGACCTGACTGCGGGCATCCGACAGCGCCTTTCGCACGGATTCGATCTCCGTGCGCAGCTGCTGCAGTCGGGAATCGACTTCGCTCTTCTCGTACCCGCGCATCGCTGTGCGGAATTCTTCGGTGGGCGTCACTGAAGCTGACTCCTGTCGTCTCAAGGGGATGTTGTCGTGCCTGCGCGCTCCCCACTCTATCGGACTCAAGATGAGTGTTGTGTCCGAATCCGGCGGTCGGAACGGGACTGTGCACCGGTGCGGTGACCCCGCGCACAACAGCTGCAGCGAGTGGACCGCGGGGCCGCCTCGGCGAACAGGAACGATGCTCGGTGGGCGCGATATCCGGGGTCGCACGCCCCCGCGGCACCCCAGTGATCAGTGCCACAGAGGGCTCGGTTACCCTGGGAGCAAGCAGCTCACCGCCGTGCAGCACCTGCCCGGGGCGAGGACATCCTTGATCAAGGAGGAAACATGACTGAAGCAGTGATCGTCTCAGGCGCGCGCACACCGTTCGGCAAGCTCTCGGGAGCCCTGGGATCGCAGACCGCGGTCGACCTCGGGGCGGCCGCGATCAAGGGGGCCCTCGACCGTGCGGGCATCTCCGGTGATGAGGTCGAGTACGTCATCATGGGACAGGTCCTCCAGGCCGGCCTCGGTCAGGGTCCGGCACGTCAGGCCGCGGCCCAGGCGGGCATCCCGATGAGCGTGCCCGCGATCACGATCAACAAGCTCTGCCTCTCGGGCATCAACGCGATCACGCAGGCCGCGCAGCTCGTCCGCGCCGGGGAGTACGACGTCGTCGTCGCCGGTGGCCAGGAGTCGATGACGCTGGCCCCGCACCTGCTCGAGAAGTCGCGGGCCGGGTACAAGTACGGCGATGTCGTCGCCAAGGACCATATGGACTACGACGGCCTCTGGGACGCGTTCACCGACCAGGCGATGGGCGGGCTGACCGAGGAGGCGAACAAGGGCGATTCCGAGTTCAGTCGTGAGCAGCAGGACGCGTTCGCCGCGCAATCGCACCAGCGTGCCGCGGCCGGATGGGAGTCCGGCGTCTTCGAGAACGAGGTCGTGCCCGTGACGATCACCAGCCGCAAGGGCGAGACGACGGTGACCGACGACGAGGGCGTGCGCCCGGACACGACGCCCGAGTCGATGGCGAAGCTGCGTCCGGCCTTCCGCAAGGACGGGGCGATCACCGCGGGCAACGCCTCGCAGATCTCCGACGGTGCGGCCGCCGTCGTCGTCATGTCGAAGGAGAAGGCCGAGGAGCTCGGGGCGCCGATCCTCGCCGAGATCCGCGCGCACGGATGGACCGCCGGTCCGGACTCGACGCTCCAGCACCAGCCCTCGCAGGCGATCCGCGCGGCCGCCGAGAAGGAGGGCGTCGCCCCCGACTCGTTCGACCTCTACGAGATCAACGAGGCGTTCGCCGCCGTCGGACTCGCGAGCACGCAGGACCTCGGCATCGATCCCGAGAAGGTCAACGTCAACGGCGGTGCGATCGCGCTCGGCCACCCGATCGGGGCCTCCGGGGCCCGCATCGTCCTCACGCTCGCCCTCGAACTCCAGCGCCGAGGCGGCGGCACCGGTGTCGCGGCGCTGTGCGGCGGCGGCGGCCAGGGCGATTCGCTCATCATCTCCGTTCCCGCCCAGAGCTGAGGTCCGATGGCGGCGGCGCGGGTGGTGAGTGTCAGCAGCGACGCGGAGCATGCGTTCTCGAAGCCTGTCCGCGACGCGATCGACCTCGTCGAGGGCATNNNNGGGGTCACCGTCCAGCATCGCTCCCGCCTCACCCGCACGCCCTCGGCGCCGAACCTCCGTCAGGTCCATCTTCTCCACGCGGAGCTCTTCGACCGCCTCGGCGCCGCCGGGTTCGCCGTCGGCCCCGGGCAGCTGGGTGAGAACATCACGACGCTCGGCCTCGATCTCCTCGCGCTGCCGGTGGGCACGCGCCTGGGCATCGGGGACGCCGTCGTCACGCTCACCGGTCTGCGCAATCCGTGCGCGCAGATCGACGGACTGATCCCCGGACTGCTGGGGCAGGTCGTCTTCCGCGACGACGAGGGCCAGACCGTGCGCCTGGCAGGTGTCATGGGCATCGTCTCGACCAGCGGCACGGTGCGACCCGGGGACGCGGTGACCGTCGAGCTGCCGGACGGCGAGCCCCACGCCTTGGCGCCCGTCTGACCCACCTCGGCGAGCTGACCGGAGCACCGCCGCAGCGTTTCCTCGGCCCCGAACTGACGACACCTGACACGACAGCAGACCAGCCACGACAACAGGAAGGCATCACGATGCTTCTCGCATTCTCCGTCGCCCCCTCGGGCACCGGCCGCAGCGACGGCTCCGTCCACGAGGCCGTCGCGGCGGCCGTCGAGGTCGTCCGCGCCTCCGGGCTGCCCAACCGCACGACGAGCATGTTCACCGAGATCGAGGGCGAATGGGACGAGGTCTTCGACGTCGTCAAGCGCGCCACCGAGGCGGTCGCACCGTTCGGCTCCCGCATCTCCCTGGTCATCAAGGCCGACATCCGCCCTGGTCATGACGGGGAGATCGAGGCCAAGGTCGACCGCCTTGAGGACGCTCTCGAGGCGCGGAGGAAACTTTCCGACGAGTAATCGGTGACAGGCGCGCCGAACGGGTCTATCGTCGGATTCAGGAAGAAGGAGGATGACCCATGAAAAACGGATCCGCGTATTTCACCACAGCCACTGCTCTGACCATGATCGCCCTGCTCGGGTTCATGATCGCCGGCTTCTTTCCGCTCGCGGCCGAAGTGGCCTTCGGCGTCGAAGCCCTCGCCGTCATCCTCGCCCTGACCGGCGTCGTCATCCTGGCGTTCGTCACGGTGCGCAAGGCGCTCGAGAAGGCCGGCAGCACCCACTGAGCTGACGACACCTCGGCGGTCCCGCATCCTCCACCCGGTCATCTGACCAGGCGGGGGAGTGCGGGGCCGCTTTCGTCTGCCCGGCGGCGATCGGTTACGATGTGTGGGCCTCCGTAGCTCAGTCGGATAGAGCAACCGCCTTCTAAGCGGTAGGTCGCGGGTTCGAGCCCCGCCGGGGGCGCACAGTCCAGGGCAATTGTCGCTCGTCACGGCGTGCCTGGTGGAGCTCAGCTGTGAAAACGTGGAAAGTGGATGCGTGATGACAGACAGCGGAAATGCCGTGACGCCACCCGTGGGCGGAGCTCTCGCCGATATCGCGAAGAGGATCTCCGAGACCCGCTTCACCCTGCAGACCGACGACGCGGCCGAGGGCCGCCGTCTGCTCGGATCGCTCTCGGCTGAGATGACCGACTTCATCCTCCCGCGGATCAACCGCGCTCCCGCACCGTTCCTCATCGCCGTCGGCGGGTCCACCGGGGCCGGCAAATCGACACTCGTCAACTCGCTCATCGGGCGTGCGGTCAGCCCCGCCGGTGTGCGACGCCCGACGACGGCCAACCCGATCGTCATCCACAACCCCGCCGACGCGAAGCACTTCGAGGCCCAGACCTTCCTCGCCGACCTGCCGCGCAGCACCGATCCGGCCTCGCCGACCCCGGCGCTCGTCCTCATCCCCGATGCCGACATCGCGCCGGGCACCGCGATCCTCGACTGCCCCGACATCGACTCGATCGCCGAGGCGAACCGGGACCTCGCCCGCCGCATCCTCATGTGCGCCGACCTCTGGCTCTTCGTCACCACCGCCAACCGCTACGCCGACGCCGCGCCGTGGACCCTGCTGCGCGATGCCGCGCAGCGGAGCACCTCGGTGGCCATCGTCCTCGACCGGGTGCCGCCGGAGGCCAACCGCGAAGTCCGCCACCACCTCTCCCATCTCCTCTCCGAGGCGGGACTGGCCCAGTCGCCGATCTTCTCCGTCGCCGAGCTCCCGCTCGAGGACGGGCTGCTCCCGCACACGGCCGTCTACCCGATCCGCTCGTGGATCCAGGAGGTGAGCTCCGAAGCCGAATCCCGGAACCGGATCCGGCGGCGCACCCTGACCGGGTCGATCGCCGCGCTCCCGGCCCGCGTCGACACCCTCGCCTCCTGCGCCGAGTCCCAGGAGGAGGCGCACGCCGAGCTCGCCCGCATCGTCGACGAGCGCTTCCGCGCCGCCCACGACGGGCTTTCCACGGTCGTCTCCGACGGCCGGATCCTCCAGGGGGCGGTCAACGCCCGGTGGCAGGACTTCGTCGGCACCGGGCAGCTCTTCCGCGGTCTCGAACCGACGATGGCCCGCATGCGCGACCGGATCTCCGCCGCCGTGACGGGCAAGCACGATGCCGCCTCGCCGCTGCACATCGCGATCCTGCGCAGTGCCGCGATCTCCCTGCGCGAAGCCGCCGTCGACGTCGTCGACCGGGTGGTCGACGACTGGGGCCGCACCCCGGCCGGTGCCGCTCTCGTCGAATCCGATCCGGGCCTGCGCGCCCCGACGAGCGAACTCGAGGACCGGGTCAAGGAGGCGGTGAGCGGCTGGTCGAACGAGGTCAACACCCTCGTCCGCGACATCGGTCAGGGGAAGAAGTCGAAGGCGAGGATCCTCTCCTTCGGCGTCAACGGCGTGTGCGCGGTCCTCGAATACGCGACCTTCTGGGACCCCCAGCACGCCCGGGCCGCGGACGCGCAGGCCGCCGGTCCCGGGGTCGCCCTCAACCTTGCGGGAACGATCTTCGGCGAACAGGAGGCCGTCAGCCTCATCGCCTCGATCAGGGACCGCTTCCTCACCGCGGCTGCCGGCATCGTCGGCGACTGCCGCGTCCCATTCGACAGCGCACTACGACTGACAGCGGTGCCCACGCGGCAGTCCGGAGCCCTCCGAACTGCCGGTGCCCGCCTCGAGGAGGCATTGTGAACGATTCGGCACAGTCCGAGATCCGCCGGCTGGCCGAGGGCATCCGCCACTCGCTCGCGCTCGACCCCGACAAGGTCAGCCCCGACGTCCGCGCCGATGCCCAGAGCCTGCTCGAGCGCGCCGACGATCGCCTCGACCTCGGCGAGGACTTCACCGTCGTCGCCTTTGCCGGCTCGACGGGGTCGGGCAAGTCCTCGCTCTTCAACGCCGTCGCCGGCCTCGACATCGCCCGGGTCGGCGTCCGCCGTCCCACGACCTCCCGTCCCACCGCGTGCGTCTGGGGAGAGGGCGGCCGGGAGATCCTCGACTGGCTCAAGGTGCCCGAGCGCAGCCGCACGTGGCGTGAGTCCGCGCTCGACGGCGACGACCAGCGCCGCCTCCACGGGCTCATCCTCCTCGACCTGCCCGACCACGATTCGACGGCCGTCGAGCACCGCGTCGAATCCGACCGCCTCGTCGGGCTCGTCGACGTCGTGTTCTGGGTCGTCGACCCGCAGAAGTACGCGGACTTCTCCCTCCACTCGGAGTACCTGACGAAGCTCGCGGAGAACAGTTCGAACATGGTCGTCGTGCTCAACCAGGTCGACAAGCTCAGCCCCGACGAGCAGAAGGCCGCCGCCGATCATCTCCGGCAGCTGCTCGCCGAGGACGGGCTCACCGACACCGAGGTGCGGCTGTCCTCGGCCGTGACCCGCGAGGGCATCCCGCAGCTGCGGTCGATCCTCGCCGACACCCTCGACTCGAAGCAGGCCGCGGCCGAACGGCTGCTGGCCGACATGCAGGCGATGGCCCGGCGGATCAAGGCGGAGCTCGGCGACCCGGTCGCCACCCCGGACGAGCTGCCGGGTGCCTCCCATCTCGTCGAGACGATGTCCGAGGCCGCCGGTGTCGAGGCCGTCGCGCAGACCGTTCACGACGACTACATCCGCCGCGCCTACAAGCGCACCGGTTACCCGCTGCTCGCGTGGATGCAGCGCAACGCCCCCGACCCGCTCGGGGCCAAGCACGGGCTGACCCGCGATGAGCTCATCCGCGCCTCGGTGCCGGCGACGAGCAAGACGCAGAGCTCGCAGGTCCGGCTCATGGCCCACGACCTCATCACCGAATCCGTCTCGACGCTGCCGCGTCCGTGGCAGACTGCCGCCGCCGAGGCGGAGAAGCAGAGCACGAACCAGCTCGCCGACACCCTCGACTCGGCCGTCACGGCTGTGGACATCGAGCGTCGCACCCCCGGCTGGTGGTCGTTCGCCGGCTTCCTCCAGATCGTCTTCTTCGTCGCCACCGTCATCGGTCTCCTCGGCCTCATCGTCGTCGCGGCCCTGACGTTCGCCGTTCCCGGAGCCCTTCCCGGGTGGACGTGGGCCGTCGTCATCGGTCTCCTCGTCGTCGGGATCCTCGGCTCGGTCATCACCTCGGTGATCGCCCGCAACGCGCGGAACAAGGGGGCGGACGAAGCCGCCGAAGCGGTCGATCGGGACCTGCGCACCGCCGTCGCCCAGGCCGCGCAGAGCTCCTACCTGCAGCCGGTGAACGCGGTCATCGCCGAGCACCGCGACGCGTACGAGAGACTCGCCTGAGACTCGAGCTCACAGGCGGCACGACTCGCGTGCAGATGCCCTGTGGACGGCCACGCGCTGTCCACAGGGCATCGTCGCACTCTCGACAGAACGGGGCAGCGCGCGCTTCGCTGGAACACCCACGGCGGGAATCGAGCGTGTCTGCGCCGACGAGGCAGCAGACCCCCGATCGCGTCTCGCCGACCGTGCGAAGAGAAGCGAGGAAGCAATGTCGACCATCCCCATCAACGTCTGCGGCACCGTCGCGACCGTCCCGAATCTGAGGACTCTGCCCACCGGACGCCCCTGTGCGTCGTTCCGGCTCGCCGTCAACCACTGGAAGCTCGACAAGTCGACCGGCGAATTCGCCGAGGACGGCACCTCCTGGTTCGGCGTCGACTGCTACGGCACCCTGGCCAGCAACGTCGGCACGTCGGTGGAGCAGGGCACGACGGTGCTCGTCCAAGGACACCTGCGCAATCGCGAGTGGGCCAGCGGAGAGCGGTCCGGGATCGCACCGACGGTCATCGCCGATCACATCGGCCCCGACCTGCGCTTCGGCACGGCGCACTATCGAAAGTCGGCGACGACGCGACCGCGGCCGGCCGAGCCGGCCGGTGACGCGCAGGCGACTTCCGGATGGGGTGGACTCCCGGAACCCGGCGAGGCCCCGCGCACTGCGACGGCCGACCCGTCCGGCCCCGGTGCCGGCGGGGAGGGATCCGGACCCGACGCCGAGGGGGAGGGACCCGACTTCGCGGGGCTGCCCGCCGGGGCCGGCGGCTGGTCGCCTGCCGCGGTGCCGTCCGACACGGCGCACGGACAGGCCGCGGAGACCGACGGGTACGCGGGAAGCGAGGACACCGAACCCGATGAGACCGACCCCGATGAGACCGCATCCAATGAGACCGGCGAGGACACCGACACCGGCGCAGGCGACGGGCAGGGGAGGGATCCCGCGATCGCCGAGGCGACGGCGGCCGCCGCGGCACCGTTCTGACCGTCCGGGGCCGGCTGGAGAGCAGGGCTGGCGTCGTCTGCGCGGTCTGACAGCGTCATCGGCTAGAGTGAGAACGTTCGTCGTCGTCCTCCCCAAGGTGATCCATGCGTGTCGTTCCCCTCCTGGGTGTCGCAGCCCTGACCATCGCCCTGTCCGGCTGCTCCCTGCTCGGACTCGACGACAATGCGGAACCGGCGCCGGCGACGACGTCGGCGAAGCCCGAGGCCGAAGTCGACAAGGTCATCAAGGCGGTCGAACCGCTGACCGGTGATTCCGAAACCGTGCCGTCGACGAAGAAGTTCTTCGACACGATGATCGACGCCGGATACAAGCCCGAGCAGCTCGAGGCCACCCTCGACGAATCGCCGTTGGGCAACGAAGTGCCCTCGAAGGTCTTCGGGGTGAAGACGGAGAAGGGCTGCGTCGTCGGGGAGATCCGCGCCGGCAAGGCCACCGCTGAGCTCATGCCCCCCTCGGAGTCGACCGGAGCGTGCCTGCTCGGCGAGGTCGACCGACCCGAAGGCGTCGAGGCGCCCAAGGGGGAGATGCGCGATGAGGACGGCGACGACAACGGTGCCGGTCACCTCCCGGGTGAGAACATCACCGGTGACGACGCGGAGACCCCGAGCCCGGACAGCTCGTCGGGCTCGAGCGACTCCTCGGGTTCGTCGGGTTCCGGAGGCTCGTCGTCGAGCGGTTCGTCCTCGAGCGGCTCGTCGGATTCGAGCGGGTCGTCGTCGGGCTCCGGCAGCGGTTCGGAGGGCTCGTCGAGCTCGGACGGACCGTCGCTGGGCGGAGGCTGATGCGTTTGGCGCGGAGGCGCGCCAACCGATAATCTGGGGCCACTATGGCCGAATTCATTTACACCATGCACAAGGCGCGCAAGGCGCACGGTGACAAAGTCATTCTCGACGACGTGTCGATGTCCTTCTACCCGGGGGCGAAGATCGGCATGGTCGGCCCCAACGGCGCCGGCAAGTCGACGATCCTCAAGATCATGGCCGGCCTCGAACAGCCGTCGAACGGCGAAGCCCGGCTCAGCCCCGGCTACACGGTGGGCATCCTCATGCAGGAGCCCCCGCTCAACGAGAACAAGACCGTGCTCGGCAACGTCGAAGAGGGCGTCGCCGAGATCAAGGCGAAGCTCGACCGCTACAACGAGATCTCCGAGGAGATGGCGAATCCCGACGCGGACTTCGACGCCCTCATGGAGGAGATGGGCAAGCTGCAGGAGGCCATCGACGCCGCCGATGCGTGGGACCTCGACTCGCAGCTCGAACAGGCCATGGACGCGTTGCGCTGCCCGCCGCCCGACGCCGACGTCAGCGTCCTCTCCGGCGGCGAGCGCCGCCGCGTGGCGCTGTGCAAGCTCCTGCTGGAGAAGCCCGACCTGCTCCTCCTCGACGAGCCGACGAACCACCTCGACGCCGAATCCGTGCTCTGGCTCGAGCAGCACCTCAAGTCCTACCCCGGTGCCGTCATCGCCATCACCCACGACCGGTACTTCCTCGATCACGTCGCCGAATGGATCGCCGAGGTCGACCGCGGTCACCTCTACCCCTACGAGGGCAACTACTCGACCTACCTCGAGAAGAAGCGCGAGCGCCTGCAGGTCCAGGGCAAGAAGGACGCGAAGCTCGCCAAGCGCCTCAAGGACGAACTCGAATGGGTGCGGTCGAACCCGAAGGCCAAGCAGACGAAGTCGAAGGCCCGCCTCGCCCGCTACGAGGAGATGGCCGCTGAGGCCGAGAAGACGCGGAAGCTCGACTTCGAAGAGATCCAGATCCCGGCCGGCCCCCGCCTCGGCGACATCGTCATCGAAGCGAAGGATCTTGAGAAGGGCTTCGACGGCCGCCTGCTCATCGACGGACTGAGCTTCTCGCTGCCGCGCAACGGCATCGTCGGCGTCATCGGCCCCAACGGCGTCGGCAAGTCGACGCTGTTCAAGACGATCGTCGGCCTCGAAGAGCTCGACAACGGCAACCTCAAGGTCGGCGAGACCGTGAAGATCTCCTACGTCGACCAGTCCCGCGGGGGCATCGATCCGGAGAAGTCGCTGTGGGAGGTCGTCTCCGACGGACTCGACTTCATCCAGGTCGGCGCCGTCGAGATGCCCTCGCGCGCCTACGTCTCCGCGTTCGGCTTCAAGGGCCCCGACCAGCAGAAGAAGGCCGGAGTGCTCTCCGGTGGTGAGCGCAACCGCCTCAACCTCGCGCTCACGCTCAAGCAGGGCGGCAACCTGCTCCTCCTCGACGAGCCGACGAACGACCTCGACGTCGAGACCCTGGGATCGCTCGAGAACGCCCTGCTCGAGTTCCCCGGCTGCGCCGTCGTCGTCTCCCACGACCGCTGGTTCCTCGACCGCGTCGCCACGCACATCCTCGCGTGGGAGGGCAACGACGAGGACCCGGCTCAGTGGTACTGGTTCGAGGGCAACTTCGAAGCGTACGAGAAGAACAAGGTCGAGCGCCTCGGCGAGGATGCGGCCCGCCCGCACCGCGTCACCCATCGTCGCCTCACCCGCGACTGACGGACTCAGAACACGAGGGCCCCGGCATCATGCCGGGGCCCTCGTGCGCGGGCGGCGGTCTATGAGCGCGGGCCGGCTCCGGGTTCGAAGCGGTCGAAGAGCTTCCGCCACAGGCGGTGGAAGAGCGTGAGCAGCCAGCGGACGACGAACGTGGCGAGGATGCCGAGGACGAGCGCGATGATCGCGACGAGTCCGATGTGGAGATCCGTGCGATCCCGGAGGATGAGCAGCGCGATCGACGTGAGCACGAGGCACAGGGCGACGTTGACGAGGCGACTGAGGATCGAGGCGAGGATCTCGATCATCGCGGTCTTGTCATCGCTCACGGCATGTCCTTGACGCGGACCATGCCCTCCTGCGCGACGGTGGCGAGGAGCTCGCCGTCGCGGGAGAAGATCCGCCCGTAGCCGAGACCGCGACCGCCGCGGGCCGCCGGCGATTCCTGGACGTAGAGCATCCAGTCGTCGACGTGGACGCGCCGATGCCACCACATCGCATGGTCGAGGCTCGCGACCCGCAGGCCGGGGGTGGCCCAAGTGAGGTCGTGCTTGCGCAGCACCGGTTCGAGGAGGTTGAAGTCGCTGGCATAGGCCAGCGCCGCCGCATTGAGCACGGGGTCGTCGCCGAAGTGCGCGCTCGCGCGGAACCACACGTGCTGCTCGGGCAGCTCCGTGTCGATGTCCCCGGCACCGGGAACCCCGAAGGGCTCGACGGGACGGATGTCGAAGGGGCGCCGATTGAACCATTCGGTGACGCGCAGGGAATCGTCGGCGGCGAGCAGCTCCCGCAGATCGGGGCTGTCCTCGGGGCCCGGGATTCCCGTGGGCATCGGCTCGGAGTGCTCGAATCCCGGCTGCTCGTCCTGGAACGAGGCGATGAGCGAGAGGATCGGCACGTCCTTCTGATAGGCGTGGACGCGTCGAGCGGAGAAGGACCGGCCGTCGCGGAGGCGTTCGACCCCGAACTCGATGGGTTCGGCGACGTCGCCGGCCCGCAGGAAATAGCCGTGCAGCGAGTGGATGAGGCGGTCGGCGGGCAGGGTCGCGGCGGCCGCGACGATGCACTGCGCGAGCACCTGACCGCCGAAGACGCGGCCGTCGGGCTTGTACTGGCTCGGCCCGACGAAATGATCCGACTCCCGCCTCGACTCGTCCACGGCGACCTTCCTCAACTCGAGGAGTTCGTGCAGACGGGCGACATTCGCCTCGGCGAGGGTCGGTTCGGTTTCGCTCACATGGGCCTCCGGAAGGACAGGGTCGGACATCGTCTCGATCCTACCCGGGCACCGTGCGACCTGCGAGGAGACGCATCGCACGACCGCCGGCAACAGGGCAGTTCGAGCGGGCACGCGGGTGATCCGGTCCGGTGAGCCACCTGCGGCGGGATGAGTCGCCCGGGCACAGGCCGGGGTCTGCGGGATGGCATCATGGGATCATGCACTCAGGCGCCACGAACCCCCTTCTCGACGAATTCACCCGAGTCCTCCTCGAACTGAGATGGGGTGACATGGACGCCTACGGACACGTCAACAACGTCGTCCAGCTCCGGCTCCTCGAAGAGGCCCGCGTCCGGGCGCTGGGATCCCCGACGCAGAGCCGCGACGCCGCCGTCGGGCCGGGGGAGTACGGCGCCGCCGAGGTGGTCTCCGGTCTTCCGATGCCCGAGGTCTTCGGGGCCGCCTCGGCGACGACCGAACTCCTCGTCGCCTCGCACGCCATCGAATACCGCGCCCCGATCAGCTACCGTCCCGGACCGATCGCCGTCGATCTCGTCATCAGCGAGGTGCGGCCCGCCTCGGTGACGATCAGCTACGTCATCGTCGAGCCCGACGGCTCCCTCGTCTACACGGTCTCCGAGACCGTCATCGCCTTCGTCGACCAGGCCAGCGGTCGTCCGCGGCGCCTGAGCGAGGAGGAGATCGTCGCCCTCGAGTCGGTCGTGCGCGCCCCCGCGCGGATGCGGAGCCTGCGCCGATGACGACCCTCGAGATCGCCGATGAGAAGGCCCTGTCCGACCTTGCCGCGTTCACCTCGCTGGCGCACCGACTCGATCCCGACGGGGCGATGCGCCTGCAGGTCGCCTCGGAGGTCCTCGTCCTCACCGTCGCTCCGCTCTTCCCGCACGGGATCGGCGATTCGACCCCGCTCGTGCTCGCGATGCGGATGCAGCGGCTCGATTCCCCCGAACTCGACGGCCTCGACGAGGTCGTCCCGCTCGCCGCGCTGACCGACCGCTTCGCCCGCGCGGAGAACGGCACGAGCCTCCCGCTGCCGCCGACGTCGATGCTCGTCTCCTGGGCCGGCATCGCCCCACCTCGGGGACCGTGGGAGCAGACGGACACGATCGCCCCGTCCGCCCTTATCGCCGGCGCCGAGGCGGGGATCGCCGAGGTCGCCGACGGCACTCCCGACGGGGCGGGCTCGCACGCGGTCAAAGCGCTCCGGGCACGGGTGTGGGCGGCCCCGCTGACGGGCGACCACGGGACGACGCTGACGGCGGGCCTCGCCTTCGCCGCCGCCGGCCTCCGCTTCCTCCCGCCATCGGCGAACGCCGCCTGCCCGATCATGGAATCCGCCGGCTGGCTGCGCGTCGTCACCCCCGGCGGCCACCTCCTCACCCGGAAGACCGCCTGAGGCAGACGGCAGGGGGCGCGAGCCCGCCAGGGCTCACCCTGCTTCGCACGGCTCTGGTCCTGACCTGAGCCCTGGATACCACGGTGAGCCGCAGACACCGGTATGCGCAGAACAGAGCGCGCACCTGACCTGCGTCGCGCGCGGTGCACGCAGACCTGACGCGAGCCGCGTGCACGGCACGCATCACGCATACCGAGGTGAGCGGCAGCCTCAGGCTCCGGTGCTGTTCGTATTCACCATCGCGGTGGCGGCGCGCTGGAAGTAGTCCCAGAACACCTCGTCGTAGAGGGGCGGCAGGTCGACCTCGTCAAGCGCCCCGCGCATCGCCCGCAGCCACCGATCCCGAGCGTCGAAGTCGACGGGGAACGGGAAGTGGCGCATCCGCAGACGGGGGTGGCCCCTCTCCTCCTGATACGTCGTCGGTCCGCCGAAGTACTGCTCGAGGAACATCTGGAGCCGGTGCTTGGCTCCGATGAGGTCGTGGCCCTCCGGGTACATGCTGATGAGCGGCTCGTCGGCGGCGACATTGGCGTAGAACGCGTCGACGAGCCGGGTGAACGTCGGATGGCCGCCGACCGCGTCGAAGATCGTCTCTGAGCTCATCGCTTCCTTCCCTCGGGATTCCCGCTGCCCTTGTGTCCGGCGCCTGCGCGGCTGCCCGTCGAGCGACCGCCCGGCGCGCGACCGCCGGAGGTCCGACCGGTCGCCGGGGACTTGCCCGAGCCGCCGGTCGACGCGGACTCGCGGTCGTGGTCCTCGGAGTCGTCCTCGGCTTCGTTCGTCGACTTGATCTTCGCCGCCTCGGTGGGGTCGGGCAGCGTGCGGAAGACCGTCTCCTGCGTGATCGGGATGTGGATGCCGTATTTGTCCATCTGGCGCTTGAGCTCGGCACGGAAGGCGCGCGCGACCTTCCACTGCTGGTTCGGCTTCGTCTTGAGCACCGTGCGGATGACCTGCGACTGCGCCGACAGGGACTCGACACCCCAGATCTCGGGCTGCTCGAGGATCGCATCGGCGATCTCCGGGTCCTCCTCGATGACCTTCGTCGTGTCGGCGATGACCTTCGAATACGTCGCCACCGAGGTGTTGTAGGCGACGGGGATGTCGAGGACGGCGCGGGCCCAGCCCTGCGACTGGTTGCCGACGCGGAGGATCTCGCCGTTGCGCACATGCCACAGCGTCCCGTCGAGTCCGCGGACCTGGGTGGTGCGCAGGCCGACGTCCTCGACGGTGCCGATCGCCTCGCCGAGGTCGACGGAGTCGCCGATCCCGTACTGGTCCTCGATGACCATGAAGAAGCCCGACAGGTAGTCCTTGACGAGCGCCTGCGCCCCGAAGCCGATCGCGACACCCGCGATACCCGCCGAGGCGAGGATCGGGCCGACGTTGAAGTTGAGCTCGGAGAGGACGATGAGGCTCGCGACGACCGCGATGACGATCGAGGTCACCGAGGAGAGCATCCGTCCCACGGTCTGTGCGCGCTGGGCGCGGCGCTCCCTGATCGTCGCCTGGTCGATACCGGTGAACTGCGACTCCATCGCCGAGGTGGAGAACCGCGACGTCGCCTTCGAGCTGCCGACGGTGCCCTTCGCCACGCCTGCGGCGAAGCGGCGGATGACGATGCGCATGAGGAAGTTGATGATGAGCGCACCGACGATGATGATGGTGACCCGCAGCGGGACGTCGAGGAGGAACGCCCAATCGATCTGCGAGGCGGCGAGCAGAGTGGTCTCGAGAGAATCAGAAGTCATGATGCCCTCGAGCCTAGCGAGCGATCTTGGACGGGTCCTCAACCATGCTGGACGTCTCCTGAGCCGTCAGGGCCCGCTGCGCGTCGGCGAGGTTCTCCCGCATCAGCCGCAGCAGTCCCTTCGGCGCCGCCGGATGATCGGTCAGCCACGTCGCCGCCTGGGCCACGGTGTGGGCGGTGGCCGGCGGGAAGAGCTTGAGCGTCATCGTCTGCGCCATCTCGAGCGTCCGGGTCTCCCACCAGCCCGAGACCCGCTGGAAGTACTCGGTGGCGAAGTCGAGGAGGGGCGGTTCGGCGGCGATGAGCTCACCGGTGTCGGTCTGCAGTCCCATCGCGAACCCGGTGGCCAGGGCCCCGAGCTCCGAGTTCGGCAGGTCGACCTCGTCGATCATCCGGGTGAAGGCCTGCGACTTCGCCGCCGAGGTCGCCCTGGCGGCCCGTGCGGTCGCGGCCTGCCGCTGTCCGGTGGCGCTGGGATCCTCGGCGGACATGTCCGCGATCGCGGACTCGGCGATCGCATCGTGGTTCGACAGGGCGATGAGCAGCTCCCATTTGAGGTCCGTGTCGATCGTGATGCCGCCGACCTCGGCGGCGTCGAGCCACTGCCGCAGCTGGTCGATCTGCGCCGGTGATTCGGCATGCCGGATGACTCCGCGGAGGAACTGGAACGCCTGATCCGATCCGGCCGGGGCCGATGCGAAGAGCTCGCCGAGGCGGTCGGCGACCCGGGTGTGTGCCTCCGCCCGCTCGGCCGGGGGCAGGTAGGCTCCGACGGCCGTCTCGAGCTGGCGCATCTGCGTGAGCAGACCGGAGGAGTGGGTGATCGCCCCGAGGTGGTCGAGCAGGGTCTCGATGTAGACGCCGGCCGGCAGCTCGCCGTCGCGCACGGAGTCCCACAGGGTGCTGAGCACGAGCAGCTGGGTGAGGGAATCGTCGAAATCGCTCAGCCGTGCCGCCGCGACCCGCATGCTCTCGGGATCGAAGCGGACCTTCGCATAGGTGAGGTCGGCGTCGTTGACGACGATGACGTCGGGCTTGGGCAGTCCCACGGCTTCGGGCACGTCCGCCTCGGCGGAGTCGAGATCGAGCGGGAGGGCGTGTGTGCGCACGAGCCGACCCTCCGCGTTCTCGGAGTAGAACCCGATCGCCAGGCGATGGGGACGCAGGGACGGCACCGGCTGCCCTTCGATGATCCACGGCTTCTGCGTCACCCGCAGCCGCGTGACCACCTCGGCGGGGGAGGAGTCCGATTCCTGGGCGGTGTCGGCCGGCGCGGTCTCGACGCTCGCCTCGATGAGGTTGACGCCGGATTCCTCGAGCCACAGCTTCGACCACGTCGCGAGGTCGCGTCCGCTCGTCGCCTCGAGCTCGCGCAGCAGGTCGGACAGTTCCGTGTTCGCCCACGCATGCTTCTCGAAGTACTGGGCGAGGCCGGCGAAGAACTCGGCCCGGCCGACCCAGGCGACGAGCTGCTTGAGCACGGAGGCGCCCTTGGCGTACGTGATGCCGTCGAAGTTGACCTCGACGTCGGCGAGGTCCTCGATGGGGGCGACGATCGGGTGCGTGCTCGGCAGCTGATCCTGCCGGTAGGCCCACGACTTCTCGATCGTCGCGAACGTCGTCCACGCCTCGGTGTACTTCGTCGCCTCGGCGGTCGCGAGCGTCGACATGAACTCGGCGAAGGACTCGTTGAGCCACAGGTCGTTCCACCACTTCATCGTCACGAGATCGCCGAACCACATGTGCGCGAGCTCGTGGAGGACGGTGACGGTGCGGCGCTCGACGAGGGCCTCGGTGGGACGGGAGCGGAAGATGTAGTTCTCGAGGATCGTCACGGCCCCGGCGTTCTCCATCGCCCCGGCGTTGAACTCGGGGACGAAGAGCTGATCGTACTTCTCGAACGGGTAGGGCACCCCGAACTCGCGTTCGAAGAACTCGAAGCCGGCGCGGGTGATCCTGAAGAGGGTGTCGGAGTCGAGGTGCTCGAAGAGCGACTCGCGGCAGTAGAGGCCCAGCGGCACCGGCTGGCCGTCGGAGGAGACGAGCTCGGAGTGGACGCTGCGGTAGGGGCCGGCGATGATCGCGGTGATGTAGGAGGAGATCGGCGTCGTCGGGGCGAACTGCCACACGGCCATGCCCTCGGCGGCCTCCTCGCCGAGGTCGGCGAATGTCTCCGCCGGATCGCCAGGGGTCGGAGTCGGGGAGTTCGAGACGACGGTCCAGTGCTCGGGGGCGACGACGGTGAAGGAGAACGGGGCCTTGAGGTCGGGCTGCTCGAAGACGGGGAAGACGCGGCGGGCGTCGGGCACCTCGAACTGCGAGTAGAGGTAGACCTCGTCATCGATCGGGTCGACGAAGCGGTGGAGGCCCTCACCCGTGTTCATATAGGAGAAATGAGCGTCGATGACGAGCTCGTTCTCCGCCGCGAGTCGCGGCAGGGTGATGCGGGAGGGGGCGACGACCTCGGCGAGTTCGAGGTCGAGGCCGTTGAGCACGATCCTCTCGACGCTCGCGGTGATCGCGTCGATGAAGGTCGTCGCATCCGGATCGGCGGTGAAGCGGATCCGGGACCGCACCCGGAACGAGTCCCCGCGACCGGTGAGGATGAGCGTGTGCTCGTAGCTCGTGACGTCAATGTGAGACGACCGCGAACGTGCTTCGTCGCGGGTGAGGTTGTATTGGGGCACTGTCTGGCGACCTCCGCATCAAGTCATGTGTACTGTCGTCATTCTGTCATGGACGCCGCGCGATCCAGGCGACGAGGACGCGGTGGGCCGGGAGCGCGCGGAGTTGGTAGATTGGCACAGTGACCGGGGCGCTGCTGCGCGCCCCCTGCCGATGAGGAGCGAGAATGAGCAGAGAGACCCTTGACCTGTGGTTCGACACGGCATGCCCGTGGGCGTGGATGACGTCCCGGTGGGGACTCGAGGTCGCGAAAGTCCGCGACGTCGACGTCCGCTTCCATCCGATGAGCCTCAACATCCTCAACCGCGACAAGGACCTGCCCGAGGACTACCGGGAGCTCATCGACCGCACCCTGGGTCCGATGCGCGTCGTCACCGCCGCGATCGCCGAGCACGGCGAGGAGATCGCCGAACCGCTCTACACCGCGATCGGCACCCGCATCCACCCCGGTGGGGAGCAGGACTTCGACAAGGCCGTCGCCGAGGCGCTCGCTGAGCTCGACCTGCCCGCCGAACTCCTCGACTACGCCGAGCGCGACGACTACGACGCGGCGCTGCAGGCCTCCCACGACGAGGCGATGGCCCTCGTCGGCGACGACGTCGGCACCCCGATCTGCCGGGTCGCCGGCACCGCGTTCTTCGGTCCCGTCGTCACCCCGGCCCCGAAGGGCGAGGACGCCGGGCGCCTCTTCGACGGCGTCGTCGCCGTCGCCTCGACGCCGGGCTTCTTCGAACTCAAGCGCACCCGCGACCAGGGCCCGATCTTCGACTGACGCTCGTTACAAGACCGACGAGCTGACCAACCCTGACGAAAGGCACATGATGAAGGTTCACCTCGGCACCGACCACGCCGGGTACGAGTTCAAAGAGGTCCTCAAGGACCACCTCGGCGAGGAGGGCTACGAGGTCGTCGACCACGGCGCGCTCGAGTACGACGCGCTCGACGACTATCCGGCGTTCTGCATCGCCGCGGCTCAGGCCGTCGTCGACGACCGGGCCGCGGGCCTCGACTCGCTCGGCGTCGTCATCGGCGGGTCGGGCAACGGGGAGCAGATGGCGGCCAACCTCGTCACCGGCGCCAGGGCCGCTCTGGCCTGGAACCCGGAGATCGCGCAGCTCGCCCGCGAGCACAACGATGCGCAGATCGTCGCCGTCGGCGCCCGCCAGCATTCCGAAGCCGATGCGATCGCCATCGTCGACGCGTTCCTCACCACCCCCTTCTCCGGTGATGAACGCCATTCCCGCCGGATCGGGATCATGGCCGCCTACGAGACCGAGGGACAGGCCGGACTGTGAGGATCCGGGGCGCGGTGCTGCGCGAGATGGAGCATGCCCGGCCGTATGCGGAGTCGTCCCCGCTCACGGTCGAGGAGCTCGACCTCGACGCGCCGGGCCCCGGGGAGATCCTCATCCGGCTGACCGCGGCCGGAGTGTGCCACTCCGACCTCTCCGTCGTCGACGGGAACCGGCCCCGGCCGCTGCCGATGCTGCTCGGCCATGAGGGCGCGGGCATCGTCGAGGCCCTCGGCGACGGCGTCGACGACCTCGAGATCGGCGACCAGGTCGTCACCGTGTTCCTGCCGCGCTGCGGGGTCTGCCGCAACTGCCTCACCGACGGGAAGCTGCCGTGTCTGCCCGGGAGCGCGACGAACGCCGCGGGCACCCTGCCCTTCGACGGTCACCGGGTGCGGCTCCACGACGTCTCCGGTACTGAGGTGCTCCACCACCTCGGCGCGTCGGTCTTCGCCACGCACGCCGTGGTCAACCGCGCCTCCGTCGTGCCCGTCGGCCACGATGTGCCGGCCCCGATCGCCGCGGTGCTCGGGTGCGCGGTGCTCACCGGCGGGGGAGCGGTCCTCAACGCCGGCGCCCCGGGCCCTGACGACGAGGTGATGATCGTCGGCCTCGGCGGGGTCGGGATGGCCGCGCTCATCACGGCGCTGTCGATCGAGACCGCCGGGGTCATCGGCGTCGACGCGAACCCGGACAAGCTCGAGCATGCGCGGAGGCTCGGGGCGGTCGAGGTCTACACCCCCGAGGAGCTCGGAGACCGGACGGCGCCGATCGTCATCGAATGCGTCGGCCATCCCCGCGCCTTCGAAACCGCGTTCACCGCGACCGCCGTCGGCGGAACCACCGTGACCGTCGGCCTGCCCGCCCCGGATGCCGAGGCCCGCATCACCCCGGTGACGCTGACCGCCGAGGCGCGCACCGTCATCGGGTCCTACCTCGGGTCGGCCGTGCCGGCCCGCGACATCCCGATCTACGCGCAGCTGTGGCGCGAGGGCCGATTGCCCGTCGAGGAGCTCATCTCCGAGACCGTCGCCCTGGACGACATCAACGCAGCGTTCGACGCGCTGGCCGCCGGCACCGTCATCCGCCAGGTCATCGACTTCGAGCGCTGAGGCACGCCCCGTGCCGCGGGGCGGCCGCTCACTCCGGTGCCGGGATGCGGATGATCCGGTCGTCGCCGGGCCCCGGATCGCCGCGACCGTCGGTGTTGTTCGTCAGCATCCAGATCTCCCCGGTCGGGGTCGTGACGACGTCGCGGAGGCGACCGTACTCGCCGTCGTAGGACGTCCGCGACTGCGAGAGGTCGGTGACCGGGACCTCGCGCAGCGTCGCACCGCGGAGATTGGCGATGAGGATCGAGTCGCCGGTGATCGTCATCCCGCTCGGACTCGCCTCCGCCGGAGCCCACTGCTGGACCGGATCGACGAAGTCCCCGCCCTCCCCGGGATCGGACATGCCCTCGACCTCGGGCCAGCCGTAGTTCGCCCCGGGTTCGATGACGTTGAGCTCGTCCCACGCGTTCTGCCCGAATTCGCTGGCGTACATCGTCCCGTCCTCGTCCCAGCTCAGACCCTGCGGATTGCGGTGACCGTAGGAGTAGACGTACGACCCGTCGAACGGGTTGTCCTCGGGCACCGCGCCGTCAGGGGTCAGCCGCAGGATCTTGCCCGACAGGGCGTCCCGGTCCTGCGCCGAGGCGCTGTTGCCGGCATCGCCGGCCGTGGCGTAGAGCATGCCGTCGGGTCCGAAGGCGAGTCGGCCGCCGTTGTGGGTGGTCCCTGCCGGGATGCCGTCGAGGAGCACCTCGGGCTCCCCGAGGCCGAGGCCCCCGGGGTCGCCGGTGAGCGGGAAGCGGACGATGCGGTTGCCGTCGGCGGCCGTGAAGTAGGAGTAGAGGACGTCGTCGGCGACGGCGAGGCCGAGCAGGCCGCCCTCGCCGGCGGCGGCGACGTCGGGCACGGTGCCGACCTCCCGGACCTGCGCGGGACGGTCGCCGGAGAGTTCGAGGATCCGCCCCGTATCGCGTTCGGACACGAGCGGGGAGCTGCCGGCGAAGGCGATCGACCACGGTGCGTCGAGGTTCTCGGCGACGACCTCGGGGGCGGTGAGCGGCGGGGGAGACCCCGTCTCAGTACTCGGTGCCTGCGACGGGGAGAACGCCGAGCTGCCCGGCGCCGAGCTCGGGTCGTCCCCTGCGGTGCAGGCGCTGAGGGCGAGGCCGACGGCGGCCCCGAGCGCGGTCAGGCGCACGGTCCGCGTCCGGGTGCGCAGGCGTGAGAGCGGGCTCGGGTGCGAGGACGGGGGCAGCGGCGCCATGGCGGGTCCTTCCTGGATCCGGTCGGGACACCATTGTCGCGAACTTCCCTGCCGCGGGTCGAGCCTCATGCCGTCCAATGGGAACGGCGGTGA
>NZ_BAAAMB010000002.1:84950-104814 GCF_039528855.1 Brevibacterium sanguinis | reverse complement strand
GGTCAGGGCGGCTCTCGATCGTCGGGATGACAGGATTTGAACCTGCGACCCTCTGTTCCCAAAACAGATGCGCTACCAAGCTGCGCCACATCCCGCGACACTCAATCTAACCACATCCGCAGGCGGCGTCCCAACGGCGTCCGCGGCCTGTGACACACGTCATGAAAGCCCGATTTGGCCCGTGCCGACGACCTCGGATATAGTCATATTCGCAACACGGGGATGTAGCTCAATGGTAGAGCCTCAGTCTTCCAAACTGATGGTGCGGGTTCGATTCCCGTCATCCCCTCCACCGGCCGGTCGGACCCTTGTGGTTCGGCCGGTTTTCTCGTCTGCGCGACCACCTCGGCGCTTTTCGTGTTTTGGCTCCCGTTTCGCGTAGGATGGGTGACTGCATCTCCAAAGGACATGGTCCATGTCCGATCCCTCAGCGGTCCCACGACTGACGAACCGTCGTGTCGACTGCGAGCATGATTGTCGATTCTGAAAGGTCCCACTGTGAAGAGCTCCGTCGAGCAACTCGACCCGACCCGGGTCAAGATCAGCGTGGAAGTCCCATACGCCGAACTCAAGCCGAGCGTCGACGAGGCCTACAAGACCATCGGTTCCCAGGTCAACGTCCCCGGGTTCCGTCAGGGCAAGGTCCCCACGCGCATCATCGACCAGCGCGTCGGCCGCCCCACCGTGATCCAGGAAGCGATCAACAACGGACTCGACGCGTTCTACCGTGACGCCGTGGAAGCCAACGATCTCAAGCCGCTCGGCCAGCCCGAGGTCGAGATCTCCGAGGTTCCCGGCCTCGACGGCACCGAGGACGGCGACCTCGTCTTCACCGTCGACGTCGACGTGCGCCCCGAGATCACGCTGCCCGCCTACGACTCGATCACCGTCGAGGTCGACCCCATCGAGGTCACCGACGCCGACGTCGAGAACGAGCTCGAGCAGCTGCGCTCGCGCTTCGGCACTCTGACCTCCGTCGACCGCCCGGCGGCCAAGGACGACTTCGTCACCCTCGACCTCGTCGCGAAGATCGACGACGAGGAGATCGACTCGGCCTCCGACATCTCCTACCAGGTGGGCGCCGGGACCATGCTCGAGGGCATGGACGAAGCCCTCGAAGGCCTCTCGGCCGACGAGTCGACGACCTTCTCGACGACGTTCGCCGGCGGCGAGCACGAGGGCGAGGAGGGCACCGTGACCGTCACCCTCAAGGCCGTCAAGGAACGCGAACTGCCCGAGGCCGACGACGACTTCGCGCAGCTGGCCAGCGAGTTCGACACCATCGACGAGCTCCGCGAGGACCTCAAGGTCCAGGCCGGCAAGCAGAAGGAGTTCGCGCAGGGCGCCGAGGCGCGCGACAAGGTCCTCGAAGCGATCATCGAGGCCGTCGACGTGCCGGTGCCCGCGAAGATCGTCACCGACGAGGTCGAGCGCCACCTCGAGTCCGAAAACCGCGTCGACGACGATGAGCACCGCAAGGAGGTCACCGAGGAGACCGAGCGCAACCTGCGCACGCAGTTCGTCCTCGATGCCATCGCCGAGGCCGAAGAGGTCGAGGTCACCCAGCCCGAGCTCATCGAGTACCTCATCTCCGCCTCGCAGCAGTACGGCATGAACCCGAACGAGTTCGCGCAGATGCTCGACAACTCCGGCCAGGTCAACGCCCTCGTCGGTGAGGTCTCGCGGCGCAAGGCCCTCGCCGCGGCGCTGGCCGGCGCCGTCGTCAAGGACACCGACGGCAACGTCGTCGACATGGAGGAGTTCACCTCGCCCGCCGACGACTCCGCCGAGACCGTCTCCGCTGACGACTCCGAGGCCGACGACGCCGAGGCCGACGAGACCGCCGCCGAGGATGCGAAGGCCGACGCCGACGAGAAGTGAGCGTCCGTCACGCAGGCCGACGGCCGCCTCGGCGAGGGTCTGCTGACTGAGCACCGCTGACAACGGCGGGCACGGGATGACCGTGCCCGCCGTTTCGCGCATTCAGCCGCGGATCGCAGCCTTTCACGCTGAGGGCGAACACGGCTGATCGGGGGGACTAAAACCTGCGGCGCACCAGTTAGAGTCCATAGCAAGCCAATCTAGACCAACAGGAGAGAAACGTGAGCGCACACGACACGACAGCGCCCGTCGGCCTCGACGCCGGTGGGGGCATGGGCCTCGACGACCACATCTTCAACCGTCTGCTCAAGGAGCGGATCATCTGGCTCGGCTCGGAGGTCCGCGACGACAACGCCAACGCGATCTGCGCGCAGATGATGCTGCTGGCGGCCGAGGACCCCGATTCCGACATCTGGCTCTACATCAACTCGCCCGGCGGCTCGGTCACCGCGGGCATGGCGATCTACGACACCATGCAGTACATCAAGCCGGACGTCGCGACCGTCGCGATGGGCATGGCCGCCTCGATGGGGCAGTTCCTGCTGTCCTCCGGCGCCAAGGGCAAGCGCTACGCGACTCCGCACGCGCGCATCCTCATGCACCAGCCGCTCGGCGGCATCGGCGGCACGGCCACGGACATCAAGATCCAGGCCGAGCTCATCCTCCACATGAAGAAGCAGATGGCCGAGCTGACCGCCGAGCAGACCGGCAAGTCGCTCGAGCAGATCCTCAAGGACAACGACCGCGACCACTGGTTCACCGCCGAGGAAGCCCTCGAATACGGCTTCATCGACGACGTCGTGACCCAGGCGTCCGAAGTCAACGACAAGTGACGGGGAGACAGGGAAGAATGAACTCAATGAATCTCATGCCAGGGTCGACCGCCGGCCAGATGCCGGTGTCGCGCTACGTCATGCCGCAGTTCGAAGAGCGCACGCCGTACGGCTTCAAGCGTCAGGACCCGTACACGAAGCTGTTCGAGGATCGTGTGATCTTCCTCGGCGTGCAGGTCGATGACACGAGCGCCGACGACATCATGGCGCAGCTGCTCGTCCTCGAATCGCAGGACCCCGACCGCGACATCACCCTCTACATCAACTCGCCCGGCGGCTCGTTCACCGCGCTGACCGCGATCTACGACACGATGCAGTACATCAAGCCGGAGATCCAGACGGTGTGCCTGGGCCAGGCGGCCTCCGCCGCGGCCGTGCTGCTCGCCGCCGGCACCCCCGGCAAGCGACTCGCGCTGCCCAACGCCCGCGTCCTCATCCACCAGCCCTCGATGCAGGGCCAGGGACAGGGCCAGGCCTCGGACATCGAGATCCAGGCCGCCGAGGTGCTGCGCATGCGCCAGTGGCTCGAGGCGACGCTGTCGAAGCACTCGAACAAGACCGAGGAGCAGGTGTCGAACGACATCGAACGCGACCTCTTCCTCACCGCCGAGCAGGCGAAGGACTACGGTCTCGTCGACCAGGTGCTCACCTCCCGCAAGGGAGCCTGAGCCCCGGCAGTCAGCGGGCCCGGACGGCGGCGGTCGTCCGGGCCCGCTGTCGTCTCCGCCGCCGGTCGGGTGGGTGATCCGCCGAGGCGGTTCCGACACACCGTATGACCCCGCGCAGGCGCTGCGTCAGTGTCATATGGGAAGCTATTGAGGTACAGGAAACACGAGCGGTAGAGTTGGGGCGAGGCGCCCTGGCGAAAGGTTGTGACAGTGGCTCGCAGTGCGGACGGAGCAGATCTGCTCAAATGTAACTTCTGTGGCAAGTCACAGAAGCAGGTGCGGAAACTCATCGCCGGACCTGGGGTGTACATCTGCGATGAATGCATCGGACTGTGCAACGAGATCATCGAAGAGGAGCTCAGCGAGTCGACGACGGAGCACGCCGAACTCGAACTGCCCAAGCCGCGGGAGATCTTCGACTTCCTCCACGAGTACGTCGTCGGCCAGGATCCCGCGAAGAAGGCCCTCTCCGTCGCCGTCTACAACCACTACAAGCGCATCCGCGCCCTCCAGGGCGGGGACGACGCGAAGACGCTCGGCAGCGCCGATTCCGAGGTCGAGATCTCGAAGTCGAACATCCTCCTCGTCGGCCCCACCGGCTCCGGCAAGACCTACCTCGCCCAGACGCTCGCGAAGCGCCTCAATGTGCCCTTCGCTGTCGCCGATGCCACCGCGCTGACCGAAGCCGGCTACGTCGGCGAGGACGTCGAGAACATCCTCCTCAAGCTCATCCAGGCCGCGGACTTCGACATCCCGCGCGCCGAGCACGGCATCATCTACATCGACGAGATCGACAAGATCGCCCGCAAGTCGGAGAATCCGTCGATCACCCGCGACGTCTCCGGTGAGGGCGTGCAACAGGCGCTGCTGAAGATCCTCGAGGGCACGCAGGCCTCGGTGCCCCCGCAGGGCGGCCGCAAGCACCCGCATCAGGACTTCCTCCAGATCGACACGACGAACGTCCTCTTCATCGTCGCCGGCGCCTTCGCCGGTATGGAGGAGATCGTCGCCGGCCGCAAGGGCAAGCACGGCATCGGCTTCGGCGCCCTGCTCCAGTCGAAGAACGACGACGAGGACCTCTACGCGGACATCCTGCCCGAGGATCTGCTCAAGTTCGGGCTCATCCCCGAGTTCATCGGCCGTCTGCCGGTGCTCGCGACCGTGTCCAACCTCGACCGGCCGGCGCTCATGTCGATCCTCACCGAACCGAAGAACGCCCTGGTCAAGCAGTATCAGCGGATGTTCGAGTTCGACAACGTCGAGCTCCGTTTCGAGACCGAAGCCCTCGAGGCGATCGCCGATCTCGCGCTCCTGCGAGGCACCGGAGCCCGCGGTCTGCGGTCGATCATGGAGGAAGTCCTCCAGCCGATCATGTTCGATGTGCCCTCCCGCGAGGACGTCGCCGAGGTGGTCGTGACCAAGGACGTCGTCGAGAGCAACGTCGCCCCGACCCTCATCCCGCACGAGCAGACGCGGACGACGAAGAAGTCCGCGTGAGCGCTTCGCGCGCAGCATGAGGCTGTTCGCGGACACGAGACCGCTCAGATACGACAACTACCGCCGGCTGTGGCTGGCCAACATCGTCACCGTACTCGGTGCGCAGATGACGGTCGTCGCCATCCCGGCGCAGATCTTCCACATCACCGGGTCCTCCGGGTACGTCGGGCTCAGCGGTGTCTTCGGGCTCGTCCCGCTCATCGTCTTCGGGCTCTGGGGAGGGTCGCTCGCCGATGTCGTCGACCGGCGCAAGCTTCTCATCATCTCGACCGTCGGCCTCATCGTCACGAGTGCGCTGCTGGCGTTCCTCGCCGTCATCCAGATCGACAACGTGTGGGTGCTGCTCAGCGTGTTCGCGATGCAGCAGGCCTTCTTCGGACTCAACCAGCCCGCCCGCGGGGCGCTGCTGCCGACGATCGTGCCGCTCGCACTGCTGCCGGCGGCGAACTCGCTCAACATGACGGTCGCGACACTCGGAGCGGTCGCGGGTCCCGTCATCGGCGGGGCGCTCATTCCGGTCTTCGGCTACCAGATGCTCTACATCCTCGACGCTCTCTTCCTCGCGACCACTCTCTATGCCGTGGTCAGGCTTCCCCCGCTCGTGCCGGGGAAGCAGCCGGACACGCGGTCGGGGTTCAAGGGCGTCGTCGACGGGTTCCGGTACCTCGGGACGAACACCGTCGTCATGGTCTCCCTCCTCGTCGACGTCATCGCCATGGTCTTCGGCATGCCCCGTGCGCTGTTCCCGCAGATCGCGACCGAGACCTTCGGCGGTCCGCCCGAGGGCGGCATCGTCTTCTCGCTTCTCTTCGCAGCGCTGGCTGCGGGCAGTGCCCTGGCCGGGATCTTCTCCGGGTGGGTCTCGAAGGTCGAACGTCAGGGGCTCGCCGTCATCGTCGCGATCATCGTCTGGGGTGCGGCGATGACGATCTTCGGGTTCGCGCTGCCGTTCGCGAGCGGCTTCTGGATGGCCGCGCTCATCGTCGCGCTCTTCGGGCTCGCACTCGGCGGGGGAGCGGACATCATCTCCGCGGCCTTCCGGTCGACGATGCTCCAGGAGGCCGCCAGCGATGACATGCGCGGGCGCGTGCAGGGCGTGTTCATCGTCGTCGTCGCCGGTGGACCGCGCATCGCCGACATCGTCCACGGCTATGCCGCTGAGGCGACCACGACGACGATCGCTTCGGCCGGCGGCGGCATCGCCGTCATCGTGCTCGTCCTCATCTGCGCCGCAGTCTTCCCGGCGTTCCGACGCTACCGTGTCGAGAGGGGCGGGGCGGACGAGACGCGCTCGGTGGCCTGAGCCGCCGGCTCGAGGCCATGTGGCAGAAGGCGGGGACCGCCTCGGCGAGGGCCAGCCGTGGTCAGTGCTGGTGAGGGCCGACGGGGGACCGCCTCGGCGATCACACCTCCGCGATGACACCCCGGCGATCACACCTCGGCGATCACACCCCGGTGAGCGCCGACTCCATGTTCGCGAGGATGCCCGGCCATCCCGATCCCATGCCCTTGTACGCCTGCTGACCGAGCGGGGAGTCGACGTCGAGACCGGAATGGGCGAGGAACAGGCGTGTGCCCGTGCCCTCGGGTTCGATGGTCCAGGTCAGGGTCGAGTCGAGGCTGCCCTCGGCGAAGGTGAAGGCGATGAGGCGTTCGGGTTCGACGCGGGTCACCGTGCACGGCTGCTCACCGAAGCCGCCCATGTCGAGGGTGAAGGCGTGGCCGACGACCGGGGCGATGTCGCCGGGCGCCCACCATCGCGCGAGCAGCTCGGGTTCGGTGAGTGCCCGCCAGACGGTGTGCGGTGAGTGGGTGAGGAACTGGTCGACTTCGATGGTCCGTTCGTCAGTCATCGTTGGTCTCCGTTTCGGGGTCGGGTTTCGTGTTCCGTGGCGGTATCGGGCTGGGCTTCAGTGTCGGGTTCGGTGATGTCGTCGAGGGTGCGCGCCAGATCGCCGAGGCGGTCGCGCCAATACCGTTCGAAGGGGTGGAGCCATTCGCCGAGCTCGGCCAGGGGCGCCGGTTCGAGATGATAGATCCGCCGCTGACCCTGCGGCTCCTCGCGGACGAGGCCGGCGAGACGGAGGATTCGCAGGTGTTCGGAGACCGCGGGGCGGCTGAGGTCGAAGAGCGCTGTCAGTTCGGTGACGGAGCGCGGTTCGTCGCGCACCGCCTCGAGGATCTCACGGCGTGTGGGGTTCGCGACGGCAGCGAAGACATCGGTGTTCACGCCCTCGAGGTTATGTCGGGAATATCCGACATGTCAAGAATCTCCGACATATCTGTGCGGTGAGCGGCGGGTTGTGTGTGCGGCTGCGGGTGGTGTTCGCCGGTGCTCGAGGAGCGTCTCGCGGCGACCCGGATGCGGAGCTCGAAGAACTACGTGTGCACGGGGTGGAACTGCGACTGCGCGTTGTGTGTGGCGAGCTGCGGGTTGTGCGAGAGCTCAAGGGTTGTCCGTGCGGCGGAGGGTTGCGAGCAGACCGACGGGTTGTGTGTGCGGCTGTGGGTGGTGTTTGCCGGTGCGTCGAGGCGCGTCGCGTGCCGACCCGGATGCGGAGCTTGACGAACTACGCGTGCACGGGGTGGATCTGCGACTGCGCGGTGTGAGTGGCGAGCTGCGGGTAGTGCGAGAGTTCCAGGGTTGTGCGCGAGCTCAAGGGTTGTGCGTGGGGCGGAGGGTTGTCAGGGGACCGGCGGGTAGTCGGTGCGGGCGGAGATCTGTCGGCACACCGGTGAGCAGCGCGAGTGGGCCAGTGCCGGGCAGTGCGTGTGGGAAACGGAGCGTGACGCGGCGCGGCCGCCGGTGGGGACCGACGGCCGCTGGGGATGTGGAGCGGGGATGCGTGGAGCGGGTGGGGAGTGTGCTCAGGCCTGGGCCGAGTAGACGGCGTTCTCGGCGGGCTGGACCACGACGAAACCGGGACCGTGGAAGGCGAGCTGGATCGATTCGCCGGAGCCGCGGCCGAAGAACGAGCCGAGGCTGACGTCGGTCTTGATCTGCGGGGCCAGCGACGACGACCAGCAGACCGCGGACTGCGGATCGACGAAGGTGGGCTGCTGTGAGGCGTCGAGAACCATCGGGTCGCCCTTGCAGCAGATCGCCGCGGTGCCGGTGCCGGAGAGCTCGAGGTTGAAGAGACCCGAACCGCTCGCGAGCGCGCCGATGCCGCCCTTGATGCGCTTGATCTCCCAGTTGAGGGCGTCGTCGAAGGCGAGGAGGTTCGACGTGTTGACGGTGAGCGCGTCCTGCTGGCCTTCGAGGGACATCATGAAGATGTTCGAGGCTTCGCGGGCGAAGAACACCTCACCGTTGCCTTCGACGCGCATGACGTTGCCGCCCTCGCCGGTGGCCGCCTTCTTCATGAACTGGCCGACCGACTTCGACCCCTGGTGGGAGAAGTGGATATCGCCCTGGTAGGCGACCATGGCGCCCTTCGTGGCGATCATCGGAGCGTCCGGCGTGATCACGGTGCGCAGCATCTTACTCGACTGCAGCGTCCACCGATCCCGGTTCTGGACCTCGGCGTTGCGCTGCGCAAAGAGCTCACTTCTCATGGTCTGTCATGCCTTTCAGTCAGGTCGGGACCGAGTGCCCCGGCGTCTGCGACGACTCCATGATATGTGGGTCACACAGGGATTCCGGGACGATTCGTGTGCTCATTTGGGAACAGGTCCCGCACCGAGGCGACCGCTGGGTGGCGACCTGCGAACACAGAGAGGCGGGCCAGCGCGATTCCGCGAACGCAGAGAGGCGGGACCGGGAGCATGTCCCGGCCCCGCCTCGCGGCAGAGAACCTCAGGCCTGCGGTTCGAACTCGATCGCGGCGACGGTGATCTCGTCTCCGCCGACGTCGGTCGTCAGGCTCTGCACGCGCCCGGCGGCCTTGAGATCGCCCTCCGCCGAGGCGACGGCGCCGGTGATCGCGGCCGGAGCCTCGATCGTCAGGCTGAGCACCGAGGTCTTCTGCGAGACCTTCGCCTCGGTCTTCGCACGGCGGATCTCTGAGAGCACGGCAGCCACGGAGCGCAGCAGCTCGGGGTCGGCGGCGCCGGCCTCGGCGAACGTCGCCTCATCGGTGGGCCACGGTGCGCGGTGGACCGACCCGGTGCGCCACCACGACCAGACCTCCTCGGTGACGAACGGCATGAACGGGGCGAACAGGCGCAGCAGCACATCGAGGGCGGTGGCCAGGGTGACATGGGCCGACAGCTGATCGGCCTCTCCGGCGGCACCGTACGAGCGGTCCTTGACGAGTTCGACGTAGTCGTCGGTGAACTCCCAGAAGAAGCTCTCGACCTCGCGCAGCGCGTGCGCGTAGTCATAGGCCTCCATGTGGGTGGTGGCGCTCGCGGCGACCTCGCCGAGGCGGGCGAGCAGGGCCCAATCGAGGTCATGGCTGACCGCGTCGACCTGTCCGACGAGTCCGGCGTGCACGCCCTGCGCGAGCGCGAACTTCGAGGCGTTGAGCAGCTTCATCGCCAGGCGGCGGCCGATCTGCATCTGCGAGACGTCGTAGGCGGTGTCGGCGCCGAGCTTCGCACTTGCCGCCCAGTAGCGCACGGCGTCGGGACCGAACCCGGGCTTCGCCTCGGCGAGGATGTCCGAGGGCACGACGACGTTGCCCTTCGACTTCGACATCTTCTTCCGGTCGGGGTCGAGGATCCACCCGGACAGTCCCGCACGCTTCCACGGGGCGGCGTCGTTGAGCGAGTTCGCCCGCACGACCGTGGAGAAGAGCCACGTGCGGATGATGTCGTGGCCCTGCGGCCGCAGATCGAACGGGAAGACGGTTTCGAAGAACTTCTCGTCCCGGCTCCACTTGCCCAGCAGCTGCGGGGTCAGCGACGACGTCGCCCACGTGTCGAGGACATCGGGGTCGGCGGTGAAGCCGCCCGGCTGGTCACGCTGGTCCTCCGAGAAGCCCGCCGGCACCTCGGCGATCGGGTCGACCGGCAGGTTCTCGGGCACGATCGGGTTCTCGTAGTCCGGGGTGCCGTCGGCATCGAGGCGGTACCACAGCGGGATCGGCACCCCGAAGTAGCGCTGGCGGGAGACGAGCCAGTCGCCGTTGAGGTTCTCCACCCAGTTCTCGTAGCGGGAGCGCATGAACGCCGGATGCCATTCGATCTCACGCCCGCGGGCGATGAGTTCGTCGCGCAGCTGCGCCGAGCGACCGCCGTTGCGGATGTACCACTGACGGGAGGTGACGACCTCGAGCGGCTTGTCGCCCTTCTCGTAGAACGGCACGGGATGGGTGATCGCCTCGATCTCGCCGACGAGGTCACCGGAGTCCCGGAGCATCTCCGCGATGTCCTTGCGGGCGGTGAACGTCGTCTTGCCCGCCAGCTGCTCGTAGTTGCCCACGGCATCGGGCTTCGGCGAGGCGGCGATCCACTCGGGCACCTCGAGGCCGAGGCGCCCGGCGCGGTTGACGACCGCCCGCGTGGGCAGGTCGAGTTCGCGCCACCACGTGACGTCGGTGAGGTCGCCGAACGTGCAGACCATGGCGATGCCCGTGCCCTTGTCGGACTTCGCGAGCTCGTGGGCCCGGACCTCGACCTCGACGCCGAAGAGCGGGGAGACGAAGGTCGTGCCGAAGTGCGGCTGGTAGCGCTCGTCATCAGGGTGGGCGACGAGGGCGACGACGGCGGGAATGAGCTCGGGCCGTGAGGTGAGGATGATGATCGGATCCGCCGAGGTGTCGGCCAGTCCGTCGGCTCCGCGCGGGAAGAACTTCACCTTGTGATAGGCGCCCTCCTTCTCCCGGTCCTCGAGTTCGGCCTGGGCGACGGCGGTGCCGAAGGACACGTCCCACATCGTCGGGGCATCCTGGGAGTACGCGTGTCCGCCGGCGAGGTCGGTGAGGAACGCCCGCTGGCTCACGGCCCGTGAGGTGTCGTCGATCGTCCGGTACGTGTACTTCCAGTCCACGGACAGACCGGTCGAGCGGAACAGGTCCTCGAAGACCTGTTCGTCCTCGGCCGAGAGGCGTTCGCAGAGTTCGATGAAGTTCCGGCGCGAGACCCGCTCGAAGTCCCGCGAGTTCTTCGCGGGCTTGGCCGGGGGAGTGAAGTCGGCGTCGTAAGGCTGCGACGGGTCGCACGTCACGCCGTAGTAGTTCTGCACCCGACGCTCGGTCGGCAGGCCGTTGTCGTCCCAGCCGAGCGGGTAGAAGACGTTCTTGCCCCGCATGCGCTGGAAGCGGGCGATGACGTCCGTCTGCGTGTACGAGAAGACGTGACCGACATGGAGCGACCCGGAGGCCGTCGGCGGGGGAGTGTCGATCGAGTAGACCTGCTCCCGGTCCGTGTCGGCGTCGAAGGCGTAGACGTCGGACTCGCTCCAGGCGGCGTCCCACTTGTCGCGCAGACCTTCGAGAGCCGGCTTGTCCGGCAGGTTCACAGACTCGTGCGTCGAGTCGGAATAGGCAGAGTTCATAGTTGTCGATTTTCCCACTCGCGGACCCAGTCGCCAAACCGGTCGTCCCGCCGTCTCCGGCGGTGAGCCCGACCGGTCGCAGCACCGTTCCCGGCCATGAATCGGACCCGGTGCCCACGCTGTGTCGACAACCGCCGGGAAGCTGTGTCGACAACCGCCGCAGAATTGCCTGAACGGGAGGTTCGAACGCGACCACCTGGTCGGATGAGACGATGGACGCATGGCGACCTTGGACAGAATCGGGACAGAGAATCCGCCTCCCACCTCGACGGGGTGGATGAACCCCGCGAGAGCCTTCGCGATCCTCGCCGTCGTCGCCATCCACTCCCTCGGCACCGTCGTCGAGGTCAACTTCGCCTCGATGGGGCCCGACTGGTGGGTCGCCAACGTCATCGACTCGGCGAGCCGCTGGTCGGTGCCCGTGTTCATCATGATCTCCGGTGCCCTCGCGCTCGACCCGCTGCGGGGCAGCAAGCCGCGGAAGTTCCTCTCCAAGCGCGTGTGGCGCATCGGCATCCCGCTCGTCTTCTGGACGATCGTCTACGTCGCCTTCCGCCGCTACTACCTCCTGTCCCCGGACTCCGACTGGAATGCGCTGCTCGCGATCCTCTCCGGCTCGCCCTTCGTCCAGCTCTACTTCCTCTACGTCCTCGCCGGCCTCACCCTGCTCACGCCGTTCTTCCGCCTGCTCAGCGTCCACGGCTCCCGGCGTCTGCAGTGGGGGACGGGGCTGATCTTCCTCGGCATCGGCATGCTCGACCAGTTCGTGTCGATGATCTTCTCCGTCGGGGAGGCGAACATCGCCACCAGGTTCCTGCCGATGGCCGGGTTCTACATCCTCGGCTGGGTGCTGCGCGACGTCGTCCTCTCGACCCGCGGTGTCGTGTGGGCCTGGGTCGCGTTCGTCGCCGCGACCGCGGTGACCGCGCTGTGGGCGGGCTTCGGGCCGGGGGAGAAGCCGTGGCTCTATCCCTACGAGTACCTGTCCCCGGGCGTCGTCGTCGCCTCGCTCGCGGCCTACCTCCTGCTCCACCACTACATGCGCACCGGGTTCAGGGTCCTCCACTGGTTCTACCCGTACTCGTTCGGCGTCTTCCTCCTCCACCCGCTCGTCCTCTACCCGCTGCGTAACCTCATCGGCCTGCCGACGACCGTGCCCGGAGTGCTCTTCCACGGCGTCGTCATGGTCCTCGTCTACACCGCGATCTGCGTCGCCGTGACGTGGGTGGCGGTGAAGATCCCCGGTCTGCGCGCCGTGTTCGGCGAGGGCGGACCCCGCAATCCGTACACCCCGTCGAAGCCGGCGGCGCCACCGAAAGACGCCCCACCGGACGGGGACCAGGCGCCCGACGGCACCCGCTAGGGCCCCGACCGTAGACTGAGAGCGACCCGTTGTCAGTCGAGAGGGAGTTGAGGCATATGCAGGCATTGCGAGCAGTCGTCACCGGAGCGAGCTCGGGCATCGGCGCCGCCACCGTGCGCCGGCTGCGGGACCAGGGCTGGGACGTCGTCGCCGTGGCCCGACGCGGGGACAAGCTCACCGCCCTGGCCGAGGAGACCGGTGCCACCGCGATCACCGCCGACCTCACCGATGACGCCGCCGTGGCCGCGATGGCCGCCGAGGTGCTCGCCGGCGGTCCCGTCCACGCCCTCGTCGCCAACGCCGGTGCCGCGTTCGGCACGGACACCGTCGCCGAGGCGTCGGTCGAGGGATGGCGCGACATGTTCGACATCAACGTCCTCGGAGTCCTCCGCGTCGTCCAGGCGTTCCTGCCCGCTCTCATCGACTCCGGCCGCGGCGACATCGTCGTCATGTCCTCGACCGCCGGTCACCAGGCCTACGAGGGAGGCGGCGGTTACGTCGCGACGAAGCACGGCACGCATTCGATCGCTGCGACCCTGCGCCTCGAACTCGCAGGTTCGCCCGTCCGCGTCATCGAGATCGCCCCGGGCATGGTCGCCACCGACGAGTTCACCCTCAAACGCGTCGGCGGGGACACCGCACGGGCCGACAAGGTCTACGAGGGCGTGGAGAACCCGCTCACCGCAGACGACGTCGCCGACGCCGTGACCTGGACGCTCACGCGCCCGCACCACTTCAACGTCGACCTCATGGTCATCCGCCCGATCGCCCAGGCCGCCCAGCACAAGGTCGCCCGCCACCAGGGGCTCTGAGCGACTCTCCACCAGGGGCGCTGAACCGCCCGCCACCACGGCCTCTGAGCCGCTCGCGGGCACCGGGCACGCACCTGCGACACCCCTGCCGGAGCGACCGCCCGTCAGCGCCCCGGGTGACTGGTGTGGGCGCGGCCCGCGGGTATAGAATTGAGGACGCGTCGATCCGGCCATCACCGGGGAGCATCCGGAAGAACAGCATGACCGATCCACGGCCGACCACCTCGGCGGGATGGGATGCTCACTAGACCCGGACGGTCGGACCCGTCATCGTCCGCATCAATGAGCGATCCGTCGCTGAGGCACCGTGCCGGTCGGCACTGCGGCCTGACGGCGGATAAGCGGGGTGGTACCGCGGCAGCAATGTCGTCCTCGCGGCCAGTGACCGCAGCTACCGTGAAGGACGCTCATGACGCAACCCCTCTATCCCAAGGTGTCGACCTCGGCCTTCGGCCTCAGCGCCTCGCCGAACTTCCCCGAGATCGAGCGCGCGGTGCTCGAGTACTGGAAGCAGGACGACACCTTCGCCGCGTCGATCGCCGAACGCGATCCCGGTGAGAACGGGTCGAACGAATTCGTCTTCTACGACGGCCCGCCCTTCGCCAACGGCCTCCCGCACTACGGTCACCTCCTCACCGGCTACGTCAAGGATGTCGTCCCCCGCTACCAGACGATGCAGGGCAAGAAGGTCGACCGCCGCTTCGGCTGGGACACCCACGGGCTGCCGGCCGAACTCGAAGCCGAGCGCCAGCTCGGCATCACCGACAAGTCCGAGATCGGCCGCATGGGTCTGGCCGCCTTCAACGACGCGTGCCGGTCCTCGGTGCTGCGCTACACGCAGGAGTGGGAGGAGTACGTCACCCGTCAGGGCCGGTGGGTCGACTTCGAGAACGACTACAAGACGCTCAACGTCGAGTACATGGAGAGCGTCATCTGGGCGTTCAAACAGCTGTGGGACAAGGGCCTGGTCTACGAGGGCTACCGCGTCCTGCCCTACTGCTGGAAGGACCAGACCCCGCTGTCGAGCCATGAGCTGCGCATGGACGACGACGTCTACAAGATGCGCCAGGACCCGGCGGTGACGATCGGCTACAAGCTCACCGACTCAGACGAATGGGTCCTCATCTGGACGACGACTCCGTGGACGGTGCCGTCGAACCAGGCCGTCGCCGTCAACCCGGAGATCCCGCTCGTCGCGGTCGTCCCCGGTCCCGACGGAGCCCCCGAACTCCAGGGCAGGACCCTCATCCTCGCCGAGGCGCGCCTCGGCGCCTACGCCCGTGAACTCGGGGAGAACCCCGAGGTGCTGCGGACGTTCCCCGGCAGCGAGATCGTCGGACGCTCCTACGAGCCGCCGTTCCCCTACTTCGAGGGACGCCAGGACGAGTTCGGGCAGCGCATGCACACGATCCTGCCCGCGGACTTCGTCACCACCGAGGACGGCACCGGCATCGTCCACCAGGCTCCGGCCTTCGGTGAGGAGGACAAGGAGCTCACCGACGCCTTCGGGATCACTGCCGTCCGCCCCGTCGACGACGCCGGCCTCTTCGACGCCACCGTGCCCGACTACGCCGGCGAGCAGGTCTTCGACGCCAACCGGCCGATCATCCGGGATCTGCGCGACCACACGGGACCGCTGGCCGATCGCCACGCCCTGCTGGTGCGCCACGAGTCCTACGAGCACTCGTACCCGCACTGCTGGCGCTGCCGCAACCCGCTCATCTACCGCGCAGTGTCGTCGTGGTTCGTCCGCGTCACCGAGTTCAAGGACCGGATGGTCGAACTCAACGAGCAGATCAACTGGGTGCCCGACAACGTCAAGGACGGACAGTTCGGCAAGTGGCTCGAGAACGCCCGCGACTGGTCGATCTCGCGCAACCGGTTCTGGGGCTCGCCGATCCCGGTGTGGATCTCCGACGACCCGACCTACCCGCGCACCGACGTCTACGGGTCGCTGGCCGAGATCGAAGCCGACTTCGGCCGTCTGCCGGTCAACGACCGCGGCGAGGTCGACCTCCACCGTCCGTGGGTCGACGACCTCACCCGTCCCAACCCCGACGACCCGACGGGGAAGTCGACGATGCGCCGGATCCCGGAGATCTTCGACGTGTGGTTCGACTCGGGATCGATGAGCTACGCCCAGGTCCACTACCCGTTCGAGAACGCCGCGTGGTTCGACAACCACTTCCCGGCCGACTTCATCGTCGAATACATCGGGCAGACGCGCGGCTGGTTCTACCTCCTCCACGTTCTCGCTACCGCGATCTTCGACCGCCCGGCGTTCCTCAACTGCATCTCCCACGGCATCGTCCTCGGCTCCGACGGGCAGAAGATGTCGAAGTCCCTGCGCAACTACCCCGACGTCAACGAGGTCTTCGACCGCGACGGCTCGGACGCGATGCGCTGGTTCCTCATGGCCTCGTCGATCCTGCGCGGCGGCAACCTCGTCGTCACCGAACAGGGCATCCGCGACGCGGTCCGCCAGGTCGTGCTTCCGCTGTGGAACACGTGGCAGTTCTTCGCGACGTACTCGAACACCGCGGACTCGGCGGCAGGGACCGACGACGCCGAGGCGGTGGCCGGCTACCGGGCGTCCAAGCGCTTCGACTCCTCCCAGGTCCTCGACCGCTACCTGCTCGCGAAGACGCACGACCTCATCGTCGACTTCGCCGCGGCGATGGACGACTTCGACATCTGGGCGGCCTGCGAGATCGTCCGCAGCTACCTCGACATGCTGACGAACTGGTACGTCCGCCGCTCGCGCCGGCGCTTCTGGGACGGCAGCGCTGCGACCCACGAGACCTTCGACGTCCTCTACACGTGCCTCGAGGCCTTCGCCCGGGTCGCCGCCCCGCTGCTGCCGTTCACGGTTGAGGAGATCTACCGCGGGCTCACCGGGCACCGGTCGGTCCACCTCGAGGACTACCCGGATGCCGCGGAGTTCCCGGCCGACCCCGACCTCGTCGCGGCGATGGACCTCACCCGCGACATCAGCTCGACGGCCTCCTCGGTGCGCAAGTCCAACCGGCTGCGGGTGCGCCTGCCGCTCAGCCGCCTCGTCGTCGCCGGCAGCACCCCGCTGAGCCGCGAGTTCACCGACATCATCGCCGATGAGCTCAACGTCCGCGAGGTCGAGGCCCTCGATCTCGCCGCCGCCGAGGACGCGGGCTTCTCGCTCACCCAGAACCTCGTCGTCAACGCCCGCGCCGCCGGTCCGCGACTGGGCAAGCAGGTGCAGGCGGCGATCAGGGGCTCGAAGACCGGTGACTGGTCGGTCGCCGCTGACGGCACCGTGACCAGCGGCGGCGTCGAACTCGTCGACGGCGAGTACACGCTCGAGTCCGTCGCCGAGTCCGGCACCGACGGCATGGAGCTCGCCGCCCTCGACTCCGGATTCCTCGCGCTCGACACCCGGGTCACCCCGGAGCTCGAAGCCGAGGGCGTGGCCCGGGACACCGTGCGGGCGATCCAGGGCATCCGCAAGCAGCTCGACCTCCACGTCGCCGACCGCATCACCGTCGTCATCGAGGCCGATGAGGCCGTCACCGAGGCGCTCGGCACGCACCGGGACCTCATCAGCACCGAGACCCTGGCGACGGGACTCGACTTCGCTCCCGTCGCCGAGTCCGCGGAGGTCTTCACCCCCGAAGAGCTGCCTGCGGGCACCCGGATCTCGGTGGTGAGGGCATGAGCACAGACGACCTCACCCGGGTCTATGCCACCCTGCTCACCCGGGCGGGGGAGGCCGCCGTCGAGGTCCGCCTCGACGCGACCCGCCGGGCCGTCGAGCTCCTCGGCGACATCCACCGGGCCGCACCCGTCATCACGGTGACGGGGACGAACGGGAAGACGTCGACGGCGCGGATGATCGATGCGATCATCTCCGCCCACGATCTGCGAGTCGGACGGTTCACCAGCCCCCACCTCCACTCGGTCACCGAACGCGTGTCCGTCGACGGGCAGCCCGTCGACGCGGAGACGTTCGTGCGGATCTTCGACGAGATCGCCCCGTACCTCGACATCGTCGATGCCGAGCTCGTCGACTCCGGTCGCCCCAAGCTCACGTACTTCGAGGTCCTCACCGTCCTCGCCTTCGCGATCTTCGCCGACGCTCCCGTCGACGTCGTCGTCGCCGAGGTGGGGATGGGCGGGGAATGGGACTCGACGAACGTCTCCGACGCCGAGGTGTGCGTGTTCACCCGCATCGGCCTCGACCATCAGGCCTACCTCGGCGACACCCTCACCGCGATCGCGCAGACCAAGGCGGGGATCCTCAACCGCACCATCGACCCGACCCCGGCCCCGGAGCCGGTGGCGATCATCGCGGCACAGGAGGACGAGGCGCTCACCGCCCTCGACGCCGAGGTGGCCCGCCGTGAGGTGCCCGCGCTCGTCGAGGACCGCAGCTTCCGCCTGATCGACCGGCAGCGGGCCGTCGACGGACAGCTCATCGCCGTCCAGGGGATCCGGGACGTCTACACCGACCTGTTCCTTCCCCTCCACGGCGAGCATCAGGCGCACAACGCGGCCGTCGCGATCGTCGCCGCGGAGACCTTCCTCGGCGACGAGGACAAGCCGCTCGACCGGGACACGGTCGCCGAGGGACTGTCCCGCGTGACCTCGCCGGGACGCGCCGAACTCGTCCGCACCGGCCCGGCCGTCGTCGTCGACGGGGCGCACAACCCCGACGCCGCCCGCGTGCTCGCCGACACCATCACCGAGGCGTTCGACTTCGACTTCACCGTCATCGTCATCGGCATGCTCGCCGACAAGGACGTCCACGGCGTCCTCGACGAACTCCACCGCACCGCCGACGCCTTCGTCGTCACCGCCCCGGTCAGCGACCGCGCGCTCGACGCGGAGACGCTCGCCGAGGCGGCCCGGGAATGGGTCGACGAGGACGCGGTGACCGTGGCCCCCGATCTCAACGCGGCCCTGATGACGGCCTTCGACCTCGTCGAGGGCAGCGGTGCGCAGCGGCCCGGGATCATCGTCACCGGCTCCCTCTACACCGTCGCCGAGGCGCGCCTTCTGCTCGGCCGGGGGGACGAGGCATGAAGTCGAAGTACCCCGTCCTCGCCGGGTCGATCCTCATCTGCGAACTCGTCGTCGTCTACTTCGCGGCACTCGCGGCGTACGGGCTGACGGTGAAGACCAACGGCACCCTCGAGCTCTCCCAGCTCCTCATCGGCGCCTCGGTCATCGCGGTGGTCGCGATCGTCGCGACGATCCTCCTGCCGCGGCGCATCGGACAGAAGCGGCCCGGCGTCGTCCTCGGCTGGATCACGCAGGTGCTGCTGCTCGCCACCGGCTTCATCCTCCCGCCGATGTTCTTCATCGCCGCGATCTTCATCGCCCTGTGGGTCGTCGCCCTCTACTGGGCGGCCCGCATCGATCGGGAGGTCGCCGAGCGGTCCTGACCGCCCGTGTGCCCCGGGTACACTGTCCATCGACGAACTCTACGGAAGGACCCGAATGGAACGCACCCTCATCCTCATCAAGCCCGACGGCGTCGCCCGCGGCCTCATCGGTCAGATCGTCGGCCGCATCGAGGCCAAGGGCTACGCGATCGACGCTCTGAGCCTGCGCACGGCCACCCCGGAGGAGCTCGCGGCGCACTACGCCGAGCACGAGGGCAAGCCGTTCTACCAGCCGCTCGTCGACTTCATGTCGGAGGGCCCGATCGTCTCGATCATCGCCTCCGGTGAGGGCGTCATCCCCGGCTTCCGCTCGCTGGCCGGCGCCACCGACCCGACGACGGCCGCCCCGGGCACGATCCGCGGCGACCTCGGCCGCGACTGGGGCGAGAAGGTGCAGAAGAACCTCGTCCACGGCTCCGACTCGCCCGAGTCGGCCGAACGCGAGATCGGCATCTGGTTCCCCAACTGAGGTCGCCCATCCGCACAGACACGTAGTGCCCCGCAGATGATCTGCGGGGCACCACGTGTCTCTGCCGTCGTCCGCGTGCGGCGGACAAGGGTCTCCGGACGGGAGTCTGAGGACGGGGATCTCCGGCCTGGAGCCTCAAGTCGGGCGTCTGGGTCGGGAGTCTCAGAAGAGGGTTGCGAAGAAGTTCCAGAACTGGACGACGATGGTCGTGGCGATGATGAGCAGCCAGACGACGGCGATCGCGACGTTCTCCCGGGCGAGCACCGTGACCACGGCGCTGTCGCGGACCCCGCGGCCGAAGTTCCCCGCGAGCGCATTGTGGGCGGTGACCGCGCAGAACATCGGGATCGTCATCGTCCACACGACCATGCACCACGGGCATCCGACGCCGATGACGTAGATCGACGTGTAGTAGAGGAACATGACGAGGACGACGCCGAGGGCGAGGCCGATGTTGAGGCCGATCATGATCCAGCCGG
>NZ_BAAAMB010000002.1:81316-84887 GCF_039528855.1 Brevibacterium sanguinis | reverse complement strand
AGGAGCTGATTGGGGAAACCGAAGAGCTGGCTCTGCGGATACTCCATGACCGATCCGCACGAGAAGAACGGGTTGAGGTCGCACGAGAGGACGGCGTCGGGGTTCTCGAGCTTCTCGTACTTCTCCACCGACAGGGCGAAGGAGGAGATGAAGCCGATCACCGAGGTGACGATGAGGAAGACGCCCATCGCCGTCGGGCGCAGCACCCACGGACGCTTCCGCGGAGGCGCGTCGATGGCATCGTCGAGGTCGTCGTCTGCAAGCGCGGGTGCCGTGTTCACACTCCTAAGGATGCCTGCCCGCGGGGCATGCGGCAAACCCGGCGGGCCCGGTCTCAGCGGTCGGACAGCAGATCTGTGACATAATGATGCGACGGATACCTGCTCCCACACCGGGCAGGAGAAGTGCCTCCACCGAGTCGAGGGAACGGCCTCGCAGGTCGACACGAAGAAGAGGCAGCATCGACGGCCTACGCGCTGAGCGCGAGCCGAAGACGCCATCCACAGGTTTCGGTCCCACGGGGACCATGCAGGACACCGGAGATCCGTATGGTGTGAGCGGAGGCTCCGGTAGGAGTGAACATGAGCGATTCCACGAACGACAGCAACGGCACAGCCGATCCCACCGAGGGCATCCTCGCCGATCTCGCCGATCTGCAGGCCAATGCGGCCGCCGCCAAGGGCACCGAGCACACGGTCGACGACGGCGTCCGCGAGGAGCTCGACCACCTCGCCGATGCCGCGGGCTCTCTGCGGGAGAGCCCCGAGCGCGACGACGAGGATCGGGAGCGCGGTCGCCGTCGACCCAAACGGGCCCGCGACGCCGTCGCCAACCGCGGACTCGTCTTCGAGCAGTTCGTCCGCGAGACCGACGAAGGACTCGACCCCAGCGCCGAGGACGACGAGGACGACTCGACCCCGCAGCCGCCGCAGGCCCCGGCCTTCGACCCCCGCAATCCCTTCGCCGCGCCGGTCGCCCCCGCGCCCGCAGAACCCGCGAGTCGTCCGGCCGCTGCGGTGCCCCAGCACGGCGGACTGATCTTCCAGGTGCCCAAGGCGGAACTCGCCGAGGCGGTGAGCATCGACGACGACTTCGACGATGAGGACATCGACGAGGACGAGACCGACGACCGCACAGACGACCGCGAGGATCGTGAGGACCGTGACGACCGCGAGGACCGTGACGACCGCGACGACGAGGGCGGAGGCCGGCGCCGCCGCCGCGGCGGACGCGGTCGCCGCTCGCGCAGCCGCGACGACGACGAGTCCGAGGCGCAGAGCTCCCGCAGCGAGAAGACCCGCGAGAAGCCTGCGGAGAAGCCGGCGGAGAAGGACTCCGAGACCACAGACGGCGATGAGCGTCCCTCCCGCGCGAACCGGCGCGGGGACAAGGCGGAGAAGAAATCCGACGACGACGCCCGCGACAGGACGAGCGAGGGCGACGACGACGGTGACGACGAGGACGGCGGTTCGCGCCGCCGCCGGCGCCGCCGCTCGCGTTCCCGCGGCTCCGACAGCGACGAGGTGACCTCGCTCAAGGGCTCGACGCGTCTCGAGGCCAAGCGTCAGCGCCGCAAGGAGGGCCGGGAAGCCGGCCGCCGCCGCCCCGTCATCACGGAGGCCGAGTTCCTCGCCCGCCGCGAATCCGTCGACCGTACGATGCTCGTGCGCGAGAACGGCGATCAGACGCAGCTCGTCGTCGTCGAGGACGGCATCGCCGTCGAGCACTACCTCAAGGAGAACCGCCAGCAGTCCTCCCTCATCGGCAACGTCTACCTCGGCAAGGTGCAGAACGTCCTGCCGAGCATGGAGGCCGCCTTCATCGACATCGGCAAGGGCCGCAACGCCGTCCTCTACGCCGGCGAGGTCAACTGGGACGCGCTCGGCATGGACGGCAAGGCCCGTCGCATCGAGGCCGCGCTCAGCCCCGGCGACTCCGTCCTCGTCCAGGTGACGAAGGATCCCGTCGGCCACAAGGGCGCCCGCCTGACGAGCCAGATCTCCCTGCCCGGACGCTTCCTCGTCTACGTGCCCGGCAACTCGATGACCGGCATCTCCCGCAAGCTGCCCGACGTCGAACGGGCCCGCCTGAAGAAGCTCCTCAAGGAGCTCGTAGGCGACTCCAACGGCGTCATCGTCCGCACCGCCGCCGAAGGCGCGACGGACAAGGAGCTCAGCCGCGACGTCGAGCGCCTCGCGAAGCGCTGGGAGACGATCGAGAAGAAGTCGAAGTCGACGAAGGTCCTCGCCCCGCAGCTGCTCTACAGCGAGCCGGACATGATCGTGCGGATCATCCGCGACGTCTTCAACGAGGACTTCAATTCGCTCGTCATCGACGGCGACGGAGCGTGGAACACGATCCACGAATACGTCGAGGCCGTCGCCCCCGACCTCCTCGAGCGGGTGCACCGCTACTCCGAGGACGAGGGGATCTTCGACCACTACCGGATCGAGGAGCAGATCCAGAAGGCTCTGCAGCGCCAGGTCAATCTGCCCTCGGGCGGCTCGCTCGTCATCGACCGCACCGAGGCGATGACCGTCATCGACGTCAACACCGGCAAGTTCACCGGTGCCGGCGGCAATCTCGAGGAGACCGTGACGCGGAACAACCTCGAAGCGGCCGAAGAGGTCATCCGGCAGCTGCGTCTGCGCGACATCGGCGGCATCATCGTCGTCGACTTCATCGACATGGTCCTCGAGTCGAACCGCGACCTCGTCGTCCGCCGGCTCGTCGAGTGCCTCGGCCGTGACCGGACGAAGCATCAGGTCGCCGAGGTGACCTCGCTCGGTCTCGTGCAGATGACGCGCAAGCGCATCGGCACCGGACTCGCCGAATCGATGGTCTCCGCCGGAGCCGACCTCACCGGACGCGGGCTGCTCCTGCCCGGGTCGGAGGAGGACGGGTCGAAGTCCCATCGCGGGGGCCGCTCGCAGAACTCCGAATCGTCGGGCAACGGCAAACGCGACCGCAAGCGCCGGTCGTCGAAGAGCAGCGAGTCGGAGTCCCAGTCCGAGTCGGTCGGCAACGACGCCTCGCGCTCCGCGGTCGCAGCCATCGCGAAGGCGACGCTGAAGAAGGACGACGACGCCGAGGCGCCGGCGGACGCACAGACCGACACGGGCGCAGCCGACACCGCGCCCGAGGAGAAGCCGAGCCGTGCGAAGTCCCGCGGTCGCAAGCGGACGAAGAACGCCGACCGGTCCGCCGAGGCCGACCGGTCCGCCGAGGCCGACCGCGGCGACGGCGACACCGCCGCTCAGGACGAGAAGCCGAGCACGGGCGACGAGCAGCCGATGCTGCCCGTCGAATCGTCGTCGGAGACCACCGCATCGGCTGACTCCGCACCGGAGGCCGAGCCTGCGGGGGAGATGCCGCTGATGATCGGCGCCGACACGACGACGAAGGTCGCCGTCGCCGCCGAGCCCGAAGCTCCGCGCCGCAAGGCCCCGGCGAAGAAGGACAAGCCGGTCGAGAAGCCCCAGGAGGCGCTGCCGACCTCGTTCGTCATCATCGGCGAGGACTGAGGCTCACCCGCCTGAGATCCTCCCTCCGCCGGCGACGGCACAGCGCC
>NZ_BAAAMB010000002.1:56644-81279 GCF_039528855.1 Brevibacterium sanguinis | reverse complement strand
GTGGGGCGCTGTGCTGTCCGTGACCGGGGTCCGGGCTCAGGGCCCTTGCCCGGCTCACATGCCCGGCCCCGGATGCGCGCGGGCCGGGCACGTGAGCCGCTGCGGGCGACCGGCGGGTCAGGTGCCCGACTGCTTGTTCCGGGTCGTGCTGATCGTCGGCTGCGCGGCCTGATCGCCGCAGAGGACGATCATGAGGTTCGTCACGAGGTCGCTGCGCTCGGCGTGCCCGAGCGAGACGATGTCACGGCGCTCGATCTGCTCGATCGCCGTCTCGACCATGCCCACCGCCCCTTCGACGATGAGCTGCCGGGCCGCGACGACGGCGGTGGCCTGCTGCCGCTGGAGCATCGCCCGGGCGATCTCCGGCGCATACGCGAGCTGGGTGATCCGGGATTCGATGATCGACACGCCGGCGGCGGCGACCCGGGCGGCCACCTCGGCGGAGAGCTTCTCCGTGATCTCATCGGCATTGTCGCGCAGGGACATCCGCTGCGGATCGGAGGAGTCGTAGGCGTAGGAGTTCGCGATGTGGCGCACCGCCGTCTCGGCCTGGATGGCGACGAACTCCTCGAAGTCGTCGACCTCGAACATCGCCTGGGCCGTGTCGCGGACCTGCCAGACGACGACCGCGCCGATCTCGATGGGATTGCCGTCGAGGTCGTTGACCTTCAGGGTCGAGGTCTCGTGATTGCGGATGCGCGTGGAGATCTGGATCTTCGAGAAGAGGGGATTGACGAAACGCAGACCCGACTGACGCACCGTGCCGACGTACTTGCCGTAGAGCTGGAGGACGACGGCATGACCGGGCGCCACCGAGGTGCAGCCCTTGAAGAGGAACAGCGAGGCGATGAAGGCGAGGACGCCGAGGACGAGGAGGATGACGCCGAGCGGGTTCTGCGCGATCATCAGGCCGAAGCCGACGAGCCCGAGGAGGATCGCCACGAGGAGGAGGACGACGGCGCCGACGATCGCGAAGTACCCCGAGACCGCGCCGGCCGGTCGTTCGCGGACCCGATCGCCCTCGACCGATTCGATGCGGGTCGGCTGATCGGCCCCCGGTCGACCGCCTGCGGGTCCGCCGTGCATCTGGGGGAGCTGCTCGCCCGGTCGTCCGGACTGCTGCGGCATCGGGGGCTGTCCCTGCTGCCAGCGCTGCTGGGGCGGAGGCGTCGGACGCTGGGGCGGGGGAGGGTTCTGTGACATGCGGCCAGTCTAGGTCACACCGGAAATCCACTATCCGAAACCCGCAGTGAGACCAATGTCACTTGCGACGGGGTCGGTGTGATGCAGATAACAGTTCTGTAACTGTCCGAATATTGGAAGGTCGATTGCTTGATCCCGGTGTCGCATTGCGGAACATTTGATCGACATGGACATACTGCTGCTTGCGTCAGACGCACCGACGTCACCCGTCGACGATGCCATCAACTCCTGGTTCACTCCGATCGCCACCTGGTTCTCCAGTGTGATCTTCGTGCCCGTCACGATCGGCGAGATCTCCTTCCCGTTCGTCGTCTTCTGGCTCATCCTCGGAGCCCTGATCTTCACCCTCTACTTCGGCTTCATCCAGTTCCGCGGCTTCAAGGTCTCCCTCGACGTCGTCCGCGGCAAGTACTCCAAGCCCACCGACCCCGGCGAGATCACCCACTTCCAGGCCCTGGCCTCCGCGCTCTCGGGCACCGTCGGACTCGGCAACATCGCCGGTGTCGGCGTCGCCGTCGCCCTCGGTGGACCGGGTGCGACATTCTGGATGATCATCGCCGGTCTGCTCGGCATGTGCACGAAGTTCGTCGAGTGCACGCTCGGCGTGAAGTACCGCGAGATCGATGAGAACGGCGTCGTCCACGGCGGACCGTTCAAGTACCTGCCGGTGGCCTTCCGCCGGTTCTCCAAGCCCGTGGCCGCGATCCTCACCGGCGTCTTCGCCGTCGCGATCCTCATCTTCGGTGTCGTCGGCGGCGGCATGTTCCAGGCCAACCAGACGTTCGCCCAGGTCCGCACCGCCACCGGCGGCGCGGACGGCTTCCTCGGCGGCGCATGGGCCGGACTGATCTTCGGCATCCTCTTCGCCCTCCTCGTCGGACTCGTCATCCTCGGCGGCATCCGCTCGATCGCGAAGGTCACCGACAAGCTCGTCCCGGCGATGGCGATCTTCTACGTCGTCTCCTGCCTCCTCGTCCTCGGCATCAACTTCCAGCAGATCCCGATGGCGATCGGCGAGATCTTCGAAGGCGCGTTCAACCCGCAGGGCATCGCCGGCGGCATCGTCGGCGTCATGATCATCGGCTTCCAGCGCTCGGCGTTCTCGAACGAGGCCGGCATCGGCTCGGCCGCCATCGCGCACTCGGCGGTCAAGACCCGCCGGCCGATCTCCGAGGGCTTCGTCGCCCTCCTCGAGCCCTTCATCGACACCGTCGTCATCTGCACCATGACCGCTCTGACGATCATCGTCGCCAACCAGCCCTCGTACCGCGAGGACCTCGGCGAAGGCGAGATCGGCGGTGTGGCCCTGGCCTCGGACGCCTTCTCCACCGTCGCCTCGTGGTACCCGGCGCTGCTCGCCGTCGCCGTCGCGCTCTTCGCGTTCTCCACCCTCATCACGTGGACGTACTACGGCGAACGGGCCTGGAGCTACCTCTTCGGCCGCGGCCGGGCGACGATCATGGCCTTCCGCGTCCTCGTCTGCGTCTTCGTCGTCATCGGCTGTGTCGCCAGCTTCAGCAAGGTCGTCGAGTTCGCCGATGCGGCGCTGTTCATGTGTGCCTTCATCAACATCCTCGGCCTCTACCTCCTCATGCCGGTCGTGAAGAAGGAGATGAAGAAGTACCTCGCCGACCGCAAGGCCGGCACCCTCACCGACCCGGACACCAAGGACGCCGTCCCGGTCGAGCAGCCCGCCTGACCCTCACCCTCCCGTGCCCCGGCCGTCCCCGCGACGGTCGGGGCACGGCCGTGTCCGCGGCGCTGTCACCGGCCCCACGGCACCCGCGGATTGTCTAGACTGTTCGCGTGACTGACGACGACACCGCCGCCTCCCGGGCCGCCGACCGCCTGCTCGAGCTGCGGGGCAGCATCGACAACATCGACGCCGCCCTCATCCACCTGCTCGCCGAGCGCTTCAAGCTCACCGAATCCGTCGGCGTGCTCAAGGCCGACCACGGCCTGCCCCCGGCCGACGAGGCCCGGGAGGCCCGGCAGGTCGCCCGCCTGCGCCGGCTCGCCGAGGACTCGCACCTCGATCCGGAGTTCGCGGAGAAGTTCCTCGCCTTCATCGTCGCCGAGGTGATCCACCATCACGAGCGGATCGCGGAGTCCCGCGAGGGCTGAGCATCCGGTCCCGTGACGAGGCGGAGGTCACCTCCGCACCGGTTTGCCGTTCGCGGCCGGGATCGACTAAACTTGAACGTCGGTGCGTCCGTCGCACCACGGCCGGTGATTCCTCTCAATGGGTCTGTCGTGCAGGGAGTCCGCTCCCTGTCGAGCCAAGGCATCAACCGCCGTTCGCAAGATTTCTTACGCAGAAAGGGTTCGACCATGGTCTACGCCATTGTCCGTGCCGGTGGCCACCAGGAAAAGGTCAGCGTCGGCGACATCATCACAGTGAATCGAATGAAGGCGCAGGCCGGGGACAGCGTCACGCTCGAACCCGTTCTCTTCGTCGACGGCGACGCGGTCACGACCGACGCCGATGCCCTCTCCAAGATCTCGGTCAGCGCCGAGGTCGTCGGTGAGCTCCGCGGTCCCAAGATCGTGATTCAGAAGTACAAGAACAAGACCGGGTACAAGAAGCGTCAGGGCCACCGCCAGGACCTCACCCGTCTGAAGATCACGAACATCAAGTAAGAGGAGGCCTCTGACATGTCAAGCAAAAAGGGAGTCAGCTCGACCCGCAACGGTCGCGACTCGAACCCGCAGTACCTCGGTGTCAAGCGCTTCGGCGGCCAGGTCGTCAAGGCCGGTGAGATCATCGTCCGCCAGCGCGGCACGAAGTTCCACCCCGGCGCGAACGTCGGCCGCGGCGGAGACGACACGCTCTTCGCTCTGACCGCCGGCGCCGTCGAGTTCGGCAAGCGCAACGGTCGCAAGATCGTCAACATCGTCGGCGTCTGACCGATACGATCTGATCTGCCCCGCTTCAGGGGTCCATGAAGGGTGAGTCTCTCGACTCACCCTTCATCTGATATAAGGACATCATGGCCACCGAGTTCATTGATCGCGTCACGGTACACCTTGCGGCCGGCGACGGCGGAAACGGCTGCTCGTCGATCCGGCGGGAGAAGTTCAAACCGCTCGGCGGCCCCGACGGGGCCAACGGCGGCCGCGGCGGTGACATCACCTTCGTCGTCGACCCGCAGACGACGACCCTGCTGCCCCTCCACCACCGCCCGCACCTCAAAGCCGACGGCGGCGGCATCGGCAAGGGCGACCTGCGCCACGGCGCCGACGGCAGGGACCTCATCGTGCCCGTGCCCGACGGCACGGTCGTCAAGACCCAGGACGGCGAGATCCTCGCCGACCTCGTCGGCGCCGGCACCGAGTTCGTCGCCGCGGCCGGCGGCCGCGGCGGGCTCGGCAACGCCGCTCTCGCCTCGACGAAGCGCAAGGCGCCCGGATTCGCCCTCCTCGGCGAACCCGGTGAGGCCTCCACGCTCGTCCTCGAGCTCAAGACGATCGCCGACGTCGCGCTCGTCGGCTATCCCTCGGCGGGCAAGTCGAGTCTCATCGCCGCACTGTCGGCGGCGAAGCCGAAGATCGCCGACTACCCGTTCACGACGCTCGTGCCCAACCTCGGCGTCGTCGAAGCCGGGGATGTCCGCTACACCGTCGCCGACGTCCCCGGGCTCATCCCCGGGGCGTCCGAGGGCAAGGGCCTCGGCCTCGAGTTCCTCCGCCACGTCGAACGGACCGCCGCCCTCGTCCACGTCATCGACATGGCGACGTGGGAGCCCGGCCGCGACCCCGTCTCCGACCTCGAGGTCATCGAATCCGAACTCGCCGCGTACTCCGTCGACCTCGGCGAGGAGGGCGGCGACCTCCCGCTGTCGGAGCGCCCGAAGCTCGTCGCCCTCAACAAGGTCGACATCCCCGACGGCCGCGAACTCGCCGACATCGTCCGCCCCGACCTCGAGGCCGCCGACTACCGGGTCTTCGAAGTCTCCGCCGTCAGCCATGCGGGGCTGCGCGAACTCTCCTTCGCGATGGCCGGCCTCGTCGCCGCCGAACGCGAACGGCGGGCCGAGCTCGAGGCCGTGCCGCAGCGCGTCGTCATCCGGCCCAAGGCCGTCGACGACAAGGGCTTCACGATCCGCAGCGAACGCGACACCGACGGTCCGGTCTTCCGGGTCCTCGGCGACAAGCCCGAACGCTGGGTCGTCCAGACCGACTTCGCCAACGACGAAGCCGTCGGCTACCTCGCCGACCGCCTCGAACGCCTCGGCGTCGAAGAGGCCCTGTTCAAGGCCGGCGCGACCCCGGGCGACACCGTCGTCATCGGCGAAGGCGACGGCGTCGTCTTCGACTGGGACCCCACGAGCGTCGGCGGTGCCGAGCTGCTCGGCTCCCGCGGCACCGACCTGCGCCTCGAGGAGGAGGCCCGCGCAAGCCGCAAGGAGCGCAAGGCCGCCTACCACGAGCGGCAGGACGCGAAGGCCGCCACCCGGGCGGAGTTCGAGAAGGAGCGGCTCGCCGAGCGCGCCGCCCGCGAGAACTCCTCCGACGAGCGATGACGGCGACGTCCGCGGCCGCCGACTCCGCGACCGTGCGGGCCGACATCGCCGGCGCCAAGCGCGTCGTCGTCAAGGTCGGCTCCTCGTCGCTGACGACCCTCGACGGCGGGCTCGACGAGTCACGGCTCGTGGCGCTCACCGACGTCATCGCCGCCCACCGGGCCGAGGGACGGGAGATCATCCTCGTCTCCTCGGGAGCGATCGCCGCGGGACTCGAACCCGTCGGCCTGCGCCGCCGGCCGCGCGACCTCGCCACCCAGCAGGCCGCCGCCGGAGTCGGACAGGGGCTCCTCATGGCCGCGTACGCGCGGGCGCTGGGCCGCTTCGACCTCGTCCCCTCCCAGGTCCTGCTCTCGGCCGACGACCTCATCCGCCGCACCCGGTACAAGAACGCGCAGCGGGCGATCGACCGGCTGCTGTCCCTGGGCACGCTGCCGATCGTCAACGAGAACGACGCCGTGGCCACCGAGGAGATCCGCTTCGGCGACAACGACCGGCTCGCCGCGCTCGTCGCCCACCTCTCCCACGCCGACGCCCTCGTCCTCCTCTCCGACGTCGACGCCCTCTACACGGGACCCCCGTCCCAGCCCGACGCCAGGCGCATCGACCATGTCGCCGGGCCCGACGACCTCGGTGCCGTGGCGATCGGCGGAGTCGGCACGGCCGGCACGGGCACCGGGGGCATGGCGACGAAGGTCGACGCCGCCCTCATGGTCACCGACTCCGGCATCCCCGCCGTGCTCACCTCCGCCGACCGGGTCGGCGACGTGCTCACCGGGGGGAGTGCGGGCACGTCGTTCGCCGTCACCCACCGCCGCCGCGGCACTCGGCTGCTGTGGCTGCGCCACCTCGCCAAGACGTTCGGTTCGGTGACGATCGACGACGGCGCCGAGGCGGCCGTGCGGTCGCGCGGCACGAGCCTGCTCGCCGCCGGCGTCGTCGGCGTCGAGGGGGACTTCGAGGCCGGGGATCCGGTCGAGATCAGGAACACCGGCGGGCAGATCGTGGCGCGGGGGATGACGAACTTCTCCGCCGCCGAGCTGCCGACGATGTTCGGCCTGACCACCGAGGAACTTGGCACCCGGCTGGGAAGTGACTACCGTAAAGAAGTCATCCATCGCAATGATCTCGTCCTCACGCATGTGAGCGAGAGGAGTTAGTCCATGCCCGCTGCTGCCGACATCCATCCCAAGATCGTGCGCGGGGTGACGCGGATCGCCAGGAACGCGAAGACGGCCGCCGCACGTCTGGCGACGACCTCGACCGCGGAGAAGAACGCCGCCCTCCAGGCGATCGCCGACGGGCTGCGGGCGAACTCCGCGCGCATCGTCAAAGCCAACGAGACCGACCTCGCCGCGGGCGCCGAGAACGGGATGAGCGAATCCCTCCTCGATCGCCTCCGCCTCGACGAGGAGCGGATCTCCGCGATCGCCTCGGCGGTCGAACAGGTCATCGACATCCCCGATCCGGTCGGCACCGTCGTCGTCGGCCGCACCCTGCCCAACGGTGTGCGCCTGACCCAGAACCGGGTGCCGATGGGCGTGATCGGCGCGATCTACGAGGCCCGCCCCAATGTCACCGTCGACATCGCGATCCTCGCGCTCAAGGCCGGCAATGCGACGATCCTGCGCGGGGGCTCGGCCGCGGAGAACACGAACGCCGAACTCGTCTCCGTCCTCCGCCGCGCCGTCGAATCCGTCCGCCTGCCCGCGGACACGATCAACACGATCGACCAGCACGGCCGCGACGGCGCCGTCGTGCTGATGAACTCGCGCGACTACGTCGACCTCCTCATCCCGCGCGGCGGGGCCGAGCTCATCAACACGGTCGTCCAGGAGTCGATCGTGCCCGTCATCGAGACGGGCATCGGCAACGTCCACATGTTCATCGACTCATCGGCGACGGTGAAGAACGCCGTCGACCTCGTCCTCAACTCGAAGACGCAGCGGCCGAGCGTCTGCAACGCACTCGAGACCCTGCTCGTCCATGAGAAGGCCGCCAAGCGGGTGCTGCCGAAGATCCTCGAACGCCTCGACCAGGCCGGGGTCGTCGTCCACGCCGACGCCGATGTCGCGGCTCTGGCGCCCGAGTCGATGAAGATCCGCCGCGTCTCGCGCCGGGACTGGGCCAAGGAGTACCTCGACCTCGAACTCGCGATCAAGCTCGTCTCCGGCATCGACGAGGCGATCGAGCACATCCGCGCCTACACCTCGGGTCACACCGAGGTGATCGTGACGAAGGACATCGACAACGCCGAGACCTTCGTCACAGCCATCGACGCCGCCGCCGTCGGCGTCAACGTCTCGACCCGCTTCACCGACGGCGGCGAGTTCGGGTTCGGCGCCGAGGTCGGCATCTCGACGCAGAAGCTCCACGCCCGCGGACCGATGGGCGTCGAGCAGCTGACGACGACGAAGTGGGTCATGCTCGGAAACGGGCAGATCCGCGACTGACTTCGCCCATGTCGCTGCGCACGCAGACGACAGGGCGTGAGAAACTGAAGTGAACAGACTCATCAAGGGACAAGGAGCACTCTCGTGAACGCAACTCTGCTGGCCGCCGCAACCGAAGGCGCGGCACACACCGAGCTGCCGATGGAGCCGATCGGCTACGGCCTCATCACCCTCGCGATCTTCATCTCGATGGCCGTCGTCGCACGGTCGTGGAAGGGCATCTCGTACCGCCACTGATATGGCAGAACGCACACGTCGGGTCGGTGTCATGGGCGGCACCTTCGACCCCATCCACCACGGACACCTGGTCGCGGCCAGTGAGGTGCAGTCGACGTTCGACCTCGACGAGGTCGTCTTCGTCCCCACCGGCCGGCCGTACCAGAAGGACGACAAGACCGTCACCGACGCCGAGCACCGGTACCTCATGACGGTCATCGCGACGGCGTCGAACCCGCGGTTCCGCGTCTCCCGCGTCGACATCGACCGCCCCGGGCCGACCTACACGATCGACACCCTGCGGGATCTGTCGAACAGCCTCGGCGAGAACACGGAGATGTTCTTCATCACCGGCGCGGACGCTTTGGCTCAGATTCTGACATGGAAGAATGTCGATGAGCTGTTCTCCTTGGCGCACTTCGTCGGGGTCAGCCGGCCGGGGCACGAACTCCGCAGCGAGGGCCTGCCCGTCGACCGGCTGAGTCTCGCGCAGATCCCGGCGCTGGCGATCTCGTCAACGGACTGCAGGCAACGGGTGATGGATGGGGCCCCGGTCTGGTACCTCGTACCGGACGGCGTGGTGCAGTACATCGCGAAACACGATCTGTACAGGAGTGGAAATGGCTGAAGAGCAGTTCACGTCTCGACGTGCCAGGCGCGAAGCCGAGCGAATGGCCGCGGAAGAGGAGTTCGAGGCCAGGTCGTCCGCTCCCCAGGGCCCCGAGGGCAGTCGCGCGGACTTCCTCACCCCGCCGAAGCGTCCGACCGAGAAGCCGACGACCGCCGAGGCGGACACCGCCTCAGGCGGCGACGCTCCGGCCGCCGCCGGTGGCGGTGCAGCCCCGGGCGCCGGTGAGGCGGCTCCGTCCGCACGACCGTCGAGCGCCCCCGCGTCCGCGCCGTCGGCGCCTCCGGCCGCGCCGCCTCAGACTTCTCCGTCCGTGCAGACGCCTGCGGCTCCGCAGGCCGCTTCAGCTCCTGCGTCTCCGGCGACACCGGCTCCCGAGTCGCCGACCCAGCCCGCCGCGGCGGAACCGGCCCCGGCCGGCGGCGGAAGCGCGGGATCGACCCCCGCTGACCTCCCGTCGTCGCGCATCGACCCGGCGCCGACGCCGAAGGTCTCCCACGAGCGCGGGGCACTGGCCTCCGATCACCTGCCGCAGGAGCGGCCGCCGGTCAACGCCGAGGATCGGCTCGACCCCCGCCGCGCACCGCTGCCGCACTTCGAATCGCGCGCCGCACGCAAGCGCTACCTGCGCGAACACGGCCTGTCGATGGACGGCGACCTCTCGACCGGGGCGATCCCGGTCATCGCCGATCCCGCCGAGGCCGACGCGGCCTCCCAGTCCGGCGACGCGGCCCCGCAGTCCGGCGGCACGGGGGGATCCTCGGCCGGGCACGAATCGTTCGACGCCGCCGGCTTCGGCGGGTCCTCGGCCGAAGTGGCCGCCCGCGACTTCGAATCACCGGTGACCGCCGACTCCGCGCCGCGACCGGCCTCCGGTCCCGACGACGCGCTCTCCCGTCCTCTCCCGGAGACGACCTCAGCCTCCGCGCCGACGACGCCGAGCGGAGACGCTGCGGCGGGGAAGGCGGCGACAGCGGACACCGCTGCGACCGCCGCGAAGACGGACGCCGCCACGACCGACGCCGCTGCTGCGAAGTCGGACGCGACCGACGCGAAGACGGACGCCGCCACGAAGACGACCCCCGCCGCGAAGTTCGATGCGGCTGGGCAGCCCACCGCCGGAACGGACTCGGACGGTCCCGAACCGGCCACCCGATCCCGACGGATGCCGATCGTCAATCCGCCGAGCACCTCGGGCGTGCGGGTCGTCACCGCCGCCTCGGCGAAGGTCTCCGAACCCGTCGCGAAGGAGTCCCCGGCCCCGAAGGACCGTGCGGCCTCGAAGGGGGACGCCGGCTCGAAGGACGGTGCCGCGTCGACGGGCAGTTCAGCGTCGACGAGCGCTGGGACGGCACCGGCCGCCTCGGTGTCGGACACCGCGTCGGATACCGCACAGGACCGTGACGCCGGCACCGAGCCGACCGCCCAGTCGGCCGACGACGCCGCCCGCGAACTCGCCGCGAACCCCGAGACCCGTCCGATGGACACCGTCCCCGAGGCATGGTCCCTGCCGAACTCCGACTACGAGGACGAAGAGACCGAGAACCCGCCGGGCACCCGCATCAAGGCGAGTGCCGTGACCGGGTACGACGGGCAGATCCTTGTTGGCGAAGAGCCATCCAAAGTACCCTTTATCGTGCTGGGCGTGGCCGCGCTCTTCGCCGTCGCCCTCATCGTCATCGCACTCGTCATGCTGCTGTGACAACCTGAACCCTGGGAAAGGACCACGTGGACACCACTGAACTGCTTCGGATCGCCGCCAAAGGCGCCGATGACAAGCTCGGCACCGACATCGTCGCCCTCGACGTCAGCTCCACCCTCTACATCACCGACGCCTTCCTCATCGTGTCCGCGGAGAACGAACGCCAGGTCGGTGCGATCGTCGACGGCGTCGAGGAAGCGCTGCTCAAGCAGGCCGGTCGCAAACCGCTGCGCCGGGAGGGACGCGGCACCGGTGACTGGGTGCTCCTCGACTACGGTGACATCGTCGTCCACGTCTTCTCCACCGAACAGCGCGAGTACTACGCGCTCGAGCGCCTGTGGAAGGACGTTCCCGTCATCGACGTGACGATCGACGACACCGAGTCCGGCGACGCTGCGACCGGCGACACTGAGTCCGACGGCGCTGCGGCCGACGGCACCGAATCTGACGACGCCGAGTCCGGCGGGCCTTCGACCGGCACCGACTCCGAGACTCGATGACGAAGACCGTCATCGTCTGGCGGCACGGGCAGACGGACTTCAACCTGCAGCGGCGCTTCCAGGGACAGTCCGACATTCCGCTCAACGCCGTCGGACTCGATCAGGCCGAGCGGGCCGCCGCCGTCCTCGCCGCCCGCAGCCCCGAGCTCATCGTCTCCTCCGACCTGCTGCGAGCAGCGGTCACCGCCGACACCCTCGCCGACCGGCTGGGGACGAGCGTCGCACGCGATCCGCGTCTGCGGGAGATGGCCTTCGGCGAGTGGGAGGGCCTGACCCGCGAGGAGATCGCGGCAGTCTGGCCCGAGGAGCTGCACAAGTGGGTCTCCGGCGGCGACCCGAAGCCGCCCGGGGGAGAGACCCGCAGCGAGTCCTCGCTGCGGGTGGCCCGCGCCATCACCGACATCGTCACGACCTCGGACGCGGAGTCGATCGCCATCGTCGCCCACGGCGCGGTGCTCCGCGGGGCCGCTGAGATCCTCCTCGACATGACCGGATCCGGCCGACTCGCTGTCCTCGCGAACTGCGGACACGGCGAATTCGGCTTCACCGGTGACACGTGGGTGCTGCGCAACTGGGGCGAAGCCCCCGACTGATCACCGTCGCTTCGCGTGGACATCCCGGATGAGGCCGACGAGAGCAGCGGCTGACTCCGACCACGCGAACCTCTGCGACTGCACCTGCCCGGCCGCGGCGGCCCGGGCCCAGGCCGCGGGCTCGGTGAGCCTCCCGACCGCCTCGGCGATCGACGCGGGATCGTCCTGGTCGAAGTACTCCGCGGCGTCCCCGGCGATCTCATGGAAGATCGGGATGTCGGAGACCGCGACGGGCACGCCCTTGGCCATCGCCTCGATGACGGGCAGCCCGAAGCCCTCGGCGCGGGAGGCCGTGACGAGCGCCGTCGCCTCCTCGAGCAGCTGCGCATACTCCTCATCGCTGACCCCGCGGTGGAAGACGACCCGCGCGCGGTCGGGGATGAGCGCCCGCAGCGCCGCCTCCCGACGCCCCTCGATCCGGCTCGCGATGTGCAGCGTCCACCCGGGCAGGTGCTCCAGGGCGCGGATGAGGGATTCGACGTTCTTGTACGGCATGAACGAGCCCATGTAGACCAGGGACTTCGCCCCCGACCGATCGACCGACCGGGGTGCGGCGGCCGCGACCTCGGCGGCGTTGGACACGACGGTCACCGGTTTCGTCGTCAGATGCTCATCGGCGATGAGGGCCTTCGTCGTCTCACTCACCGCGGCGATCGCATCGGCCCGGTTGAGCAGCAGCCGCTGCGGGGTGTAGCTGAGATGGTAGAGCCGCCACAGCAGCCGCACCGGGGCCGGCAGGTCGGCCGGCGGGAGCGGGTGGGAGTAGTAGATGAGGTCGTGGACGGTGAGGATGAGCCCGTAGCGGCGACCGGTCGACCCCATGACCTGCATCGTCGAGAACACGACATCGGCGCCGAGGTCGTTGAGCCGCTTCGCGATGCCCACCTCGGCGGGGGAGAGCGGGGAGCTGAGCTTGACCCACGGGCACTCGGGGAGGAGGGCGAGCTGGGCGTCGTCGCTGATGATCGCGGTGACCTCGATGTCCGTGCCCGCGGTCGCCTCGAGCAGGGCCTCGAGCAGGCACGACCCGTACCGGGAGATCCCATCATGATGGGTCGTTCGGGTGAAGCGCGCGTCGAAGAAGACCCTGATTCGATCGGGGGCCTGTGGACCGCGTGGGTTTTTGCTCATGGAACTCCGAGTCGATAGTCTGAACATTCGAAAGTGAGCGTTCGCCGCGACGAAGGGCCAGTGAGTGAAGGAACCAGCACCTGCGTCCGAAGCCCTGAGGCTCCGGTCATGATCCTAACGATTATCGCACTCGCCGCCCTCGTCGTCCTCACCCCGCTCCTGACCCGCCTCATGGGTCGAGCCACCGGATGGCCGCTGGCCGCCGCCTACCTCGCCGTCGCCGCCCTCTTCACTCCCACCGCCGCCGAGGTGATGGCCGGGTCGACGCCGGAGGAGACGGTCTCGTGGGTGCCGAGCCTCGGCGTCGACATCGCCCTGCGCGCCGACGGCATCGGCGTGATCTTCACGTACATCGCCCTCGTCATCGGTGCCGTCGTCTTCATCTATTCGACCGGGTACCTGCCCCGGGGACGCAACACGAGCTTCTACTGGCTCATGGTGATCTTCACGTTCTCGATGGTCGCCCTCGTGCTCAGCAACAACCTCATCGTCCTCTTCATCTGCTGGGAACTGACGTCGCTGGCGTCGTTCTTCCTCATCGCCCGCTCCGGATCGCCCGGCCAGGCGCCGTCCCTGCGCACCCTGCTCATCACCTTCATCGGCGGCCTCACGCTCCTCGTCGCGGTGGGTCTGACGATCGCGGTGACCGGCACGACGAACCTCAACGAGGCGCTGCTCTCCGGAGCGTGGGCCGCGCAGCCGGCGGCCGCCACGCTCGTCGCCGTCCTCGTCGCGATCGCCGGCATGACGAAGTCCGCGCAGTTCCCGTTCCACTCGTGGCTGCCCGACGCCATGGCCGCGGCCACCCCCGTCTCCGCGTACCTCCACGCCGCGGCCGTCGTCAAAGCCGGCGTCTTCCTCATGCTCCGGTTCTCCCCGGCCTTCCACGCCACCCCGGCCTGGAACGTCCTCCTCATCGCCTCAGGACTCATCACCGCGTGCATCGGCGGCTGGTTCGCGCTCAACCAGCACGACGTCAAGAAGCTCATGGCGTACTCGACGGTGTCCCAGCTCGGCCTCATCACCGCCGTCATCGGCGTCGGCACCGAGGCCGCGATCGCCGCGGCGGCCCTGCACATCATCGCCCACGCGCTCTTCAAGTCCGGTCTGTTCATGATGGTCGGCGTCGTCGACCACCTCGCCGGGACCCGCGAACTCACCCGCATCCCGCGCCTCATGGGCCCGGCCCCGACGGCCTTCGTCGTGATGATCCTCGGGTGCGCCTCGATGGCCGGGATCCCGCCGCTGCTCGGCTTCGTGTCGAAGGAGTCGCTGTTCACCGCCCTCGTCGAATCCGGCGGCGCCGGGTGGATGCTCTTCGTCATCGCCGTGGCCGCCTCGGTGCTCACCTTCGCCTACTGCGCGAAGACGGTGTGGGGGGCGTTCATCGACGGCAAACCGGTGACGAAGTCCGAACTCGAGCACTCCTCGCCGATTATGCTCGCCGCCGCGGCCCTGCCGATCGTCGCCTCCCTGCCGCTCAGCCTCGTCCTCTACCTCTTCGACACCCCGCTCACCGCGGTGGTCGCCGCGGCGCTCCCCGGCGAGATCGAACCCGTCCACGTGAAGTTCTGGCACGGGTTCACCCCCGAGCTCATCGCCTCGGGCCTCATCATCGCCATCGGCATCGTCGTCATCATCAACCGTTCCCGCGTCTTCGTCTTCTTCCACCGCGCCCGGCTCAGCTTCGACGGCGCCGACGTCATCGCCGGCATCGCCGACGGTCTCCAGCGCCTCGGCCGCGGCCTCGGCATCGTCGTGCGCCCGATGAACTCGACGCCCTACCTCGCGACGACGCTCGGCGGGCTCGCGCTCATCACGTTCCTCTCCGTGCCCGCGGTCTACCCGAGCCTGCCGCCGCTCCAGCCGAACCTGTGGCGGCCCGCCGACATCATCCTCCTCGTCCTCATCACCGTCGCCGTCCTCGTCGTGTGCACCTCGCATTCGCGTCTGACCACGGTCGTCGCGCTCTCGGCCATCGGCATCCTCGCCACCGTGCAGATCCTCGCCCTCGGCGCGCCCGACGTCACCCTCACCCAGCTGCTCGTCGAGGCGATGACGATCATCGTCATCATGCTCGTCCTCCAGAAGCTGCCGCGCTCGTTCTGGCGCTACTCGAAGCGCCTGCAGTCGACCCGGGCGATCTTCGCGATCCTCGTCGGCATCGCCGTCACCGTGCTCACCCTCATGCTCAACGGGCGCCGTGAGCGCTCCGACCTCGGCCTCTACTACATCGAGCAGGCCCCGGAGATCAGCGGCGGCCACAACATCGTCAACACGATCCTCGTCGAATTCCGTGCCCTTGACACCCTCGGCGAGCTCACCGTGCTCGGCATGGCCGGCATCGCGATCGTCGCGGTGATGTCGACGGTCAAGGACCGCTACATCGACCCACCGGCGGAGAACATCCCGGAACCGCCGAGGCGGGCGTGGGTGACGGTGCGCCCGAAGGGCACGAGCGCCTACCGCGGCGTCCACGAGGCGTGGCCCAACGTCATCCCGCTGCAGCTGACGATCAAGGTGCTCGGGCCGCTGCTCATCATCGCCTCGCTGATGATCTTCTGGCGCGGACACAACGAACCCGGCGGCGGCTTCATCGCGGCACTCGTCGGCTCCGCCGTCATCGGCCTCCTCTACATGTCGACGGCCAAGGACCGGGCCATCGGACCCCCGCGGGCACCGCTCTACCTCATCGGCCTCGGCATCGGCATCGCCGTGGTCACCGGCCTGCTCGGGCTGATCTTCGCCGGCTCGTTCCTCGAGCCGCTGCACACCTACATCCTCGGCCAGCGGTTCACGACGTCGATGCTCTTCGACGTCGGCGTCTACCTCGCCGTCCTCGGCCTCATCCTCCTCTCCTTCAACATCCTCGGTGTCTCCGACTCCGCGGCGACCCCGGCCGGTGACGACGTGCTCACCGACGGCATCATCCGCCGTGACGTCGAACTCACCAGGGAACGCGCCGATGAGCTCCTCTACGGTGAGCTGCGCGGTCCGCTCGAGTCGATCAGAGGCGAGCGGCCCGGCCGCGGAGAGAGGATCGTCGGCCGCGGCTCGGAGGAGAAAGCGAAGGCCTCGACGACGCACATCCTCGACGGTGATGCACCGCTCGACCGCGGTGAAGCCCCGACCACGAAGGAGGGGGATCCGCGATGATCCTTGCCCTGACGATCGGCGTGCTCACCGCCGGCGGCGTCTACCTCATGATGCAGCGGTCGATGGTCCGCGGCGTCTTCGGCCTCACCCTGGTCTCGCATGCCGCGAACTTCATTCTGCTGTCCGCCGGAGTCGGGGCCTGGCGCGTCGAGCCGCTGGCCGAACGCGGTGACCAGACGATGGCCGCCGACCCGCTGCCGCAGGCGTTCGTCCTCACCGCCATCGTCATCACCCTTGCGGTGACGATCTTCATGCTCGCCCTCGCCGTGCTCGGCCACGACGACGACCAGAAGCGGGCCCCGGAGACCGGGGAGGTCCGCGAATCGTGAACTCCTCCCTCCTGCTCCTCCTCGTCGCGATCCCGCTGCTCGCCTCGGCGCTCAGCGTGCTCATCACCTCCCGCACCTTCGACCGCATCCTCCTCTTCGTCGTGCCCTCGTTCGTCGGGGCCGCGGCGATCGGACTGCTCATCCTCCACCGCACGGAACCCGTCGTCGCCCATTCCGTCGGCGGCTACATCCCGGGGCTGGCGATCCCATTCGTCTCGGACACGTTCACCGCCCTCATGCTGCTGCTGACGTCGGTGACGTCGCTGGTCAGCTGCATCTTCCTCGTGAGCACGGGGGAGGACCAGTACCGGTTCGTGCCGGCGCTCATCCTCATGATGCTCACCGGCGTCTACGGGGCGATCCTCACCGGCGACCTCTTCAACTTCTTCGTCTTCATCGAGGTCATGATGCTGCCTGCCTACGCGCTCATCGCGGTCACGGGAACGTGGCGCCGCCTCGGCGTGGGCCGGATGTTCGTCATGGTCAACCTGCTCACCTCGACCCTGCTGCTCATCGGCGTCGGCTTCGTCTACGGTGCCCTCGGCACCGTCAACCTCGCCGTCCTCGCCTCCCTCGGCACCCCGACGGGACAGGGGGCGCTCGCGCTCGGGATCGTCCTCTTCGCGCTGCTCGTCAAGGCCGGCGGCGCTCCGTTCCACGGCTGGCTGGCCCGCAGCTACCCGAACACCTCGGCGGGGATGATGTCGCTCTTCGCCGGTCTCCACTCGAAGGTCGCCCTCTACGCGATCTACCGCATCTGCACGACCGTCTACGGTGAGCCCCCGGCCTGGGCCAACGCCATAATCGCGATCGCCGTCGTCAGCATCATCGTCGGCTCCCTCTCCGGCTTCGGGCAGAACCGGGTGCGCAACGTGCTCGCGTTCCAGATGACCTCCGGTGTCGGCCACATCCTCCTCGGCGTCGCCCTGCTCACCGCCCAGGCGCTGGCCGCCGGTGCCTTCTACATGGTCCACCACATGATCACGATGGCCGGTCTCCTCCTCGTCATGGGCGCGATCGAGCAGACGTACGGCACGGGGTCGTTCAAGAAGCTCTCCGGTCTGGCCAGTCGCGAGAAGTGGGCGGCAGTGCTCATGGTCCTCGGACTCTTCTCCCTCATCGGCCTGCCCCCGACCTCGGGCATGTGGGGGAAGATCGGCCTGATCTCCGCGGCCACTGCCGTCGAGGACGCCGCCGGCTGGTGGCTCGTCTCGGCGATCGTCATCGGCTCGCTCATCTCCATGCTCGCCCTGCAGAACACGTGGCGCAACACGTTCTGGGGCGCCCCGATGCAGTCGTACCGCCCCGATTCCGCGGAGACCGGACGCGCCGCCTCGGTGGCGATCACCGATGACGTGCGCATCCCCGGTCGACTGCTCGTGCCGGCGACGATCATGATCGCGCTGTCCGTGGCGATCTTCGTCTGGCCCGAACCCCTGCTCGAGATCACCGGGCGGGCCGCAACGGGACTGCTCGACCACACCGAATACATCGAGGCGGTGATCGGACGATGATGCGCATCATCCACGGCATCTCCTACGTCCTCTACATCCTCTGGGCGATCATCACGGGATCGGCGACGGTCGTCGGCCACCTCTTCCGCGTCGGGAGGCCCTACGCCCACCCGATGATCGTCGAGGTGCCCCTGCGCTGCCGCACCGACCTCGAGGTCACCCTCTTCGCCTCGTCGATCACGATCACCCCGGGCACGCTCGTCACCGCGATCGCCGCGGGCACCGCGACGACCCCGCCGGTCTTCTTCGTCCACTGCCTCTTCGAGGACTCCGAGGAGGACGCGCTGGCCGGTCTCTACGACATGGAATCGCGCCTGCTCGCGATGACCCGCGGCCGGGCGCCGCAGTCCTCGGCCTCGGATGTCGCCGAGGTGGAGGCCGCCTGGGTCGATCCCGGCCCCCACAACCCGTCCGCCGAAGAGGAGAGGAGACGGCGATGACCGTCATCGTCGCCATCTGTGCGATCATTCTCGCCGCCGCGATCGTCGTCGGCCTCATCCGCGTGCTCACCGCCCGCGATCTGGGGTCCCGCGCGGTCGTCAGCGATCTCATCTACTTCTGTGCGATCGGGATACTGACGATGATCGCGATCAGCGTGTCCTCCTCGATCGTCCTCGACGTCATCTTCCTCGCCTCGATGGTCGGCATCCTCGCGACGATCGCCCTGTCCCGGATCCTCACGAGGGGGCACCGCTGATGTCGGACACCGTCGCCACCGTTCTCGTCGGAATCTTCGGCATCACCGGCTCCCTGCTCATGCTCGCCTCGGCGCTGGCGATGTTCCGGGTCAAGGACGCGCTCTCCCGGATCAACGTGTTCTCCCCGGCCACCGGCCTGGGCATGCCGCTCATCGTCATCGCCGCCTACATCCACACGCTCCACACCGAGGGCTTCAGGGTGATGACGCTGTTCATCGCGCTCATCGCCATCCTCTGTCTCATCATCGTCTCCTCGGTCGCGAGCAACACGCTGTCGCGGGCGAGCGTGCTGTCGGGGCAGCCGATCTACCGCAAGACCTCGCCGAACCGTCTGGCCCAGCCGCCGGAGGGCATCGAGGATCCGGCTCCGTGAGCCGGCGCTTGAGATTTCGCGGCGCTCTGAGGATTAAGTAAGGCTTTCCTTATGCTAGGCTGAGCGAGCCGTGCCCCGCGGCGCTCCCCAGGACCAGAAAGCCGCCTATGTTCCAGACATTCCTCATCGGCCTGCGCGAAGGCCTCGAGGCCGCTCTCATCGTGAGCATCCTCATCGGCTACCTCGGCAAGATCGGCCGGACCCGTGAGGTCAGGGCGATGTGGTGGGGGATCGCCGCGGCGATCCTCGTGTCCCTCGGCTTCGGGGCGCTGCTCACCTTCGGTCCCTCGACGCTGACGTTCGAGGCCCAGGAGTTCATCGGCGGGACCCTCTCGATCATCGCCGTCGGCTTCGTCACGTGGATGATCTTCTGGATGGCCAGGACGGCGAAGAGCCTCGGCGGTGAGCTGCGGGCCGCGGCGGACAAGGCCCTCGACGGTCCCGTCATCGGGCTCGTCATCCTCGGCGCCTTCTCCGTCGGCCGGGAAGGGCTCGAGACCGCGCTCTTCCTCTGGGCCGCCACCCGCGCGAACGCCACCGGCACCGCCTCGGCGCTCGGCCTCACGGCGGCCGCGATCGCCGGCATCGCCATCGCCGTTGTCCTCGCGTGGCTCATCGCCAAGGGCCTGCTCAGACTCAACCTCTCGGCGTTCTTCCGCTATTCGGGGGCGTTCCTCATCCTCATCGCCGCCGGCGTCCTCGCCTACGGGTTCCACGACCTCCAGGAGGCCGGAGTCGTCCCCGGTCTCCATGCCCTCGCCTTCGACGTCTCCGCCGCCGTTCCGCCGACGAGCTGGTACGGGGTCCTGCTCAAGGGCATCTTCAACTTCTCACCGGCGACGACGTGGGTCGAGTTCACCGTGTGGTGGCTCTACGTCATTGTCGTCGGCGCGCTCTTCATCCGCAGCCTCCGCGCCTCCCCGACTCCGGCAGCGCGACCGGCCGCCCGCGGCGTCGCCGCCGCCTGAACCCCCGCTGCCACCGGCGGCCCACCCTGACTCCACCTCTGCCGATTCCCCGGCGACCGCCTCGGCGGACCTCCCTCCGCCTCTGTGCAGGACAACGATCAAAGGACCGATATGACCACTCTCTGGCCCCGTCTCGCCATCGGCCTCGCCGTCGGCGGTGCGCTCGTGCTCACCGGCTGCGAACCCAATGACCCAGGCGACGGCACGATCGCGGTGACGAGCACCGACGACTCGTGCGACGTCGCCGCGCAGGAGGCCCCGGCGGGCACCCTGAAGTTCTCCGTGACGAACGACGGTTCGAAGGTCACGGAGTTCTACCTCCTCGGCGAGGACGGACTGCGCATCATCGGCGAGGTCGAGAACATCGCGCCGGGACTCGAGCGCACCCTCACGGTCACCGCCCCGGAGGGCAAGTACTTCACGGCATGCAAACCGGGCATGGTCGGTGACGGGCTGCGCGGGGACTTCACAGTGACGAAGGGCACCGGGGGGCAGAGCGTGAGCGCCGAGGATTCGCAGCTCGCCGAGCAGGCGACGACGCAGTACGCGGCGTACGTGAAGGATCAGACGGAGCAGCTGCTCACCGGCACCGAGGAGTTCGCGAAGGCGTACAAGGACGGCGACGACGACAAGGCGCGGACCCTCTACGCCCAGGTGCGCACGAACTGGGAGCGCATCGAGCCCGTCGCCGAATCCTTCGGCGACCTCGACCCCAAGCTCGACCTGCGTGAGGCCGACCTCGAGGAGGGACAGGAGTGGACCGGCTGGCACCTCATCGAGAAGGACCTGTGGCCGCCGAAGGACGGGTACACGGCGCTGAGCGAGGGTGACCGGACGAAGTACGCCGACCTCCTCGTCTCCGACACGCAGGTCCTCTACGACCGGACCCGGGACATGAGCTTCACCCCCGACCAGCTCTCCAACGGGGCCAAGGAGCTCCTCGACGAGGTGGCCACCGGCAAGGTCACCGGTGAGGAGGAGACCTGGTCGCACACCGACCTGTGGGACTTCCAGGCCAACGTCGACGGCGCCCGGGTCGCGTACGAGAATCTCCAGCCGCTGCTGGCCACCCGCGACAAGGAGCTCGATGAGACGCTCAAGACGCGCTTCGCCGACCTCCAGGCCCTCCTCGACGAGCACCGGAAGGGCGACGGGTTCGTCCTCTACACCGAGCTGAGCGAGGACGAGGTCAAGGCCCTGTCCGATTCCGTCAACGCGCTCTCCGAACCGCTCTCCCAGCTCACTGACAAAGTGGTGGGCTGATGGCGGACCGGCCGGGTGTGTCGCGGAGGGCGATGTTCGGCATCGGGGCGGGTGCCGTCGCGGCCGGTGCTGCGGCCGGGTACTTCGCCCATGATCCGCTCGCCGAGGCGGTCGGGGCCGATTCCGATGTCGTCGACTTCTACGGCACGCACCAGGCCGGGATCGTCACCGAGGCCCAGGACCGCATGTGCTTCGCCGCGATCAACGTCCTCACCGACGACCGTGAGGAGCTCATCGAGCTCCTCAAGACGTGGACGGCCGCGGCGGCCAATCTCAGTCAGGGGCTGCCCGTCGTCGAGGGCGGCGTCGCCGACGGCTCTCGGTACGCTCCGCCCGAGGACACGGGGGAGGCGCAGGGGCTGAGCGCCGGCCACCTCACGGTGACGATCGGGTTCGGCCGCAGCCTCTTCACCGATGCCGAGGGGAAGGATCGCTTCGGCATCGGGAAGAAGCTGCCAGTCGGGCTCATCGACCTGCCGCATTTTCCCGGTGATCAGCTCGACGAGGCGCGCGTCGGCGGGGACCTGTGCATCCAAGCGTGTGCCGACGATCCGCAGGTCGCCGTCCACGCGGTGCGCAACCTCATCCGGATGGGCTTCGGCATCGTCTCGACGAAGTGGATGCAGCTGGGCTTCGGGCGTACGGCGTCGACGTCTCCGGTCCAGGAGACCCCGCGCAACCTCTTCGGCTTCAAGGACGGCACGGCGAACATCCGCTCCGACGAGGACACCGCGCTCAACGAGAACGTGTGGGTCCGGGACGGCTCATGGCTCGACGGCGGCAGCTTCCTCGTCGCTCGGCGCATCCGCATGCACATCGAGACGTGGGATCGGGAGAGCCTCGACGGGCAGGAGCGGATCTTCGGCCGCACGAAGATGACCGGCGCGCCGCTGTCCGGCGGCGAGGAGTTCACGACCCCTGATTTCGCGATGGCCGGGGCCGGCAGTCAGCCGATCATCCCGGTGACCTCACACGTCCATCTCGCGCATCCGAAGCAGAACGGCGGCGTGCGGCTCCTGCGCCGCGGATACAACTACGCCGATGGCGCGGATGCGCGCGGCAACCTCGACGCGGGTCTGTTCTTCATCGCCTTCGTCGCCGATCCCGCCCGTCACTATGTGCCGATGCAGAACCGGCTCGCATCCCAGGACGCGCTGAGCGAATACCTGCTCCACACGGGGTCGGGGCTCTTCGCGATCCCGCCGGGCGTGAGCAGGGGCGGTTGGATCGGGCAGACGCTCTTCGGGTGAGCGCGCTCAGTCGCGGCCGGTCGTGCGCATCGTGATGTTGATCCTGCCGCCGCCGAGGTCGCTCAGCCGCGCCGAGTCCGGGGCGGTGTCCGGGTGGATCTTCGTCACCCCGTGGTAGGCGAACCGGGCGGGACCGCCGAAGACGAAGGCGTCGCCTGAGGCGAGCCGGATGTCCTCGTACGGCCGGTTCCGCGTCTCGGTGTTGCCGAATCGGAAGGTGCACGTGTCGCCGAGGGAGAGGGAGACGACCGAGGCCGGATCGTGTTCGTCCTTGTCCTGGTGCATTCCCATCTTCGCCGCCTCGTCGTAGTAGTTGATGAGGGCGACGTCGGGGGAGTAGTGCGCGGGGTCGAACCCCCAGGCGTCAGCCGCCCCGGTGGGGTGGTCGGGGTCGGCATCGACCGCCTCGGCGGCGGCGGTGAGGATCTGGCGCCCGAGCCGTGTCATCCAGTCGGGGAACGGCGGGACGCGCTCCCGGTTGACGTCGACGGCTTCGCGGTCGTAGCGGCCAGGCCGCCAATGCCACCCGAGTCCGATCGTCGTCACGCTCATCGGGTGCCCCATGATCGTCGTCGAGTGCGGTGGGACAGGGCCGGTCCGCCACTGGGCGTACTGGCGGACGATCCACGCCTGCCCGGCATCGTCGAGGAAGCCGGGCAGCCACACGGCCCCGGGCGCGATGACCCGGGGGCCGCGGTCGAAGGCGTCGTCGGCGAAGAGGGCGGGCATGGACGCCTCAGAGGTCGGCGAGCGGAACCGATTCGTCGGCGAGGCGGGAGGCGTCGACCTGCGTGCCGACGATCGTGCGCAGGTCGTCGTTGACATCCCAGACGTTGACGTTCATCGCAGCGGTGACGGTGCCGTCCTTGGTCCAGAACGCGATGAATTCGCCGGAGTCCTTGTCCCCGCGGATGACGACGTCGTCGTCTCCCGAGCCGTGGCCGACGTACTCCATGCCGAGGTCGAACTGGTCGGTGTAGAAGTACGGTTCCCAGTCGTAGACCTTGCTGCCGCCGGTGAGTGTGGAGGCGGCGACATCGGCCTGGCGCACCGCGTTGTCCCAGTGTTCGACGCGGATCCGGGAGTCGAGTCGGGTGTTGAAGGCGTTGGCGATGTCGCCGATGGCGAGCACGCTCGGTACGCTCGAGCGCATCTTCTCGTCGACGGGAACGCCGTTGTCGATGTCGAGGCCGGCCGCCTCGGCGAGTTCGATCGTCGGGTCCGCGCCGATGCCGACGACGACGAGATCAGCGGGCAGGTCGCCCTTCGTCGTCTGGACGGTATCGACGGAGTCCTCGCCCGCGAAGCCCGTGGTGTCGGCGTCGGCGAGGAACTTCACGCCGTTCTTCGACTGCAGATCCTCGAAGTACTGTCCCAGCTCGTCGCCGAGGACGTTCTTCAGCGGGGGAGCGTCGCGAAGGACGACGGTGACATCGGAGCCGTGGGTGCGGGCGGCAGCGGCAACCTCGAGGCCGATCCAGCCGCCGCCGATGATGACGACCTTTCTGCCCTCGCCGAACTGCGAGCGGATGGCCACGGCGTCACCGGCGGTGCGCAGGGTGTGCACGTTGGCGAGCACCTGACCGGGAACCTCGAGGGTGCGCGGGGTCGAACCGGTCGAGAGGATCGCCTGAGCGTAGGTGAGCTCCTCGCCGGAGGCCAGGGTCACCGTGTTGGCGGAGGTGTCGAGCTTCGTCACGGTGTCGCCGAAGAACGTCGTGACGTCATGGGCCGGATACCACTCCGCGCCGCGCAGTGCGGAGTCCGCGGGGTCGGTGTCCTCGAGCATGACCTTCTTCGACAGATCAGGACGGTAGTACGGCGGAAGGGGATCGGTGCCCACCAGGGCGATGGTGCCGGCGAAGCCGTCATTGCGCAGGGCCTCAACCACCTGACCTCCGCCGATTCCCGCACCGATGACGACGATTCCGAATTCCTGGGCCATGCTCGCTCCTTGCTGTATCGGGGTCCTTGTCACAGACTCTACTGTCGGAATCCCGAGTCAACCACTCCCGGTTTTGTGCTTCCTGGGTGCTCGGGTCTAGAGTAGTGCGGTGTCAGGGGCTATAGCTCAGTTGGTAGAGCGCTTCGTTCGCAATGAAGAGGTCAGGGGTTCAATTCCCCTTAGCTCCACC
>NZ_BAAAMB010000002.1:24749-56620 GCF_039528855.1 Brevibacterium sanguinis | reverse complement strand
CAGCCGGTGAAGTCAGAAGTCATCGGTGTCGTCGCAGCGGTTCCCCCCCCCGCCCGCGGTCCCCGACCATGACTCCAGCTACACTGGGTTCATCATGATCGGCCCGCTCGCTTCACGGCTCGGGCCGATTTTCTTTGTCCGGAGGTGACGCCGGTGGACTACGCCAAGCCCTGTCTGCCTATCCATGACCAGATCGACTACCGAGGAGCACGGCGACGCCGACCGCTGCCGTCCAGACGGTGAGCGTGTCGAAGGAGAGACGTTCGGCGATACCGAAGCTCAGACCCGGCAGCGCGGCGCCGTCGAGGGCAAGGAGGAATGCTGCGAATCCGAGGATCGAGACGGCGACGGCGGCAATCGTCAGCCACCTGAAGACACTGCGACCGACGGCAACGGCAAGCAGGAGCATCGCCGCCCACTGGACGAGAGCCTGAGCTGCCGCGGCGCCGTCATGCAGGGCCGGCTGTTGATCCCACGGCGCGAAGCCCACCGCGACGACACACACTCCGACGACGGCCATGAGAATCGTCGCCACGCGTCCAGTCCGGCGCCTCCAGCAGCCGTGCAGCAGCACTGCACCAAGGGCCGTCAGTACACCGGAGGCGACCATGCCCGCATTGAACCCGACGTGCCACGGTGAGCAGACCTCGCGGACGTCCCCGCCCTCGGTGAACGGGCCGCAGACCGTGACACCGAGGTCGCTGATCGCATTCCGCGTCACCGAGTACCCGTCCGGCCACTGCAGGGCCACGATGAGCTGGACGGGCAGCAGCAGCGCGCTGGCCACCCAGAAAGCTGCCCCAATTCGCCAGCGCTGCCTCATGTGCCTCGCCCTCCTCGTCGAACGCGATCGCCGCCGATCGCGCTGGGGATGCGGCAACCGGAGACGCGGTCTGCGTTCATCGTAGGACGATCAGAGGTGATGCGAGGCGACCGGCGGGAAAGTCATGACCCCGCGACGCGCATGCCCTCCCCATCGCCGGGGGCGAGGACGATGTCGAAACGCGTCTCAGCCCACCCTCTGCCACCGACGTCATGTCCGTCGGGGGTCGGGGTGCCGGGCGCATGATGCGAGAAGTCCATGATGAGCGACTCCTTGACGCCGAAGACGCTGTCACCGATCTCCAGCTGCTCATCACCGCGGACGAAGATGTGCGTGACGAGCGTCCGGAATCCCGGTGCCGTGACCATGAAGTGCAAATGGCTCGCGCGCATCGGCGAGCGCCCGGTCGCGGCGAGCATCGCTCCGACGGGTCCGTCGTCGGGAATCGGGTACGGCGTGGGAAACAGCCCCCAGAACCGGTAGGTGCCGGATTCGTCGGAGAACAGATGCGCCCGGGCAGCCGTTCTCTCGTCGTCGTACTGGACGTCGTAGAAGCCGTCCTCGTCGGCCTCCCACACCTCGATGCGCGCCCCGGGGATCGGATTGCCCTCAGTGTCCGTGACCGACCCTTCAACGAGGCAGGGTTCGCCGAGCGCCCCGAACGCCATGTCCTCTCCACGGGCGATCTCCGGGGCATCGTCGACGAAGAAGGGCCCGAAGACCGTCGCCTCGGTGGCATTCGCGTGCTCGGGATTGTTCATGCCCACGACCTGCATCGATGCCCCGAGCGTGTCCGAGAGGAGCACGAACTCCTGCCTCGTCTCGGTCGTGATGTGCCCGGCATCGGTGAGGAAGCGGATGCCGGCGTTCCACTCCGCCTCGGTGAGGCGCACCTCCCGGAGGAAGGCGTGCAGATGCCGGGTGAGGGCCTCCATGACAGTTTTGAGGCGAGCGTCGTCGGTGCCGGCGAACGACGCGATGACCTCATCGACGAGTCCCTGTTCGCGCGCCGACTGCTCGGGGGAGATGTCGCTCATGCTGCCGCCCGCACGATCATCCCCGAGAGGATCGCCTCCAGGCGCGTGTTGAGTTCGGCGGCATCACCGGCGACGAAGGCGACGTAGAAGTCCGGTCGCATGAGGAGGTGGCGGGCACCGTGCTCACCCATCCACGTCGCATACGTGCCGTCGAGATCGATGACCTCGGCACCGCTGTCGGGACCCCCGACCGTCAGCTGCCGGCCCCCGACTCTCTCGTGGTCGGCGGCCAGACCCGGATCGAGGTCTCCGGCCGCCTCGGGAGTCGATAGGAGGAACCAGCCGTGGCCGACGGCATCGTCGAACCGTCCGGTCCGCCCCCGGTGGGCGACACGCCCCTGGATGCCCGTCTTGCCCGCGGTGCCGTCCTCGGCGACCCAGGTGCCGGGGCCGAGGATCGTCTCATGCGCCGGCAGCGGCCCGACCTTCGACTGTTCGGCATGTTCGGCGAGCATGCGCGCGTCCCGGGCCGCCGCCTCGGCGGGATCGGTGATGCAGATGATCTTGCCGAGGTCGACGGAGAACTCGATGTACCATTTCGCCTGATCGCGCCTCTCGTCGGACCATGCGTCGAGGAGGTTCCCGTCGGCGAGCCCCTGGAGCACGAGATCGAGGCGCCATGCGAGATTGACGACGTCACGCAGCCCCGCGCACATGCCCTCACCGGCGAACGGCGGCATGAGATGGGCGGCATCTCCGACGAGCATCGTCCGCCCGTGATGCCACTTCTCGAGGTACTTCGCCTCGAACCGGGGGAGGGCCAGGCGCTCGAGCGAGGCGTTGTCGGGACGGATGTCCCACGGCTCGAGGAGCTTCCATGCCGCCTCCGGGGTGAGCATCTCCTGGAGATCGTCGTCGGGCAGCATCATGAACTCCCACCGGCGCCTGCCCGGTCCGCCCGGCACGACCGTGGTCGGCCGCACGGGATCGCAGACCTGGAAGTGGTGCGTCATGTACGAGGGCATGACCTCGGGCTTCGTGTCGACGATGAGCCAGTGGAAGAGGAAGCCGAGATCCGTCATCTCCGCCCCGACCGCTTCCCGGAGGAACGAATTCGCCCCATCCGCCCCGATCGCATACCGCGCCCGGATCCGACCGGACTCCCCGCCCTCGGCGTAGTCGACGGTGCGCAGACCGGGCACCGTCTCCCGGAAGTCGAGGGTGACACCGTCCTCGTCCTGGGCGAAGGCGACGGTGTCGCGTCCGAAATGGAGGGTGACATTCGGCAGGGTCTGGGCGATGACGCGCAGCCGGTCCTCGAGTTCGGGCTGGCTGAACCAGTACCGCTTGCGGAACCCGTTGTCCTCCTTGCCCAGCCAGTCGATCTCCATGAGGATCTCGCCGTCCCCGTTGAGCCAGTAGTAGTGGTCGTCGTGGAAGTCGATCGCCGGGTCGTTGTCGGGGTCGATCCCGATCATCGCGAGCACGCGGGCGATCTCATGATCGAACGTCACCGCACGCGGGCGTCCGTACTGCGTGTGCCACCGGTCAAGGGCGTGAACGCGGTAGCCCTGGCGACCGAGGAGGATCGTGGCGAGGAGGCCGACGGGACCGAGGCCGTTGATGACGACATCGGCGGTGTGTTCGACGGTGGGTGCGGATGCGGGGGTCATGTCTCACTCCTATGTGAACATCTGTTCATCGTTGAACTTATGTTCATTATGGGGAGGGGGTGAGAGGCCGTCAAGGGTTTGTCCGCGGATTCCGCCTGGGAGTTCTCCCCGCGCGCCGAGGCTGTCGTCCGTTCCCATCTCCTCCGACCTCGCGCGCCTGCTGGCCGAGGCGTGGCCTGAGCAGGCACAATCGTGTCCATGGCAGAATCTCCTGACCGGCGTGCCCGCAAGGCCGAGGCGACCCGTCGTCGCATCCTCGATGCCGCGCGCGACGTCATCGCCACCGGCGGACCGGAGGCGCTGACGATTCGGGCTGTGTCGAACGGCGCCGATATCGCCGTCGGGACGTTCTACAACTACTTCACCTCCGTCGAACAGCTCACCGATGAGGTCGTCTTCGATCTCGTCGAGACCTTCGGCCAGCGTCTTGATGCGCTGACCGGGGACTTCGACGATGCCGCCGAGGTCTACGCGGTGTCTCTGCGGCACCTGGCGACGACGGCGATCTCCGATCCGGTGTGGGGGTGGCTGCTCGTCCGGCTCGGTCTCGCCCATGCGGGGCTGCTCGACGTGCTGGGTCCGCGCGCCAACCGGGACATCCAGAAGGGCGTCGACAGCGGTCGCTTCGACATCGACGACGTCGCCCTGGCCGGGGCGATGACCTTCGGGGCGCTGCTCTCGGCGATGCGTCTGCGACTTGAGCGCGGGGGGTCCGATGAAGTCGTCGCCACCTACACGCAGTACCTGCTGCGGATGGTGGGGATCTCGCGTGAGGAGGCGCGCGACCTTGCCCGGCGACCGCTGCCGCCTCTGCCGCCGCTCGACCCATCCGACGGGATCAGGAGTCCAGCCGCACCTGAGTGACCGGACGCGGCCCCGGGGACGCACGTCGGATCGGTCCATCCGAGTGCGCCGGGCCTTCGAATACTCATCGGTAACACTGTCACGCGGAGATCGACTAGCCTGACGACTGACCTGTCCGTGACGCTGACATATTCACCCAGAGGAGTCCGATGAGACTGAGACCTGCACTGATGACCGGCCTGCTCGGACTCGCCGGAGCCATGCATTTCATCCGACCGCGGACATTCGACTCGATCGTCCCGCCTGCCCTCGGCAATCGGCGGGCGTGGACCTATGCGAGCGGGGTCGCCGAACTCGGCTGCGCCGCCCTGCTCGCCAACCCTGGCACACGACGCCTCGGAGGGGCCGCCTCGGCGGCACTCATGGTCGCCGTCTACCCGGCCAACATCTACACCGTGGTCAAGTACTGGCACTCACCCCGCGGGCGGGCAATCGCGCTCGCGCGCCTGCCGCTGCAGATTCCCCTCGTGCAGATGTCGTGGGCGATCGCCACCGACAGGGGCGCGCAGGACCGACCTCCGGTCGGTGCGCCGAACGGCGGTCATTGGTAGCCTGGACGCAGCGAGTGCCCGTGTGCCTGACCCGTCCGGGCAGACGTCAGCAGGCATCGTGAGGGCGGCCCAAGGGGTCACCATGTCTCAGCGCCACCACCTCGTGAGCCTCTGGCTCATCTTCTTCATCAACGGCTCAGTCATGGCCAGCTGGTCGCCGCGCATTCCCGAGGTCGCAGCCGCACTCGACGTGGGTGACGCGGCATTGGGCATCGCTCTGCTCGGCTTCGCCGCCGGAGCCATCCCGGCGATGTTGTGTGCCGGTCACCTGACCCGTTGGGTGTCGCCCGAACTCGTCAGCCTCCTCTCTGCGACGGCGTTCTCCCTCGGCCTGCCGGTGATCGCCGCGGCACCGAACCTCGTTGCGCTCTTCGCGGCTCTCTTCGGCATGGGTGTCGCCGGGGGCCTGTGCGACATCACGATGAACCTCACAGGGGTGCGCATCGAGCATCGACTGCGCTCGGGCGTGCTCGGACGGCTTCACGCCGGATTCAGTCTCGGGGTCGTGGCCGGCGGTGTCGGTGCGCTCGTCGCGACCGCCCTCGGTGCGAGCGTCGCGGGGCATTTCGCGGTCGTGGCAGCCGTGCTCGTTGTCCTCGCGGCAACTGCTGCTCCCGGTCTCCTGCGCGCTGAGGGACGAGGGCCTGAGCGGGAGCGCGTGCCCGAAACCGCACGCCCTCCCGACGGTCCTCGCTTCACCTCGCACCTCCCGGCGGCGATCGCCGTCATGGCCATCTGCGGACTGCTGCTCGAGGGCGTCATCACCGATTGGTCGGCGCTCCTGCTCACTCGTGACCTGGGCGCCACCGCAACGCAGGGTGCGTTGGCGCTCACGCTGTTCTCCGTGGCCATGGTCGGATCACGGGCAGTCACCGACCTGCTGGCCGACCGCCTCGGCGAAACGGTGATCCTCTGTGCCGGGGCAGTGACGGCCGCGACGGCGATGACGATCGGAATGCTCAGCGCGGTGCCCGGGATCGTCGTGGGGTCGATCGTGGTCATCGGCTTGGCGATCGGTCCGGTGTTTCCGATCACCCTGAGCCGGGCCTCCCGGTTCGGCGATCCGGCGGCCTCGATCGCCCGCATCAGTGTGGTCGGCTACACCGCGGGTCTGATCGGTCCGCTGCTCATCGGCGGGATCTCCTCTGCTGTGGGCCTGCCGTGGACGGTCACCGGCGCGGTGCTCGCCGGGAGTCTCGGCATCCTCCTCGCTCTTCGTCCCGCGTCGCGTGGCGACGAGACCGGCACGGCGCCTTAGTCCTCCGAAATCGGCGAGGTGATCTCTTCAGCACTCGGCGCCGAGTCCGGGTCGAGCAGCCACTGGGCGGCTACGCCGATGAGCATCGCGTAGTGACGCGAACCGTCCCTTTCGTCGTCACCCCCGAATGCGCGTGCGAGCACGCTCCGTGCGGCATCGCCGCGCTCTTCGAGGCCTGCGCGAATGGTGTCATTGTGCTGAGCCAGACTGATGGCCTCAATTCGGGCGGCGTCAGGAGAGGATAACCAGCTCCGCGGTTGATCGGGTCATCGCGACGTAGCGGTCGACGGCACCGGTGATGCCGTCGCCGAACCGATCGGGGTCGACGAGGACGACGAGATCGAACTCGAGACCCTTGACCTCGAGTGGAGTGAACGCGTTCACCCGCTCGGATCGCCGCCAGCGATCCGAGACGGGGAGGACACTGGGGTCGGCCGGGATGATGCCGACAGTGCCCTGTTCGTGGGCGCTCAGCCACGCTTCGACGACGGGGATGAGCGCCTCCGTCCGTTCACGGCGCACCGGGTGTCCGGCGGTGCGCACGGAGTCGGGCACATTCGCATCGGGGAGGGCGGCGCGGATGACGGGACCGGCTTCGGCCATCACCTCGGCAGGGGTGCGATAGTTGACGCTCAGATGCACCGTCTCGACGCTCAGCCCCGCCCGCGACAGCCGTACCTCCCACGTCTCGGCGAACCCATCCCTCGCCTGAGCGCGGTCGCCGACGATCGTCACCGACTTCGAGGGGCACCGGTCGAGGATCATCCGCCACTGGGCATCGGTGAGCTCCTGGGCTTCGTCGACGATGATGTGACCGAACGGACCGGCGAGCCGATCCGATTGCGGCACCGTTCGACCACCGGAATTCTCGAGAGCGGTCTGCAGGTCGGCACCGCGGAGCATCGTCATCTCCCGCAGCTCGCTGTCGTCGGCGGAGATGAGGTCGTCGATGACGTCGCTCATCCGCGCGCGTTCGGCGGCGGACTCGCGCTCGTCGGTGCGTCGACGACGGAGAGCGTCCGGGTCGCCGATGCGACGGCGGGCGGCATCGAGGAACGGCAGATCCGATGCTGTCCAGTCCCGCGGCCCACGGCGGATGAGCGCGTCGATCTGCGTCGGCGCCAGCCCCGGTGCGCACATGCCCAGGTAGGCCGGCACGGTCCACAGGTCGCCGACGACGTCGAGCGGATCGAGCACGGGCCATGCGGCGGTCAGTGCCGCCCGAAGCGCCGGATCGCAGCGGACCATGCGCCGAGTCAACCCCTCGTCGATGTCCTCATCGAGGTCCCGGGCATGGTCGACGATGATGTCGACGAGTTCGTCCCACACCTCATCACGGGCGTCGTTGTGCGGCGTCGTCCCGATCCCGGCCCGGAACGCTTCGGCCCACATCCCCAGTCCGACCGGAATCTCGCCGGCCGGAGTCGGGACGCTCAGGTCGTCGGTCGGCGGCTGCTCGAAGAGCGAGACGGCCCGGTCGACCACCTCGGCGGGATCGAGCGCGCCTTTGATCCGGGCGGAGTCCGCAGACTCGGGAGCCGTGGCAGTCTCCGGCACGAGGTCGCTCAGCGTGCACATCTGCACCGCATCCTCGCCGAGGCGGGGGAGGACGTCGTCGACGTAGCGCAGATACGATGCGGTCGGGCCGATGAAGAGCAGCCCGCCTCCGGATCTCACCTGCGGTGCGGAATGGAGCAGGTAGGCGGCCCGGTGCAGCGCAACGACGGTCTTGCCCGTGCCCGGCCCGCCGTCGACGACGAGCGGTCGACGAGCAGACGTGCGGATGACCGCATCCTGGTCGGCCTGGATGGTGCCGAGGACATCGGGCATCTGCGGCGAGCGCACTGCGGAGAGTGCAGCGAGGAAGGCTGACTGGTCGTCGAGCACAGCGGCATCGGCACCGCCGTCGGGACTCAGCTGCTCATCCCAGTAGTCGATGACCACGCCGTCCCGCCAGCGATATCGCCTCCTGCTCGTGAGACCGAAGGGGGAGGCGAGGGTGGCGGCGAAGTACGGTTCGGCCGCAGCAGTGCGCCAATCGACGAGCAGTGGGTCGCCATGCTCGTCGCGGATGCCCATCCGGCCGATGTGGATCGTCTCACCGGTCGTGGTCACCATCCGACCGAGGCACAGGTCGAGGTCGAAGCGGCCGAGCAGGCTCAGCTGCGCGGAGGCATCGCGGACGAGGGCGTCGCGTTCGACGGCCGCCTCACCGGAGGCCGCGGGTGTCGCTCGCAGCTCGGCGAGGCGGGTGGTCAGCCGGTCGGACTCGGTCTCCTGGGCTTGGGAGACGCGGGAGAACAGCGCGTCGTCGGCGGCGATGAGGTGCGGTCGGGCTTTGGCGGAAAGACGAGCGGGCAGGGCGAAGGCGCTGGTTCGCAAGGAGGCTCCTGGAGGGTGAACGGCGAGGTGAGGCACCCATTGTTCACCCTGTCCGGGGCCTTGCGGCAAGCCCCCTGTGCGCTGATATCCTGAAAATGCGAGGAGATGCCGGCCGCTCGTCAGCCGCTCATGACGACGAGTCGGAGTGCTCGACCGGGAGGGTGTCAGCGGAAGTCGATGAGCTTCCCGCTCTTCGACAGCTCCGGATCCGTGCAGGAGGACAGGTCGAAGCAGCACGGTCGGCGCTTGCCGTTCTCGAGCTTGTCGATGGCCACGCCGACGCGCTTGGCTCGCGTCGCGGGGTTCTTCGTCGCCTTGATCCAGCGCACCCACTCCCACCGGGCCATCGGGGTCAGGCTCGCCCACGTGTCATCGAGATCGCCGGCATCCGCGAGTGCCGAGGCGAGATCCTCCGGCACGCTCACCTCGGGCCAGTCCTTCGTCGGCGTCAGCGTCACGGACACCGTCGCGCCGTCCGCGAGGCCCGCAACCTCATCGAGATTGAGCCAGTGACCGCGCATCCCATCGGGCTCGACAACCGTCGCGAACCGCGCGTCGCCGACGACCGCCTCGGCGGCGACCTGACCTCGTGAGGGAAGTTCCGCACTCGCGTCGGGACTCAGCCGGATGATCGTGCGATCACCGAGCGTCGACACCTCTCCGGCGAACTCGATCGGTGCGGTCTGCGTCGCTGCCATGTCTCTCCTCACGGGCCCGGGATCCGGCCGTCCGGATCCCCTCAACTGCTCTTGTCCCAGGATACTCGCGGGCAGCTGAGCAGGCTTCTCGATTCCTGACCGGTGCGCTCATCACCCTCTGCGCCCATCATCCTCTGCGACCGGGGCCGGGGGAGGCGACAGGCGGAGCCGCGAGGAGGATTGACTTTTCCTGAACAGTGTTCAATGATCGTGGCCATGCCGTCTTTCACCACCATCGCCGATCGCGCCTGCTCCGGTTCGCCGGCCACCCTCGACGAGGCTCTGGCCATTCTGCAGTCCTCCGATGACGACCTCCTCGACGTCGTCGCGGCCGCCGCGCGGGTCCGCCGCCTGCACTTCGGCGACGCGGTCAAGGTCAACTATCTCGTCAACCTCAAATCGGGACTGTGCCCGGAGGACTGCGGCTACTGCTCCCAGCGCCTGGGGTCGGAATCGGAGATCCTCAAGTACTCATGGCTGCCCGGTGACGAAGCGCGCCGGCAAGCGGAGTTCGGTCTCGCCGGCGGTGCCTCCCGGGTGTGCCTCGTCGCCAGCGGCCGCGGCCCCTCCAACCGGGACGTCGAACGGGTGGCGTCGATGACCGAGGACATCAAAGCCCACAACCCCGACGTCGAGGTCTGCGCGTGCCTCGGGTTCCTCAAAGGCGGTCAGGCCGAGCGCCTCCGATCGGCCGGGGTCGACGCCTACAACCACAACCTCAACACCGCCGAGTCCAACTATGCCGAGATCTGCTCGACGCACACCTTCGCCGACCGCGTCGACACCGTCGAGCAGGCCCGCGATGCGGGACTCTCCCCGTGCTCCGGGCTCATCGTCGGCATGGGGGAGACCCCGGAGCAGATCGTCGAGACGATCCTCGAACTGCGTCGCCTCAACGCCGACTCCATCCCCGTCAACTTCCTCATCCCGTTCGAGGGCACCCCGCTGGCGGGAACCCACGAACTCACTCCCCAGCACTGCCTGCGCATCCTCTGCGCAGTGCGGTTGATGTGCCCGGACAGCGAGCTGCGCATCGCCGGCGGTCGCGAGATGCACCTGCGCACTCTCCAGCCGCTCGCCCTCCACGTCGCCAACTCCCTGTTCCTCGGCGACTACCTCACGAGCGAGGGCCAGGACGCCGAGGCGGATCTCGATATGATCGTCGACGGCGGCTTCTCCATCGTCGGCGCCGACAGCGCAGCCGAACTGCGGGAGCAGGTGCGCGCGGCGAAGGCGGCCCGCACCGCCGCTCTTCTTCCCGAGGCCTCCCCGGCCTCTTCGAGCCTGCCGTGCGGGAAGACGGCCGCGGCCTCCACCGCGCCCGACGGGATCGTCGTCCCCACGATCCGCCGCCGCGGGGCGGGAACGGCCGCGGCCCCCAATGCGTGAGACCACGACCGTCGCCGGTCTCCACGACCGCGAGCGCGGCCTGCTCTGGCATCCCTACGGCGCCCTCGCCGATGGCTCGCACTTCGCGGTCGCCGGTGCCCGCGGCCCCCGCGTCGACCTCGTCGGACGCGACGGGCGCAGCATCACCGCCCTCGACGGGATGAGTTCCTGGTGGTCGGTCGTCCACGGGTACCGCAATCCCACACTCGACCAGGCACTCGAGTCCCAGCTGCGGTCGTTCTCCCATGTCATGTTCGGCGGGCTCACCCACGAACCGGCGGTCGACCTCGCCGAGCGCCTCGTCGCCGTGACCCCGACGGGCCTCGACCACGTGTTCCTCGCCGATTCCGGGTCGGTCTCGGTCGAGGTCGCACTCAAGACCGCCATCCAGTACCAGCGCGCCCAGGGCCGCGACCGCGGACGCTTCCTCGCCCTGCGCGGGGCCTATCACGGCGACACCACCGGTGCGATGAGCGTGTGCGACCCGGTCGAGAGCATGCACGCCGACTTCCGGGCCGTGCTCACCGAACAGCTCTTCGCCCCGCGGCCGCCGCTGCCGGGCGCCCCCGATGCCGAGATCGACGCGTGGTGTGCGGCCGTCGACGAGCTCTGCGACCGCCACGGTGACGAGCTCGCCGGCATCATCGTCGAACCCCTCTTCCAAGGTGCGGGCGGGATGCGCCCGTACGACGTCCGCGCACTCCGCCATCTCGCCGCCCGTGCCCGCGACCTCGACGCCGTGCTCATCGCCGACGAGATCGCCACCGGCTTCGGCCGCACCGGAACCGCGTTCGCCTGCGAACAGGCCGGCATCGTTCCCGACATCCTCTGCCTCGGCAAGGCGCTGACCGGCGGGTACATGACCCTGGCCGCGGTGCTCTGTGCGAGCGATCTCGCCGAGGTGATCGCCGGATCACCTCACCGTGCCCTCATGCACGGGCCGACATTCATGGCCAACCCCCTGGCCTGCGCTGCGGCGCGGGCGTCCCTCGATCTGCTCTTCGCTGCCACCCCCGACGGCACGCCTGCGTGGGCGACAGCCGTCACCCGGATCGGGGAGGGCCTCACTGCGGGACTGGCACCGGCCGCGGCGCTGCCCGGGGTCGCCGACGTCCGCGTCGTCGGTGGGATCGGCGTCCTCGAGATGCATCGCCCCGTCGACGTCGGCACCGTCACCCGCATCGCCGCGGACCACGGTGTCTGGCTGCGCCCCTTCCGCACGCACATCTACACGATGCCGCCGTACATCGCGACGACCGAGGACGTCGCCGGGATCTGTGCGGCGATGCTCGCCGCCGCGGAGGGCTGCCCGTGACCGCGCCCGTGCGTGAGGCGAACCGGATCCTCGACCGCCTCGGCGCCGAGGCGCGAGCCCGTGCCGAGGCCGGGCTCGACCGCGTCGATGCCGGGCCGCACGGTCTCGATCTCGCCTCGAACGACTATCTCGGACTCGCGAACCATCCGAGCGTCATCGCCGCCGGATGCGAGGCGATCGCACGCTGGGGCACATCCGCGCGGGCCTCACGACTCGTCACGGGCACCACCCCGGCCCACCATGAGGCCGAAGCGGCGCTGTCCGCGCTCACCGGGCGGGACACGGCGCTCGTCTTCTCCTCGGGCTACGCCGCGAACCTCGCGGTGCTCACCGCGCTGACCGGACCCGACTGTCTCATCGTCTCCGACGCCCACAACCACGCCTCGCTCATCGACGCCTGCCGTCTCTCGAAGGCCGAGGTCGTGCGCACCCCGCACGGGGACGCCACCGCCGTCGAGGAGGCCCTGCGGCAGCGCACCCAGCCCGAGGCGATCGTCGTCGTCGAGTCCGTCTACTCGGTCCTCGGCGATGCTCCGGACCTTGCGCGTCTCCTCGAGCTCTGCGCACGCTTCGATGCCCTGCTCGTCATCGACGAAGCCCACGGCATCGGCGTCGTCGGCGGGGGAGCGGGCGCGGCCGCGGCACTGGTCGACCACCGTGACCGCGTCGTCGTCACGGCGACCCTGTCCAAGTCCCTGGGAGCCCAAGGCGGAGCGGTCCTCGGACCCGCCGCGGTCCGGGACGCCCTGGTCAACACCGCCCGGACCTTCATCTTCGACACCGGACTCGCCCCGGCCGCAGCGGCCGCGGCCACCGCCGCAATCCAGCTCATCGCCGCCGGTGAGGCACCGGTGGCGCAACTGGCCGCCAATCGGCGAGCTCTGACGACGGCTCTCGGAATCGAGGAGCCGGCCGGGGCCGTGGCGTCTGTGCCGATGCCCTCGGCCCGGGCGGCCGTCGCCGCGCGTGACGCACTCCGGGAGCGGGGCCTGACCGTGGGGTGCTTTCGTCCGCCCTCGGTTCCCGACGGCATCTCCCGCCTGCGCATCACCTGTCGCGGCGACCTCACCGCGGCCGACGTCGACACCGCCGCCGAGGCGATCGGCGCCGTCGTCGCGGAGATGGGCTGAGGATGCGCTGCATCGTCATCACCGGGACCGACACGGGGGTCGGCAAGACCATCGTGTCAGCGGCGCTCGCCGTCCGACTGCGGCAGCGCTCTGTCGCGGTGCACCTCCGCAAACCGGTGCAGACCGGTCTCATCGCCGCCGACGACCCGCACCGCGGCGACCTCGAAGCCCTCTACACCGACTTCGTCACCCGCGGTGACGCCGAGATCGCCGGGACGCTCGCCGGCGTCCCCTGGTCGACCGGGGTGAGCCTGAGACTGCCGATGGCACCGGCGGCCGCCGCCGTTGCGGCCGGAGTCTCGCTGCCGACGCCCCGTGACCACGCCGAGGCGATCCTCGCGTGCGGTCGGGATACGGCCGACCCCGCCGCGGTCATCGTCGAGGGGGCCGGGGGTCTCCTCGTCGACTTCGGCGACGGTCACACGCTGGCCGACATCGCTTCCGCGCTCATCGAGCTCGATCCCGCGGTCCGGGTCGAATTCGTCATCGTCAGCCGGGCGGGCCTCGGAACCCTCAACCACACGGCACTGACCTGTGAGGCCCTGCGGGCCCGCGGGCTTCCCATCGGCGGAATCGTCCTCGGCTCGTGGCCCACCGATCCCGCTCCGGTCGCCGTCGACAACCGTCGCCGCCTCGGCGACAGCGCTCCGGTGCTCGGCGCCGTCCCCGCCGGCGCCGGACAGCTGCGCCCAGCCGCCTTCCGCGCCGCGGCAGGCAGCTGGACGAGCCTCGCCTGACTCAGCCCACGCGGCGACCGGACCATTCAGGGGTGCTGCGGGCCACCTCGGCGATCGTTGCTGCGATCTCCGCGGGGAACTCCGTGACGGCATCCGCGGTCTGATCGACGTGGAGGGCGAGGATCTCCTCGGTCGCGACGACGCGGCCGTCGACGATCATCTCGTAGGCGAGATGGAGCTTCTTCGCCCCGGCGGCGACGAGCTGCGGACGGACGATGAGCGTCGACCCGAGCGAGACCTCGTCGAGGTACCGGACGTGGGACTCCACCGTGTAGAGGGAGCATCCGGTGGCCTCCCGATACGCCGCATCGAGGCCGAGCTCGTCCATGATCGCATCGGTGGCGAACCCGAAGACGAGGACGTAGAACGCCTCGGAGAGGTGCCCGTTGTAGTCGATCCACTCCTCCCGGACAGCGGTGCGGTACTCGCTGAGTCGACGCCCGGTGCCGGACGCGTCCGGGTCGGCAGCGCCTGGGCCGGCGCCATCGTCTGTCGCGGCGGCGTCAGGCTGAGTCGCAGCCGGGGTCGCCGCAGCAGTGGCACTCCCGCCCGAGGCGAGGTCGGCGGTGAGCCTGCGCAGGGCGACGATGCCGGCATCGCGGGCGGAGACGAGGTCGGCGATCGAGCGCCCCGCACTCTCGTCCTCACAGCCGACGACGACGGCATCGCGCAGCGCAGGCGTCAGCTCGGGGGCGTCGAGTCGCGTCCACGGAGACTTCAGCGAGGGACCGAAGTGGTCGAGCATGTGGGCCATGCCGCCCTCACCCCCGGCGAGGTGGAAGGTGAGCATCGGCCCCTGGAACGGCCAGCGCAGGCCCGGACCGTCTGTGATCGACCGGTCGATCTGCTCGACGGTGGCCTCGCCCGTCTCGACCATGTGCAGGGCCTCGCGCCACTGCGCCTCCTGGAGGCGGTTGGCGATGAACCCGGGGACCTCGCGGTCCATGCGGATGACGGACTTCCCGATGCGGGCGTAGAAGTCCGCGGCCCAGTCCACGGCGGCCGGGTCGGTGGCCTCGCCGCCGACGACCTCGACGAGGGGGATGAGGTAGGGCGGGTTGAACGGGTGCCCGACGACGAAGCGCTCGGGGCGGGTCACCTCGGTGGCCATCTCCGTCATCGAGTACCCCGACGTCGATGACCCGATGATCACCGAGGCGGGGGTGAGCACGTCGATGTCGGCGAAGAGGCGGCGCTTGAGGTCGAGGTTCTCCGGCGCGGACTCCTGGACGAAATCGGTGCCGTCCAGCGCCTCGGCGAGGTCGGTGTGGATCGTCCAGGCGGTGCGGTCGGCACCGGGGACCATGTCGAGTTCGGCGAGGGCGGGCCAGGCGGCGTCGATGAGGCGGGTGAGGCGCTCACCGGCCGTGGGATCGGGGTCCCAGACCTTGACCGTGTACCCGCGGGCGAGGAAGTACGCTGCCCAGCCGCCGCCGATCGTTCCCGCGCCGATGCAGGTGATCGTCCGCACGGACTCGGGGGCGGGGAAGGAGGAAGGTGCGGTCACAGGTCGGCTCCCATCGCGGTGGCGGTCTGCACGCGCAGATCGAGGATCTCGCGGGCTTCGTCGGGGGTGGCCACCTCGGCGCCGAGGTCCTCGATGATCGACACGGCGCGGTCGGTCAGGCCGGCGTTCGTCGCCTTGACCCCCTTGGAGATGTAGAGGTTGTCCTCGAGGCCGACGCGGGCGTGGCCGCCGGCGAGCACCGACTGCGCGACCCACGGCAGCTGGTTGCGGCCGATCGCGAACGAGGTGAACTCCGCGCCCTTGGGCAGGAGGTGGACCATGGCCTGGAGGAGACCGGCGTCGACGGGGGCGCCGTAGGGGATGCCCATGCACAGCTGGTAGAGCGGCGGCGGGTCGATGAGCCCCTCTTCGACGAGGACGTTGGCGAACCACAGGTTGCCGGTGTCGAAGATCTCGAGTTCGGGTCGCACCCCCAGGGTCTGGATCTTCTTCGACCCCTCGCGCAGCATGTCCGGGGTCGAGACGTAGATGTTCGACCCCTCGCCGAAGTTGAGGGATCCGCAGTCGAGCGTGCAGATCTCCGGCAGGAGCTCCTCGACGTGGGGGAGGCGCTCGAGGGCGTTGACGAGGTCGGTGCCCGGCATCTGCGTCGTCGGATCCTGGGGGTCGATGACGAGGTCGCCGCCCATGCCTGCGGTGAGGTTGATGACGGGGTCGACGTCGGAGGCGCGGATGAGGCGGACGACCTCGCGGTAGTAGGCGACCTCCCGGGAGCCGAGCGTGGTCTCGAGATCGCGGACGTGGATGTGGACGACCGAGGCGCCGGCCCGGGCGGCGGCGATCGCGTCGGCGGCGATCTCCTCCGGGGTGACGGGCACGTGCTCGCTCTTGCCCGCGGTATCGCCGGCACCGGTGACGGCACAGGTGAGAATGACTTTGCGATTCATGATGACTCCTCATCAGGTTCGGGGGTGATGATCGCTCGCCGCAGGTAGCGGTCGAGGCGGTGACGGAACGTCGGCACGTCCATGATTCCGGTGACGACTTTGATGCCGAGGCCGTCGACGACGGAGGTGAGCTCGTCGGTCATCTCCGTCGCATCGCCGGGCCGGAAGACGCCGCTGGCCTGACCGTCTTCGAGGGTGGCGCGCACCGTCCGCGACCACCGGTCGTATCCGGCGGGATACGCGGACTCCGCCGGGTCCTCGACGGCGAGGCGACTCCACGTCTGAATCCAGATCGACCATTCCCGACGCGCGTCGGGGCCGATGGGCGACTGGAGTTCGAGGAGGCGCTCGAGGCGCCGGCGCGGCGAGACGATCTCGTCGAGCCACGCGACCTGACGGTCGAAGGCGAGCTTGACGGAGAACTCGAGGGTGGCGTCGAAGAGCTCCGACTTTCCGGCGAAGTGGTAGTGCACGGCCGCGCTCGAGACGCCGGCGGCCTCGGCGATGTCGGCGATGCGGACGGCATCGTAGCCGTGGCGGGCGAAGAGGTCCCAGGCGGTCTCGACGATGAGACGGCGCGGCGAGGACTGATCGGCCTCGTCGAGCGCCGAGGCGGTGCGCAGTCCGGCGGGGACCGCCGAGACCGTCGACTCGTCGCCGAGCAGCCACCGCACGGTCACGCCGGTCGCCGTCGCGAGGCCGAGGAGCTCCTCGGCGGTGAACTTGCGCCGGCCCGAGAGCGACTTCGACAGTTTGGTCTCGTCGATGCCGATCGCCCGGGCGAGGCTGCGCTGGGACAGGCCGCTGCCGGCGACGGTCTCCCGGGCGCGGGCGGCGATGCTGGTGGCCATGCCTCGAGCCTACGACAGCGTCTGCGGCAATCGCAAGGAAATATGATGATCAATCAGTGTTTGCGATTCCGGTGGCGTGGGCGCAGCGGGAGAGCAGCGTGTGGTCAGCGGTCACCGTCGTTGGTGATCGGCGGGCCGCGCGGATGCCGCCGACCGTCACGCGGATGCCGCCGACCGCTCCGCGGTGCGGCCCGTGGCCTGGGCGGGGTCGGGAAACCCGCGGCGAACCGATATCCTCGGACGAATGAACACCCGCACTTTCTCTCGGAGGCCCCGATGACCGACACTCCCCACGACCGCATGCACGTCGTCTCCGATGAGACCCGCAATCTCGTCAACCTCGTGCTCGACTACTCACGGCGGCGCACCCTCGCCGTCGACACCCCGCTCGACCACCCGATGAAGGACTCCGAGCTGACGCGGCTGGCCGGGCCGACGATCAGCGAGGAGGGCCTCGGATCGGCCCGTGCACTCGCGATCTTCGAACACATCTTCGCCCCCGCGTGCATCACGACCGACCACCCGAAGTACCTCTCCTTCATCCCCAGCGCCCCGACGAAGGCCGCCGTGGCCTTCGACCTCGTCGTCTCCGCCAGCGCCCTCTACGGAGGGTCGTGGCTCGAAGGCGCCGGAGTCGTCCACGCCGAGAACGAGGTGCTGTCGTGGCTCGCCTCGGAGTTCGGCCTCCCGAAGACCGCCGGTGGGGTGTTCGTCCAGGGCGGCACGATCGGCAACCTCTCCGCGCTCGTCGCGGCCCGGGAGGCGCAGAAGGCGAAACTCGGCGACACGCGACCGGGCCGGTGGGTCATCGTCTGCAGCGCCGAGGCGCACTCCTCGGTGAAGTCCGCTGCCGACGTCATGGACGTCGACATCGCCCCCGTGCCCACCGATGAGTCCGGAATCCTCCGACCCGAGGGCGTCCGGGAGGCGCTCGAGGAGCACGGCGATGCCGTCATCGCCGTCGTCGCCACCTCGGGGACGACGAACTTCGGGACGATCGACGACATCGCCGGAATCGCCGCGCTCAAGGACGACTTCGACTTCTGGCTCCACATCGACGGCGCGTACGGGCTCGCCGCGATGCTCTCACCGCTCGCCAAGCACAAGTTCGCCGGTGTCGAACGGGCCGACTCCGTCATCGTCGACCCGCACAAGTGGCTCTTCGCTCCCTTCGACGCGTGTGCGCTCATCTACCGCGATCCCCGCAACGGCCGGCGCGCCCACACGCAGAAGGCGGAGTACCTCGACACCCTCACCGAGTCCGATGAGTGGAGTCCCTCGGACTACGCCATCCAGCTCACGCGCCGCCCGCGCGGCCTGCCCCTGTGGTTCTCGCTCGCGACCTACGGTGCGCAGACCTATCGCGACGCGATCAGCCATTCGATCGATCTCGCCCGGCAGATCAGCACGGAGATCAAGAAGCGGCCGAACCTCCGCCTCGTGCGCGACCCCGAGCTCTCCGTGGTCGTCTTCGAACGCGTCGGCTGGGAGCGCGAGGACTACGACGCCTGGTCGGACAAGCTGCTCGAGGAGCAGAGGGCCTTCGTCGTCCCCAGCTCCCACGACGGTCGTCCGAACGCGCGGTTCGCGATCGTCAATCCGCTCACGACCTTCGACGACCTCGTCGACATCCTCGACACCATGGAGTGAGCCCGCCTCATCCGACGGCGCCGCTCTCCCGATGCAGGGAGAGCGGCGCCGTCGGCGTTCTCAGGGTGAAGTCGACGTTTTCCGGGTGAAGTGTCGTCAGGCCCGGCGTTGTCGGGCCCGGTGGTGCCGGGCCCTGTGCCGTCAGGCCCGATCAGGCCCGGTCGGTCCCGCGGGGCCGCAGCTCGACGGTGAAGACAGGCAGGAGCGCCTGCGTGATCGGTCCGATGCTCAGCGCGTAGAGCGCGGTGCCGATCCCGATGACCCCGCCGAGCGCCCACCCGACGGCGACGACGGTGACCTCGATGAGCGTGCGCACGAGCCGGATCGAGCGTCCGGTGACCCGGGAGAGCCCCGTCATCAGGCCATCGCGCGGCCCCGGACCGAACTGCGAGCCGATGTACATCGCCGAGGCGACCCCGTTGAGGACGACGCCGGAGACGAGGAGGACGATCCGCCACCCCAGGTCCTCGGGCCGCGGCAGGAAGAGCAGGGTGACGTCGAGGGCCGGACCGATGAGCAGGGCATTGAGCATCGTGCCCAGGCCCGGCATCTGCCTGAGCGGGATCCACGCGAGGAGGACGAGCACCGAGGTGATCGTGATGATCGTGCCGAACGTCAGCGGAACATGCCTGAGGATGCCCGAATGGAGCACGTCCCACGGGATCATGCCGAGGCCGGCGACGACGACCATCGCCATCGACGCACCGTAGAGGTAGAGGCCGACGAGCAGCTGGACGAGACGGCGGGGGAGCCGTCCTCCGGACAGCTGCTGGAGCGGTCCGACGTTGGCGAGTTCGCGGCGCGGTGGGGGAGTCGAGGCCATGGCGTGGACTTTCGGTCGGTCTTCGGCGGAGGACCGCACGGGAGTGCGGTGTCTGACCATGATGACGCGAATTGGCATTGCGGAAAATAGCCAATTGCGACAAAGTGGTTCCATGACGACTGCGATGGGAGCCCGCCGGCTGGCCCGGATCATCGGCACCGGCCCGTTCGCGCCGCCGGCCTATGAGTCGCTTGCCGGGGCGATCGCCCACGCGGTCTCCGATGGCCGCATCCCCGTCGGCGTCCGCCTGCCGAGCGAACGCGAACTCGCGACCGCCCTCGACCTGTCCCGGACGACGTCGTCGCGGGCGTACGCCCGGCTGCGGGAACTCGGGTTCGTCCGCACGCGGCGGGGGTCGGGCAGCCTCGTCGAGCTTCCCGAGGTGCCCGGCGGTCGCATCGACCACCTGCTCTCCCCGACGGAGCCGACGGCGGGCTCGATCGATCTCACGTGCACGGCCACGGTCGCACCGCTCGGGCTCGTCGACGCCTATGAGCGCGCGGTCTCGCAGGTCCACGCGTATCTGCCGGGCACCGGCTACTATCCCTCGGGCATCCCGGCGCTGCGCGAACTCGTCGCCGACCGCTACACGCAGCGCGGGCTGCCGACCCGCCCCGACGACATCCTCATCACCTCCGGCGCCCTGGGCGGCGCGGCGATCGGCATCCGCGCCCTGCTCGGCGGGTCCGGCGGCGTCCTCGTCGAGAGCCCGAGCTACCCGAACGCGATCGCGACGATCGAGGGCGCCGGTGCCCGCATCGTCGCCTACCCGCTCGAGGTCGACGACGACGGCCGCCACCGCTGGGACGTCAGGGCGATGGGACAGACGATGCGCGAGAACCGCGTGCGCGCCGCCTACCTCATCCCCGACTTCCACAATCCCACCGGGGCGCTCCTGCCCGATGCCGACCGCGCAGCGCTGGCTGCGGAGCTCGGGAGATCCGGAGTCGTTCCCGTCGTCGACGAGTCGCTTGTCGAGCTCGGCCTCAACGGCACGCCGGGACAGACGCCGCTGTCGGTGTTCGCCCCCGATTCGATCGCCGTGGGGAGCACGAGCAAGATCTTCTGGGGCGGACTGCGGGTCGGCTGGATGCGGGTGCCGGCCGCCCGGATGGAGGAAGCCGCCGCCGTCCGCCTCACCCTCGACCTGGGGGCGCCCGTCCTCGAGCAGCTCGTCGCCGTCGAACTGCTGCGCAACCACGATGAGCTCGTCGCGCAGATGCGAGCCCGGCTCGCCGCGGCCCGTGACCGCCTCGTCGCCGACGTGCGCACCCACCTTCCGAGTTGGCAGGTCGCCGTGCCCGACGGCGGCATGGCGCTGTGGGCGCGGCTCCCCGAGGAGCGCTCCGGGGCGCTCGTCTCCGCCGCCCGGGCGCACGGCGTCACCCTGGCATCGGGTCCGAACTTCGCCCCGATCGGCGGACTCGACCGGTGGATCCGCCTGCCCTACACCGTCGCCGAGGCGGAACTGGCCGAGGTCGCCCCGCGCCTGGCCGCGGCGTGGGAGGACGCCCTGCGGATGCCCGGTCCCCTCCCCGACGAACGTGCGCGGATCGTCGCGTGACCGGCTGGCAGACGCTCGGCTGCCTCGGTGCCGTGGCCGTCGGCATCATCGCCGGCATCCTCATCCCCGGTGCCGGGGACCTCGCCGGACAGCTCGTCACCCCAGTGCTCGTTTTGCTGCTCTTCTCGACGTTCGCCACCATCCCGCTGCCCGGGGCGGCACGCGCATTCGGAAGGCCGCGCTTCGCGCTCACGGTCCTCGGACTCAACTTCCTCGTCGTCCCTCTCGTCGTCGCGGGAATCCACCTCGCTGTGCCCCTGCCGGGCCCCGTCGTCGTCCCGGTGCTCATCGTCCTGCTCACCCCGTGCATCGACTACGTCATCGTCTTCACCGGGCTGGCCGGCGGGGCCGCGGACAGGCTGCTCGCGCTCACCCCCGTCCTCATGCTCGCCCAGATCCTCCTGCTCCCGGTGTGGCTGCGGGTCATCCTCGGCGAGGACGCGACCGCGGCCCTCACCCCCGGCCCCTTCCTCTGGGCGCTCGTCGTCTTCATCATCGTCCCGCTCCTCGCCGCGGCGCTCCTCCAGGTCGCGGCAGCCCGGTCGGCCGGGGCCGCGCGCGTGCTCACGGGAGCGACCGCGGCGATGACGCCGCTCATGCTCCTCACCCTTGCGATCGTCGCCGCCGCCGAGGCGGCCGTCGTCCTTCCCCATCTCTCCGACCTCGGTCCCGCGGCCCTTTCCTTCATCGTCTTCGCCGTGGTGATGACGGGCATCGGCTGGCTCGTCGGCCGGACGAGTCTGTCCGGGCCGGGGGAGCGGCGGGCCCTGATCTTCACCGGAGTGACGAGGAACTCGCTCGTCATGCTGCCTCTCGTCCGCGCTGTCGATCCGGACGGCCTGGGCACCGCGGCCGTCGTCACCCAGACACTCATCGAACTCGTCACGATGGTCGCCCTCGTGTGGCTCGTGCCGCGGATCGTTCCCCGCACTGCGATGTCCGAAAACCGCTAGCACCGTACCGTGCAGGGGAGCAGAATGGTCATATGCTCTCCACGGATCAGTGCTATCAGGCAGTCGCCGGCCGCGACCGGCGCTTCGACGGCATGTTCTTCACCGCCGTGTCGACGACGCGGATCTTCTGCCGCCCCTCGTGCCCGGCGCGCACGCCGATGCGGGAGAACGTCACGTTCTATCCCACCGCTGCCGCTGCCGTCGAGGCCGGCTATCGGGCGTGCAAGCGGTGCCGACCCGATGTCAGTCCCGGGTCCCCCGACTGGGATGTCCGCGCCGATGTCAGCGCACGCGCGGTGCGGCTCATCCGCGACGGCCTCGTCGACCGGTCGGGCGTCTCGGGACTGGCCGCGGCACTCGGCTACAGCAGCCGCCAGCTCGGCCGGGTCCTCCACGCCGAACTCGGGGCCGGGCCCTTGGCGCTGGCCCGCAGCGAGCGGGTCCGCACCGCGCGCACCCTCGTCGAATCGACGACGCTGACGATGAGCGAGATCGCCTTCGCCTCGGGATTCTCGAGCATCCGTCAGTTCAACGACACGTTCAGGGACACGTACGGTCTGGCCCCCGGGCGGCTGCGCACCGGTTCGCGGGTGCCGCGCGGCGACGACCTCGTCGTCCGGCTCGCGTACCGGTCCCCGTTCGACTTCGACCATCTCGTCGCCTATCTCGCCGCCCGTAGCGTGCCGGGCATCGAAGAGGTCGGGGACGGGCGCTACACCCGGTCGCTGCGACTCGCCCACGGGCCCGCCGTGATCTCGCTCGCCGCCGGGACCGGGGCCTTCGTCAGCTGCCGCCTCCACCTCGCCGACACCCGCGACCTCGGGGCGGCAGTGGCGCGGGCACGCCGAATCCTCGATCTCGACGCGGATCCCGCCGCCGTCCACGGGACCCTCGCCGAGGCGGGGCTGAGCGACCTTGCCGCCCTCGTGCCGGGAATCCGCTCACCGGGGCACGGCGATCCGGTCGAGCTCTCCGTCCGCACCGTGCTCGGCCAGCAGATCTCGATCCGCGCCGCCCAGACCCATCTCACCCGCCTCGTCGAGTCCACCGGTGAGATGCTTCCCACCGAGATGCGCACGGGTGCCGTCGATCGGGTGTTCCCGAGCGCCGAGGCGATCGCGGAGCTGCCCGATGACGCGTGGGCGCTGCCGGCCAAGCGCATCGCCACACTGCGCACCCTCGCCGAGGCGCTCGCACGGCGCGACATCGACCTCGGTCCCGGCTGCGACCGGGAGGAGGCCGCGGCAAGACTGCTCGCGCTGCCCGGCGTCGGGCCGTGGAGCGTCGGCTACATCCGGATGCGCGCCCTCGGCGATCCCGATGTCCTCCTCGGCTCCGACCTCGGGGTGCGGAAGGCGCTCGAGGATCTCACCGCCGACGCCGGAGCGCGGGGGCTGCCCGACCTCGACCGGGCCCGTCCGTGGCGGTCGTATCTCACCCATCTGCTCTGGGCCCTCCACGCCCGATCAGTCGCGCCGGGTCCCTGACCGCAGAGCAGTCCTCACCGCAGACGACCCCGCTGCCATGACGGCAGGGCACCGTCGACCACACCATCCATCCCACTGAGAGGAACGACCATGACCTTCACGACTCCGAGGACCGACGTCCTCATCTACTCGATCATCGACTCACCCGTCGGGCAGATCCTGCTCACCTCGGACGGGACCAGCCTCACCGGTGCCTACCTCGACGGATTCGCCGAGGTCCTCGACCGCCTCGCGGTGCGCACCGGCGCCGATCCGGTTGAGGATCCCGACCTCGACGTCCTCGTCGCGACGCGAGCGCAGCTGGGGGAGTACTTCGCGGGGGAGCGGACAGAGTTCACCCTGCCGCTGGCCCCCCTCGGCACCGACTTCCAGCTGCAGGTATGGGAGGCCCTGACGACGATTCCCTTCGGTCAGACCGCCGGCTACGGCGAACTCGCGGGATGGATCGAGCGCCCGACCGCGGCGCGTGCCGTCGGGGCGGCCAACGGGAAGAACCCGATCAGCATCATCGTCCCCTGCCACCGGGTCATCGGCGCCGGCGGTGCGCTCACCGGATATGCGTGGGGCGAGGAGAGGAAGCAGACGCTGCTCGACCTCGAGCACGGTGCAGCGCTCAGCCGACCCTGAACATCGCCACGGGCGGCCGATCTCGCCTTCTTCGCGTCGATCAAGCGGGAGCGCGGATACGGGCGCGTGCCCGGCCCCGCATCCGCACTGCCCCTTGATCGAGCGAGATACCACGCTGAGGCGGCATACGACGAAGGCCCCGGACTCATTCGTCCGGGGCCTTCGCCTTGCGGTGGACGCGGGTGGACTCAAACCGAACTCCTGGCAGATGTTCGAGCGGCGAGACACCGCGTGGGAACAGGCGAAACTCGGTCTTCGCGACGAGCCGCCGGGTGCCGCAGAGAACGAGCCCGGAGTCGTAGCAAACCCTAGGAGACGAGCTAGAACACCCCTGACAGAGACTCAAGTGGACGCTATCCGAACTGCCCGTGCGAACGGCGAGAGCGTGGTCTCCATCTGTCGGTGGTTCGGCATCCACCGGATGACGGTTTGGACGCACACAAGGGACATTCGTAGAGCCGTGGCTTGACCGTACCGAGCTGCCGACAAGGGAGCGCGCAGTTACAGTGACGCTACGAAGTCATCTAGCAGTGACCGCTCAAAGACCGACAAGGACGAAACGTCTCGCGTTGCGACTGAGGCGATGGCACTCAACATCTCGTCTAGCGTCCGAGCGCCACCAACATTTCGAAGAAGCTGTCGCGACACCTCAAGAGGGAGGCCATATTCCTCGATAGTTGCGAGGTGAGGCGCAGAGAACATACTTTCCACTCGGGCAGCGAAACCGTCAAAAGACCCAGCATCCAGACCCCGCTCGCTTAAAACTGCGCCGGAGATCACACCTAGTGCGCGCAGGGACGCAGGAAAGTTGTGGTCGAGCCAGTACCTTACGAAATCAAACGCTGCCTCAATGCGGTCGTCTACCGTTCCGCGGCCATCATTTGAGTCATCCACGAAGCTCACAAGGATATCTTTCATGCGGCCCTCAGCAAGTGCCGCCTGGTTGATTCTGAATGCAAGCTGGCTCGCACTGTAAGCTCCGTGACCTACGTGGTAGTCCGGCGCTATGAAGTCCCAAATCAGTTGACAGGCGAGACTCAGTTCCTGCCAATTGGGATACAACGTGGACCACTGAAGGCCCCGAAGTCTGGCTACTGGAAGCGCTCTCAAGTGGTTGGCGAGCTGGGCTACCGACTCTGGTTCTACACCCCTGACCTGTCGCAGAACTGCCATTCCGAGCCCTGCATCCTCCAGTACGGGCGTCAGGCGTTCTCTTGTCTGTTCGCTCCAGTCGTCTTCCTCGATCTGCACGAGAAGCGAACCCGGAGCAGAGTCGCTCTGCGTTACCCCCGGAATATCAATATTGGGTAGTTCACGGCGCGGCTCGTCGTGGAAGAGATAAATCTGCCCGACGAAGTGTTTGAACATGCGTCCGACGCGCCCTTTAATGTTGGCAAAAGTGAAGTAATTATAGGCTCTGTTCGCGATGTTTCGATCGAGGATAATGATGCGCTTGGCGCGCGTATTGACGCCCTCTATAAGGGAGTTGGTACAAACCAACACATCGAGATCGCCCGACTCAAATCCTTGGACAACGCGCTGAGCCAGCCACCGAGGCAACCTACCGTGATGTACTCCAATTCCGAGGCGAAGCGCTTTCGCCACTATCCAATCAGGGTGGTAGTTCTCCTCTATCCATGATGCCGCGTCAGGCAACCCCGGCGAATCCTGCGCTCTTTCGCTTCTAACAGAGATGAGTTCCTCAAGAACCTTGCGCGTCTTTTGGGGTGATTGGCAGTAGACAAGGGTCGGTTCACACGCAACACCAACCAGCTCCACCGTACGTGCAATGCGCTCGGCATCATTGGAGGCATCAAGCCGTATAGTGTCGGCAGCGACAGTTGAGAAGTTAGTACGAATGAACGAAGCTCGAAAATTCTCAGGCAGCAGTTCCGACAACCCTTCAACGACCGGACCGGCAAAGTAGAACTGAGCTCCTGTTCGGGCGAGTCTTAGAAAAGCTTGGTTGAGAATTGAAGATCTTTGATCCAAGAGACCGTCCTTCTCATCGGCAAGCTTATAGAACTCGTCGATGAAGAATAGGTCGATGCTGGGAAGGACAGGGACTGCGAGAAGTCTCTCCTGCGTCATTACACAGATGTTTCGCTCCCCGAATTCCTGATTTGGATGCGTAATAATCTTGTATCCGACGTAACGAGACAATCTGCGTCGAGTCTCATCCAGGAGCGCAATGGTAGGAACGATTACGACAACATTACTGTAGTTCCCAGTCTCGATTAGCGCATCAACTACTACGCTTTTCCCAAAGCTCGTCGGAGCCGAGAGAATAACATTCTCCCCCTCGACTAGCCGATGGAAGACCTGGGATTGGATGCGATGGAAAATCGTCTCCTGAGTAGCATTCGGCCGATTCATCTCCATCACGACCGCGTCCCTGAGCGCGACTCCACCCTCATGGCCGACGATGTAGGGGTAAAGCCCGTGCTGGATCATCAGGCTCCGCAGCATCTCGCCATAATCCCCGTCGCGATCGAAGTACTCCAGCGCACGTATGACCAGTTCAGTACTCTCGCCTCCGACACCATGCAACGCGGTGAATGAGGCGATATCCGCGATCAGGTGGAAAGGCTCCTCAGTTGTTTCGTGTAGACGGTCGACTAAATCTTGGTAGTTGACTGCCACGCCTTTAGCCTTCCATCGAATGCGGATGTGAGTGCAGCTTTAGTACTCATCGGAAAGTAAATTACGTGCGCTCGGATTTTCCGTGGAAGCGTCCACTTTCCATATCTCCCACTCAGGCTGTCCCAGTTGGCTAGCACTTCCGCTTGGAGGTCAGAAATATACTTTTCCGTGCTCTCCAAATGGCTGCCCGCCGCGTTGCTGTCGTACGAAATGAAGATTGGGACAACGACACTCTTGAAGGTTTGATCCAAAGATGTTTCGCGCGCAAGGAGTTTTGTTAGCTTCTGCCGCTGTGGATGATCTTGAGGAATCTTGTCAGAAATGGCCGCGAACTCGTACTTTAGATAGTCCCGACTCAGGTGCAGCTTAAGTTCGTCATAGATTGCCGTCGCTGCACTGTAACTGTCTTGATAGAGCTTGGACTCCCCAAGCCAAAGCTCAATCTCGGAGCCGTCAGACGACTCGACAATGTGGGCACAGTCGAAACCTTTTACTGTATCGTTCGCGGCATCCTTGAAATAGATTCTCGAAATCAGTCTCGAACTTAGGAAGAACTTCCGCAGGATAATGTGGAGAAGCAACTCACCAATCTCACCTCGCTTCTCGTAGTCGATTGTCTTGTACACCCGACTCAATGCTTTTCCGAGCAGAGCGACGCCATTCGCGTGGTTATACCCGCTTAGCTCTTCCGGGGGAAGAATCCAGTCAGCTGCCCAAGCGATGAGATCGTAGCTCAAGTCCTCTGAACGCCATGCTCCATCCTCGAAGCCTGCACAAAACACAGAGGTTGGCAACAACTCGTCAGTGTGCTCAACTACGAGTTCGAGAATGGTCTCGGGTACTGAGCCGGTGCTTGTCATATCGATCAGCTGATAACTTCAGGATCGAACCCGATAGTTGCAAACTTCGTTCATCGGTTCTCTCCTTCGAGGTCATGCGCACATCGCCGACCGCGTGCTGGTTCGATCGTTTAGGGCTGAGTCTATCGCGGCAGGGCCGCTCAACCGCGAGATTCAGCGCCGACATGCCGGCCCAGCCTGGCAAGCGCAAGCCATCGGCTCCAGCAGCATCGCCGCTCGACGTTGCCGCCACTACAAACGCAACTCGCGGTCAGTCAGCGGCTTGCCTCGTACTGAGGTCTTGGCCCTGGCGGCATAAACCCCGGAGTCAACCAAACCTTCAGCAGTCCCATCTGGGACCACCTGCCCCCACAGACCCGCCCCAGCGTGTCCACGATCTGGCGGATCCTCAAACGCCACAACCAGATCACCGCCCAACCCCAGAAACGCCCCCGCTCCTCCTGGCACCGCTTTCAAGCCGCGGCCCCTAACGAATGCTGGCAATCCGACTTCACCCATTGGCCCCTGGCCGATGGCACCGATGTCGAGATCATCTCCTGGCTCGATGACCACTCCCGCACACTCCTCCACACCAGCGCCCACCCGAGAGTCACCGGACCCATCGTCATCGACACCTTCATCACCACGATGGACGAGCACGGGCTGCCAGCGGCGACACTGACCGACAACGGGATGGTCTACACGACCCGGTTCGCGCAGGGAAAGGACGGACGGGCCCGGCAGCCCAACGGGTTCGAACAGCTCCTGGCCGATCTGCACATCGACCAACGCAACGGGGCACCGAACCATCCGACGACGCAGGGCAAGATCGAACGCTTCCACCAGACCCTCAAACGCTGGCTGGCCGCGGCCGGACCCGCCGAGACCCTCGCCGACCTGAACACTCAACTGCAGCGCTTCACCCACGTCTACAACACGCTAAGACCCCACCGGGCGATCGGGCGGTCCACTCCCGCCGAGGTGTATTTCGCGACCCCGAAAGCCGAACCCGTCATCGAGGTCGACTCCCAGGTCTGGCGCATCCGCTATGACCGCGTCGACCGCGACGGGAAGGTCTCAGTCCGCTACGCCGGCAGACTGTGGTACTTAGGGATCGGTCGCGCCCACGCCGGGACCCGAGTCATCCTCCTCATCCACGGAGCGAAGACGATGGTCATCGACCGCAGGGCTGGTGAGATCATCGTCGAACACCTCATCGATGCGCAGAAGAACTATCAGCCACGGCTGAGACCGGAACGATGCCGTGAGACATACCCGGGTCAGAAAAGAGAAATGTGCCGCGACATCGTAGGAACGATGTCGCGACACATCACAGCGGTGGAGGTAAGGGGATTCGAACCCCTGACCTTCTCCATGCCATGGAGACGCGCTACCAACTGCGCCATACCCCCGCTTGCCTGATCAATATTACTCAGGCGCGGGCTGTGCGCCAAATCGGCGGTGCGTGACGCTCGGCACATCCCGCGGAAAGGCGCTGGTGACGCCGATGGCAGGCTGTGACACCGGGCCCGCGACCAGGGTCCGACCTGCCGCGGGCCCGGGACCGCTCAGACGAACGGGCGGACGTGCCAGAGGTAGCGCGCGATGTCGCGTTCGCGGCGCCGGGCCAGTTCCTCCCGGGCGGCCAGTCTGCTGACCTCGGCGATGCGACGGTCGACGTCGCGCTGCGTGACCGCGGCTGACGCGACGTGCGGACGCCGAGCCCACCGGACCAGGCGCAGACCCGCGGACAGGGCGACCCGTCTGGGAAAGGTGAATGCAAATGTTGTCGACACGATTAGTCCTCAATTGTTTTCGGGCAGGGGGAATCCCCAGAAGAGTGTTGAGTGAAACTCACTGGTTCGACCGTGCGGCAATGCACGAGAAGCAATGAGGTGAAATGCTCGCTGAACAGAATTCCGAGACACCGGCACCGTGCCGCGTGACGATCACAGGGAGGACGTGAGGATCACAGTCCGGGTGTGAGGGCCACGGGGGCGTTCGATGCGCGAGGCGCAGTGGAATCGCCGGCGTTCAGAGTGCCGGCGGAAGAAGACGAGTCAGGCTGGAAGGATCAGCCGTCGAGTCCCAGTCCGCCGACCGAGCAGGCAGCGAGCGTCGTCGGACGGATGTCGGAGTCCGGAAAGACGGGGTGGAAGATGTCGAAGATATTCATCTCAGCTGCACTCCTTTCATGGTCGTGGATCGTCGATGAGCGGCGTCAGTGCTCATGGGGAACAATGCAATTGTTTATGGTTGCGAATCCGTAATTGCACTCACGAAGTTATCACAGTCTTACAGTGTTGTGGGACTTCTGGTCAGAATTGCTGAACTTTATCTCTCCGCCGGTCATTTCCCGTGGCGTCGGCATTGTGCGCAGACCCACATGTCACCATGTGCGGAATGCCCAGCGCGGACCGCCTGCGCCCACGTAGAATCGCTGAGAGAACCGCTACCAGCCAGGAGTCCTCCATGTCAGAATCCGCTGCCTCTCTGCCGCGCCTCGTCGTCGGCTACATCGCCACCGACCGCGGACGCGACGCCATCTCCCTGGCGATCTCGATCGCCCGCTCCGTCGCCGTCGAACTCGTCGTCACGATCATCCGGCCGGAGACCTCGACGTTCCACGCTGCCGGGTCGATCCCCAAGGACGGGACGGGAATCGTCGCCCAGCAGCTCGACGACTGGCTCGAGGAGGCCCTCGCGCTCATCCCCGACGACATCGCCGCCCGCGGTGTCATCCACACCGCGACGAACGAGTCGAAGGGACTCATGGAGGTCGCCTCCGACGAGGACGCCGTCGCCATCGTCATCGGTGCGCGTGCGACGACGCTCATGCGCCAGTTCCGCATCGGCACGGTCGCCACCTCGCTGCTCCACTCCTCCGAGGTCCCCGTCGTCCTCGCCCCGGCCGGGCGCTCGGACATCGGCCCGGTCTCGCGCATTACTGCGCTCTTCGGCGCCCGTCCCGGTGCTGCCGCCCTCGTCGGGTCGGCGATCGAAGCCGCAACCGCCTTCGACGTGCCCCTCCGTCTGCTCGCGCTCATCGAGAACGACGGCATGGCCGAGGACGAGGTCGCTGAGGTCACCGAGTTCGCCGAGGAGTTCGGCGGAGCGATGCTCGCCGGTCGCGCCTCCGACCTCTTCGCCTCCGGCCGGGCCACCGTCGTCTCGGAGGCCGGCGCCGACATCGAGGAGGCCGCCGAGAGCGTCGAATGGATCTCCGGTGAGCTCGCCTTCATCGGCTCGAGCCGGCTCGGTCACGGGCGCGTGTTCATCGGTGCCCGGGCCCGCCGCCTCCTGCGCGTGCTCCCGGTGCCCGTCGTCGTCATCCCGCGTCGCACCCTGTCCGGCGCCGCCCCTGCGGAGGCCTCCGACACCGCCGAGGCGGCCACCGCGGCCGACGACAGCTGAGCGTGGGGGAGCCAGAGCGCCGCGACCTCAGCGTCGCCGGGCATCCCACCCCGGTGTGGGTCCACCCCGGACGCAGGCCCGGGCGACCGGTGCTCATGATCCACGGCTTCCGGGGCGACCACCACGGTCTCGACCGGATCGCCCACGCGATGCGCGATCGCACCGTCATCGTCCCCGACCTGCCGGGCTTCGGTGAGGCGGCGCCCCTGACCGGCGGTCTGAGTCTGGCCGCCTACCTCGATCATCTCCGCCTGCTCATCGCCGAGGTGACCGCTCAGTGGGAGGCCGTGCCGATCCTCGTCGGCCACTCCTTCGGGTCGATCCTCGTCTCGCACCTCGCCGCAGACGATCCTGCCGCGATGCCCGAACTCGTCCTCATCAACCCGATCACCACGCCCGCCCTCGAGGGCTCGGCACGCGTCCTCACGGCACTGACCCGGGTCTACTACGAACTCGGCGCCCGCCTGCCGGAGCGACCCGGCCGGGCCCTGCTCTCGAGTCCCGTCATCGTCCGGCTGATGAGCGAGGTGATGGCGACGACGAAGGATCCCGGGCTGCGCCGCTACATCCACGACCAGCACGCCCGCTACTTCTCGACCTTCAGCGACCGGCGCTCCCTCGCGCAGGCCTTCGACGTGTCCGTCGCCCACACCGTCACCGAGGTGGCCCCCGACCTGACGATGCCCCTCCTCGTCATCGCGGGGGACCGGGATGCGATCGCCCCGATCGACGTCACGCGCTCCGTCGTGCGCGGACTCGACGACGTCAGGTTCGTCGAACTCTCCGGGGTGGGGCACCTCGTCCACTA
>NZ_BAAAMB010000002.1:0-24737 GCF_039528855.1 Brevibacterium sanguinis | reverse complement strand
GCACACGCGACTGACCGCGCCGCAGATGCTCTGCGACGCGGTCAGCGATGTCTCAGGTCAGCGGTGACCCGACATGAGGATCAGGAGCGACGATCGACGATCGCGTGGTAGATCATCGGCAGCATGAAGGCGATCGAGGCGACGACGAGGCCGGCCCAGAACACCCAGAACTCGGTGCCGGCGGGGGAGGAGAACGCCGCGCCGAAGAGGTAGATCGAGAAGATGAAGAGCGCGAAGCAGACGACGAAGACGACGACGTCAGCGAAGTTCGCGGAGTTCTGCGTTCTCTGCGCGGCGGGGTTGGACATGTTCTCCTCCGAGACTTGCGGCGATACGGCGATGATCAGCCATCAGTCTACATGCCGTAGAGAACGACACGGGCATTCCGGCGGGGGCCGTGTCAGTCCCGGGCGTGCGAGGTCAGTCCCGGTCGTACGAGCGCTCCGGGGCGAGCCAGCCGAGCAGCGCGGAGACCACGGAGACGATGATCGCGGCGAGGATCGCCTGGAAGAAGAACGAGTCGATCGTGAAGACGAACGGCGTGAACCCGCTCAGCCAGCTCGTCAGCGCGAGCATCGCGGCGTTGATGACGATCGAGAACAGACCGAGCGTCAGACAGGTGATCGGTGCCGACAGCACGCTGATGATCGGTTTGATGAAGGCATTGGCCAACCCGAAGATCAGACCGATGACGAGGTAGGAGACGACCATCGCGAAGACCGGACCGACCTGTTCCTCGATGAGCTCATTGCCGGCGATGCTCACGCCGGGCAGCAGCCACACGGCCACCCAGATGGCGAAGGCGTTGATGCCGACTCGGAAGAGGAAGTTCATGGTCATATCCTTTCACTCCCGTCTGCGGGTCCACTGAGTCAGGGATGGGAAAGCCGTGTCCGCGACCCCGTCCGCTGATCCCTGACCTGTGCCGATGAGACAGGGTGCCTGATGCGATCGTGACCGATGACACCGCCTGGCGCGGGCGCTCGGCAGGTAGGCTGGGGGCAGAGTTCCCATCCCACCGATGTGCATCTACCGAGTGCAGAGCAGTTCACCACGGCGGCACCGAATCCTCGCAGCGCATTGCGAGGCAGAAACGAAGAACGCCATGCAGCACCCCGATCAGAGGACACCGCACACCGAGCCCCCGACCGCCGAACCCGGCCTGCTCCGCGCCGTCGGTCTCAGCTATTTCCCCATTGCCTTCCTCGCCCGCATGCCCTATGCGATGGTCGTCGTCGGCGTCCTCACGCTCGTCGTCGCCGGCCGCGACTCGCTCAGCCTCGGCGGCCTCAACTCCGCGATGGTCGGGCTCGGCACGGCGATCTTCGGCTCCTTCATCGGCGCCGCCGCCGACCGCTGGGGACAGCGTCCCGTCCTCCTCGTCGTCGGGGCGATCAACAGCGCGGCTCTGCTCTTCCTCGCCTGGGTCGTCTTCTCCCCGCTGCCCGACGTCGTCGTCCTCCTCGCGTCCTTCCTCATCGGAGCGAGCGCCCCGCAGGTCTCCCCGATGTCGCGCTCCCGCCTCGTCGACGTCATCCTCTCAGTGCTGCCCGGCACCCGGCAGTCGAAGGTGCTCAACGGCACGATGGCCTACGAGTCCGCCGCCGACGAGGTCGTCTTCGTCTTCGGCCCCTTCATCGTCGGGCTGCTCGCCACATGGTTCTCACCCGTCGCCCCGATCATCGGTGCCGTCGCCATGACGCTCATCTTCGTCACCGCCTTCGCCCTCCACCGCAGCGGTCGCATCGCGACGTCGGGCGCAGCCGCCGCCGTCGTCAAGGGACCGGTGCGCGACCTCTTCACCGGACGGATCTTCGTCGTCGTCCTCGGCGTCTTCGGCATCGGGCTCGTCTTCGGTTCGACGCTGACGGCCCTGACCTCGCTGATGAATGACCTCGGCCACCCCGAACAGGCCGGGCTCGTCTACGGTGTCCTCGGCATCGGCTCGGCGATCCTCGCGATCTCCGTCGCCCTCTTCTCCCCGCGCTTCGCCCTCTGGGCGAGGCTGCTGTGCTTCGCCCCGCTGCTGCTCGCCGGCACCATCGTGCTCGCGACCGCCTCTGCGATGCCCGGGGTCGTCATCGGGCTCCTCCTCATGGGCACGGCGATCGGGCCGTCGCTCGTCACCCTCTTCAGCCTCGCCGCCGAACGCAGCCCCCGCGGACGCTCGGCCACCGTGATGTCGATGGCGGGATCGGCGATCATCGTCGGACAGTCCGTGGCCTCGGCGCTCGGCGGCATCCTCGCCGAGGAGGTCGGGACGTCCACGGCCATCGCCGTTCCGATCGGGGCCGCGATCGTCGTCGTCCTCGCCGCCCTCCTCAACGTCCTCGTGCGCTTCCGCCAGCGGAAACGAGACGTGGTTCACACGTAGATTCCGCGATCTGGGACACCTCTTCCCATTCCACCGAAAATGTGCTGTGTGCCATGTCGTGGGAGTAGAGTAACCGGTTGTTCGCGCTCCTACATCGCGCGATCGCACGACACAACGGAAAGCACGATATGTCTACCAGCACCTCGACGACCGAGGTCGTCAAGAGCGATACGCGGTTCTTCGGACACCCGCTTCCGCTCTTCCAGCTCTTCAGCCTCGAACTGTGGGAGCGCTTCTCCTACTACGGCATGAACGGCATCCTCGCCCTCTACCTGTACTTCCAGGTCACAGACGGCGGACTCGGACTCCCGCAGGCCACAGCGGTCGGGATCGTCGGCGCCTACGGCGGTGCCGTCTTCCTCGCCACCATCCTCGGCGCCTGGGTCGCCGACCGCATCCTCGGCGCGGAGAAGGTCCTCTTCTACTCGGCGATCATCATCATGGCCGGCCACATCGCGCTGGCGCTCGTGCCGGGATTCGGCGGAGTCGCCGCCGGCCTCATCCTCGTGGCCCTCGGGTCCGGCGGCCTCAAGGCCAACGCCTCCGCGCTCGTCGGTGAGCTCTACGAGGAGAAGGATCCCCGCCGCGACGCGGGCTTCACGATCTTCTACATGGGCGTCAACATCGGAGCCCTCTTCGGCCCGCTCATCACCGGTCTGCTCCAGCAGAACATCGGCTTCCACTACGGCTTCGGCGCCGCCGCCGTCGGCATGGCGCTCGGCCTCGTCATCTACGGCAGCGGCCGGAAGAAGCTGCCCGCCGAATCGCGCACCGCGGTCAACCCGCTGCCGAAGTCGAAGCTCTACCTCTTCATCGTCGCGGTCGTCGCCGTCGTCGTCCTCGCCACCGTGCTGTGGATGACCGGTCTCGTCAACCCCGAGAACCTCGACTGGTGGATCGCCGGCATCTCCGCGGCAGCCGCAGCGTGCTACTTCATCGTCATGTACACCTCGCCGCAGACGAACGCCACCGAACGCTCCCGGGTGCTCGCGTTCATTCCGTTCTTCATCACGAGCGTCGTCTTCTGGTCGATGTACCAGCAGATCTTCGGTGTCCTCACCGTCTACTCCGACGGTCAGCTCAACCGGTCGATCTTCGGGTGGGAGATGCCGATCAACTGGATCCAGCTCATCCCCGCCGCGTTCGTCATCATCTTCGCGCCGCTGTTCGCGACGATGTGGATGAAGCTCGGTCCCAAGCAGATCTCGACCCCGGTCAAGGCGGGCCTCTCGCTCGTCTTCATCGGCCTCGGATTCCTCATGTTCCTGCCGTATGCGACCGCGCCGGCGAACTCGACGCCGCTGCTGTGGGTCTGCCTCATCCTCGCCATCTTCGTCTTCGGCGAGCTGCTCATCTCCCCGGTCGGCCTGTCGTTCTCGACGAAGGTCGCCCCGAAGGTGTTCCAGTCGCAGATGATCGCCGTGTTCTTCCTCGCCTCCGGTGTGGGAACCGCACTCTCGGGTGTGCTCGGCGGCTACTTCGATCCGGCGAACCAGACCCCGTACTGGACGTCGATCGGCGGCACCTCGATCGTCCTCGGGCTCCTCGCGCTGACGCTGACGAAGCCGATGCTCAAGATGCTCAAGGGCGTGCGCTGATCCGCCTCTGACACCCGTATGTCTGACACCCGTCACCGCGGGTGACCAGACCGCAGGGAACCGCCCTGTCCGGAACTTCCCGGACAGGGCGGTTCTCCTGTCGGAGTCAGACCCCGATGAAGATCGGCAGCGCCTGCGGATGGTGGGCGGCGACGATCGTGAGGAAGACGATCGCGTCGAAGATGAGATGGACCGTGACGGTGTAGGGCAGGGACTTCGTCTTCGTGAAGATCACCGCCTGGACGACGGCGAAGGGAATCGTCAGCAGCGGACCGATCGACCGGTAGCCGAGCTCCCAGAGGAACGAGACGAAGATGATCGTCGTGAGCACGTTCGCCGTCCAGAAGTCGAAGTGCCGGCGCAGCAGGGCGAAGACCGTGCAGATGAAGAACAGCTCGTCCCAGAGGCCGACGGCGTTGACGCCGATGAAGAGCCTGAGGATCTCATGCCATTCGGTCACCGCCGGCCAGTTGAGGTAGACCCCGGTGCGGAAGAAGTACTGGGGGAGGACGAGCCAGGCGACGACGACGACGAAGATCAGCCAACCCCACTCGAGCTTCGACCACGGCTGACCGTGCCGGCGCGGGTAGACGATGCTCTTCTCCTTGAACCAGTACCGGGTGACGAGGAAGGGCCCGATGACGACGGCGCTGAGCACGATCCCCATCCGCAGGATGTTCGTCCACGAGATGTCGGCTTCGACGGAGATCGCGGAGATGAGCGCGAGAGCCCCGGCGATGACGCTGAGATCCCGGGCGAAGCTCCGGTCCGCGGTCGTCCACGCGAGGATGAGGGACGCGGCCATCGGCGCATAGCCCCACACCTTGACGGCCCGGAACTCCGTGCCGATCCCGAAGAGGATCACCGCCGAGGCGGCGAGGAGGACCGCGGCGAGCCCGGGACGTGAGACGACGCTCCATCTTCTCGGTTCGGTCTGTTCCTCCACGTCACCCACTCTAATCGAGACGGGCAGGGCGCATTGGTGAAGAGCGGCGCCCACGTCCTAGGATCGACGGAGACATCCCCGACCGGACGACTCACCGCGACTCCTCCGGCCCGACGCAGCGAAAGGACGTGCGTGGACCCCGAGGCCTATTCCCGGATCATCGCCGGAGCTCTGCCGGTCGGCAGTGAGAGCGTGCCCCTCGCCGAGGCGGTCGGTCGGATCCTCGCCCACGACGTCGTCGCCCGGGATCCGATCCCGGCCTTCGCCACCTCGGCGATGGACGGCTACGCCCTCGACGCCCGCGCCCTCGCCCGGGCCCGCACGGGCGCCCCCGTCTCCGTGGTCGGCGACGTGCCCGCCGGTCACCGCCCGGTCGACATCGCCGCCGGCACAGCGGTGCGGGTGATGACGGGTGCCGCCGTCCCGGCCGGTGCCGTGGCCGTCGTCCCCGTCGAATTCACCGATGCCGCTCGGACCGGAGAGATCCCTGAGACGATCACCGTCGCCGGCCTGCCGGAGACGATCGTCGGCCGGTGGAACATCCGCGACGTCGGTGAGGACACCGCGGTCGGCGACATCGTCGTCCTCGGCGGTCAGCGCCTGGGGGCCGCGGCGATCGGGTCGCTCGCGATGCTCGGGGAGACCACCGTCGAGGTGCGACGGCGGCTGCGCGTCGGACTCATCGTCACCGGCGACGAACTCGCCGCCGCCCCGGGGGCTGCGACGGCGACCGCGCCGATCATCCCGAACTCGAACCTGCCGATGCTCTCAGCCGCCATCGTCACCGCCGGGGCGATCCCGCACCTGGGCACGAGCAGCGACGATCCGGCCGAGTTCCTCGCCGTGCTCGACGGTCTCCTCCCCGACGTCGACCTCGTCATCACGACCGGCGGGATCAGCGCCGGGGCCTTCGAGGTCGTGCGGGCGAGCCTCGAGGGCACCGACTCCGAGTTCGTCCGGGTGCGCCAGCGTCCCGGGGGTCCGCAGGGGCACGGGCGCCGCGGCGGCGTGCCCCTGCTCCACTTCCCGGGCACCCCGTCCGGCGCGCTCCTGTCTTTCCATCTCTTCGCGCTCACCCTGCTGTCGGGGACCGACCTCGCCGCACGCTGGCAGCGGGCCGTCTATGCCGGCCCCGACCTCGCCGGACACGTCAAGGGCGTGTCCTTCGTCCCCGTCACCGTCTCCGTCGAGGGCACCGTCGTCCCGGCCGAACGCGCCCGGCTGCGCGACTTCGCCGGTGCCGACGCGATCCTCCGCGTGCCCGCCGCACCGGCGGCGATCTCCGCCGGCGACCTCGTTCAGGTGCTCCCGCTGCCGGCCACCGGCCTCGCGGGGTAGCGGGCGGCGAGCGCGCGTGCGCGCACCGGTCCTAGACTGAGAACCATGGACCTTGCCCGCTACACCCGCCAGATCCGCCTCCGCGGATTCGGCGCAGAAGCCCAGGAGAGACTGCTCGCCTCCCATGTCGTCGTCATCGGCGCCGGGGGCCTCGGGGCGCCCGTGCTCACCTATCTCGCCGCCGCCGGGGTCGGCACCATCAGCGTCATCGACCCCGACGTCGTCGAGCTGAGCAACCTCCACCGGCAGTTCCTCCACGCCGAGGAGGAGGTCGGCAACCGCAAGGTCGACTCCGCGGCCCGGCGGCTGGCCGGACTCAACTCCGACATCGAGATCATCACGCACCCGGTGCTGCTCACCGCCGACAACGCCGAAGAGCTGCTGACCGGGACCGACATCGTCGTCGACGGCAGCGACAACTTCGAGACCCGCTACCTCGTCAACGATGCGTGCGAGCTGCTCGGGATCCCCCTCGTGTGGGGCACGATCCTCGGCTTCGACGGACAGCTCGCCGTCTTCGACGCCCGCACCGGGTCGACGCTGCGCGACCTCCACCCCGAGATGCCCGCGCCCGGGTCCGTGCCCAACTGTGCGACCGCCGGGGTCATCGGCGCCCTGTGCGGCAGCATCGGCTCGGCGATGGCGATGGAGACGATCAAGGTGCTCGCCGGCATCGGCACGCCCCTGCGCGACGCCGTCTCGATCCACAGCAGCCTCGATGCGAGCTGGGAGACGATCCCCGTCGCCCGCGACCCCGAACGCCGGCCCGTGACGAGCCTCGAGGACCACCGCAGCGGCGGTGCACCGGGGCCAGCCGTCGCCCCCGCCGCGGCAAACGCGCCTGCCGCCTCGGCGACCCCATCTGCCGACGAGGCCATCCCGGTCATCACGTGGGAGGGCCTCACCCGCGACGACGTGCTCGTCGACATCAGGGACGACGACGAGGTGTCGGCGGGCAGCGTCGCCGGAGCCGCCCACATTCCCATGGACCGACTCCTCGCCGATCCCGGGCTGCTCACGGCGACCGACGGTGCGACGGTCGTGGGGGAGTCGGCGCGCTTCGCCCTCTACTGCCGGTCAGGGGTGCGCTCGGCCCGGACGGTCAGCGCTCTGCGCCGGGCAGGGATCGACGCCGTGTCGATCTCCGGCGGCTACCTCGCTCACCTCTCCCGCGGCAGCATCGACGCCGCGTTCTGACCGACGGTCGCACCCCAAAACGGGGTCACACCCCAGCGGGCGGTCACCCCTCGAAATGTGGACCCGCGCTCACACAGCGCTTCGTCCCGCTCACCCCCCGGCGAAGGGCGGGAGGACGTCGACGGTGTCTCCGGCGGCCAAGGGCGCTTGCCGGTCGGTGCGCGCCCGGGCGTTGACGAGGAAGCTCGACCGCTCAAGGACCGTGACCGCCTCGGTGTCGGCCCCAGCAGTGAGGACGGCGATGAGATCGGCGAGAGTGGCCGCCTCGGCGGTCGACTCCTTCGTGCCGAACGCCTCCCGGGCGGCGGCGAAGAAGCGCACGGTGACGGTCGCGGGTGCGGCGGCATGCGAGGCTGCGGTGGTCGACACGGTCTCTCTCATCCTCCGATGGCGCTCATCGGTCGCTGCGGCTGGGTGAAGTCGGCGGAGTCCATGCCGTGCCCGGCGAGCTTCGCCCAGTGCGCGCCCTTCCACAGGTTCGCGATCTCCTCATCCGTGGCACCCGAGCGCAGCGCGACGAGCAGATCGACCTCGGTGCGGGAGAACAGGCACGTGCGCACCCGGCCCTCGGCGGTCAGCCGGGTGCGGGTGCAGTCGGCGCAGAACGGGCGCGTGACCGAGGCGATGATGCCGACGTCGCCGAGGTCGGTGTCCGGATCCTCACGGCTCGCCACCCGGAACTTCTCCGCCGGCGCCCCACCGCGCGGGGCCTCGTCCGGCGTGAGGACGAAGCGGGGTTCGAGCAGCGCGAAGACGTCAGCGGCGGTGATCATCGTCCCGCGATCCCACGAGTGCCCCGCGTCGAGGGGCATCTGCTCGATGAACCGCAGCGACAGTCCGTGGCCGAGGCACCACTGGAGGAGGTCGGGTGCCTGCGTGTCGTTGACCCCCGGCAGGAGCACGGCGTTGATCTTCACCGGGTCGAGACCGGCGTCCTTCGACCCCTGGATGCCGTCGAGGACGCGCTGGAGGAACGGACGCCGGGTGATCTCGGCGAACGTGTCGGCATCGACCGTGTCGAGGGAGACGTTGATCCGGTCGAGACCGGCCTCCTTGAGCTTCGCCGCGCGCTTGTCGAGACCGATCGCGTTCGTCGTCAGGGCGATGTTCGGCCGCGGGGTCAGGGCGGCGACGCCCGCGATGATGTCGGTGATGTCGTGGCGGGTCAGCGGCTCTCCGCCGGTGAACCGGATCTGGTCGACGCCGAACCGCTCGACGCCGATGCGGGCGAAGCGGATGATCTCCTCGGCGCTCATCGCCGCATCGCGGGGCATGAACTCGACACCCTCGGCGGGCATGCAGTAGCTGCAGCGCAGGTTGCAGAAATCCGTCAGCGAGATCCGCAGGTCCCGCGCCCGCCGTCCGAACGTGTCGAGGAGCGACTCCTCGCTGTGCGCGGTGAACGACGTGCCCGGGTCGAGAGTCGGAGTCCTCACCATCGGGGTCGGCAGGCCGATCGTCCCCATGTCCGTTCTCCTCCCTTGACGAAAGCTCTTCGCTATCATCGTCCCATGACCAGCGCCTTCACGCATCGTCGTCGGGTATTCGAGACGATCAGTCCGCTGCGCGGCTCGGCGCGCATGCCCCTGACCGCCCTTCTTCAGGTGCCCAGGCAGCTGGCCGCCGATGTCGTCTCCGCCGTCGACGTCCCCGCCTTCGACAACTCGAGCATGGACGGGTTCGCCGTCGCCGCACAGACCCTGACGACCGCACCGCGGGACGGGTCCCGCCTCGGCCCGCTGCCCGTCGTCGGGCAGGTCGCCGCCGGAGCCCGGGGCGCTGCCGTGGACCCCGGCACCGTCGTCGAGATCATGACCGGAGCCCCGGTGCCCGAGGGTGCTGACACGATCATCCCCATCGAGGCCACCGAACCGGGCACCTTCGGGGCGACGGAGATCACCGTCGAGGACGCACCCGCAGCCGGCGCGTTCGTCCGCGCCCGCGGCAGCGACGTCACCGCCGGGACCACCGTGCTCCGCGCCGGTGCGCTGCTCACTCCCGCCCGCCTCGGCGTCGCCACCGCCTGCGGAGTCGTCGACCTCGACGTCGTCACCCTCCCGCGGATCCTCGTCCTCAGCACCGGAGACGAGATCGCCGGGGACGCCGACGCCGGCATCGAGGATTCCAACGGCATCACCCTGACCGCGAGCCTCACCCGCCTCGGCGCCGAGGTCACCCAGCTGCGGGTGCCCGACGACCCGGAGGAGCTGCTGCGCCGAGTGCGCGCCGTCGACACCGACCTCGTCGTGTCCACCGGCGGCATCTCGAAGGGCGCTCGCGAGGTCGTCAAACTCGCCGCGACCCTCGACCCGGGCGCGGACATGCTCTTCGAACCCATCGCCATGCAGCCCGGCGGACCGCAGGGCGTGGGCACGCTCGCCGGTCACCCCTGGGTGGCCCTGCCGGGCAATCCCGTGAGCGCCCTCATCAGCGTTGAGCTCTTCATCCGCCCCGCCCTCCTCGGCATCGACCCCGGCCTCGATGCCCGCCCCGTCGGCTTCCACCCGCTGGCCGCCGACCTCGACGAGACCCCGCCTGCCGGCAAGCTCCAGGTGCGGCGGGCGATCGTCGACGACGACGGCATCACCTTCGTCGGCGGCTCCCGGTCGCATCTGCTCCACAGCTACGCCGAGAGCACCCACCTCGTCTTCATCCCGCCCACCGACGACCCTGACGACCCGTTCGCGGCCGCGGGGGATAGGCTGAGAACGTGGACAATCGCGTGAGCCTCACACACCTCGACGAGTCCGGAGCCGCCCGGATGGTCGACGTCGGCGACAAGAGCACCACCCGGCGGCGGGCCGTGGCCACGGCCACGATCACGACGACCCCGGAGGTCATCTCCCTCATCGGTCAGGCGGGCCTGCCCAAGGGCGATGCCCTGCCGGTGGCGCGGATTGCCGCGGTGATGGGCGCCAAGCGCACGAGCGACCTCATCCCGCTCTGCCATCCGCTGCCGCTGACCGGCGTCGACGTCGACTTCACCCTCACGGACTCCGCCGTCACGGTGACCGCGGCCGTGAAGACGGTGTCGGTGACCGGTGTCGAGATGGAGGCCCTCACCGCCGTCTCCGTCGCCGCGCTGACGATCTTCGACATGATCAAGGCCGTCGACAACCGCGCGGTCATCGGGGACATCAAGGTCCTCGAGAAGACCGGCGGCAAGAGCGGGGACTGGAAGCGGGAGTCATGACCGTCATCACCACCGGCATCACCGAGTCCCCGATCAGCGTGACCGACCTCGAACCCGAGGTCGTCACCGCCGAATGCGGGGCCGCCGTGACCTTCTCCGGGATCATCCGCGACCACGATTCGGGCCGCGGTGTCACCCGGCTCGTCTACGAATCCCACCCGCTGGCGCCCGCGCAGATCGCCGAGGTGGCCGCCGCGGTGGCCGCCCGGCATCCCGCGGTCCGCCTCTCCGTCGTCCACCGGGTCGGAGAGCTGACCGTCGGCGATGTGGCGCTGGCCGCCGTCGTCGCCTCACCGCACCGCCGGGAGTCCTTCGTCGCGTGCGGCGAGCTCGTCGACGAGGTCAAGGAGAAGGTGGCGATCTGGAAGCACCAGTTCTTCACCGACGGCGACGACGAATGGGTGGGAGCGCTCGAATGACTCAGCTGCGCATCAGCGAGGCCGCCCGGTTCCTCGGCGTCAGCGACGACACGATCCGTCGCTGGATCAGCGACGGCCGGCTCGCGCAGCACAAGGACGCCTCGAACCGGTCCGTCGTCGACGGGGCCGAACTCGCCGTGCTCGCCCAGGACGGCGCCGGTTCCCTCGACGACCCGACGCACGTCCGCAGCTCGGCGCGCAACCGCTTCACCGGGCTCGTAACCGACGTCGTCATCGACGGGGTGATGGCGCAGGTCAGCCTCCAGTGCGGGCCGTTCCGGGTCGTGTCCCTGATGTCCGCCGAGGCGTGCCGTCAGCTCGAACTCGAACCCGGCAGCCTCGCCACCGCGGCCGTCAAGGCGACGATGGTGTGGATCGACACCGCTGGCGGCGACTGACCCTTACCAGTCTCAGATGCTGACGCAGATGCTCTGAAACTCCGCATCTGCGGGTGATAATGGGTGGATGATCTGTGATTCCACACCGGGAGACCATCCGTGACGGGGCGTGCCCGGAGGCATGCGACGGCGCCGAGGTGGCTGTGGATTCCCGCTGTCCTCGCCGTCGCGTTCCTCCTCGTCCCCATCATCGGGATGGTCACCCGCATCGACCTCGGCCACCTCGGCGAGGTCATCGGGGCCCCCGAGTCGCAGCTGGCGATGGGACTGTCCCTGCTCACGTCGACGATCTCCGCGCTCGTCAGCGTCGTCCTCGGCTTCCCGCTCGGCTATCTGCTCGCCACGACGACGTTCCCGGGACAGCGGCTCGTGCGCACCCTCATCCTCCTCCCGCTCGTCCTGCCGCCGGTCGTCAGCGGCCTCGCGCTCCTCTACACGTGGGGGCGCTCGGCGTATCTCGGGTCCCTGCTCACCGAGGCCGGTCTCGGGCTCGCGTACACGACGGCGGCCGTCGTCGTCGCCCAGATCTTCGTCTCCCTCCCGTTCATGGTGATGTCGGTCGAGACCGCGGTCGCCGCGCGCGGGCAGCGCTACGAGATCGCCGCCGCCGAACTCGGGGCGACCCCGATGCGCGTGTTCGCCACGGTCACCCTCCCCATGCTGCGGGCAGGCATCCTCACCGGCGCCGTCCTCTGCTTCGCCAGATCCCTCGGCGAATTCGGGGCGACCCTCACCTTCGCCGGCTCCCTGTCGGGCGTGACCCGGACGATGCCGCTGCAGATCTACCTCGTCCGCGAGTCCGACCCGCAGTCGGCGATCGCCCTCTCCCTGCTCCTCGTCGTCACCGCGCTCATCATCATCGTCCTCGCGTACCGCTCGCCCCACGCCCCGCGTCTGCGCCGCTTCGGCCCGCGCGCTTCGGCTCCCGGCGCCACCATCGCGCGCACGGGCGCACCCGCCTCCCGGCCGGACGACACCGATGCTGTCCTCCCGGTGGCGGAGGCCCAACCGGAACCCCATGCCGCTTGCAGGGGCGTCACCTCGGAGATCGGCCGCGGAGCCGCCACGGGCGCCGTCGCCGGAGCCGCCACCAGTCCCGCCGCCGGGGCCGGCGACGGGCGACTGAGCCTGAGCGCCCAGCTGCCCACCCGCGGACTCGACATCGCCCTCGACGTGTCCGCCGGGCAGACGACGGCGCTCATCGGCCGCAACGGGGCCGGGAAGTCGAGTCTCTTCCAGATCATCACCGGCGCCCTGCCCGCCGAATCCGGGGCGCTGCGGCTCGGCGACCGCACGATCTTCGACATCGACGCCGGCCACTGGCCGCCCATCCACGCTCGCGGGGTCGTCCACCTCGCCCAGAACCCGCTGCTCTTCCCGCACCTCAGCGTCCTCGACAACGTCGCGTTCGGACTCCGCGCCCACGGACACCGGAGCGCCGAGGCCCGCACCACCGCCCAGGCGATGCTCGACCGCCTCGGCGTCGGCCACTGCAGCGACCGCCGCCCCGACGAGGTCTCCGGCGGGCAGGCAGCGCGCATCGCCCTCGCCCGGGCGCTCGTCATCGACCCCACGCTCCTCCTCCTCGACGAGCCCCTCGCCGCCCTCGACGTCGACGTGAAGATCAGCACCCGCGCCGTCCTCGCCGACGTGCTGCGCGGACGCAGCGCCCTGCTCATCACCCATGACGCCGCCGACGTCGCGGCACTCAGCCGCGCGCTCGTCCTCATCGACGCCGGTCGCGCGCGTCTCGTCGAGGCCGACGGACAGGCCGGGCCCGGGAGCGACGACGACTTCGTCCGCAGCTTCCGCGCCACCACCCCCACCCGCCTCGGCAGGGAGGCCGACGACAGGAGCACCCCGGCCTTTGCGAGTCGGACCGAACCGGAATAGTGTGAAGGCGATCACACCGCACGCTGTCAGTGACCGCTGACGGGATACGAAGGGCGACAACGACGTGGCTGACCTCTCCTACTCCTCCGGACCGTCGACCGAACCCCTGCGCGGGGAGACGATTCCGGCGAACTTCCGGCGCACCGCCGCCGCCCACCCGGACGCGATCGCCCTCATCGACCGCGGCTCCGACCGACGCTGGACGTATGCCGAGTTCGACGCCGACACCGACGCGCTGGCCGGTGCCCTGCTCGAACGCGGCCTCGGCAATGGCGATCGCATCGGGATCTGGGCGCAGAACGTCGGGGAATGGGCGCTCGTCCAGTACGCGACGGCGAAGATCGGGGCGATCCTCGTCAACGTCAACCCCGCCTACCGCGCCCACGAACTCGAATTCGTCGTGGGCCAGTCGGGGATGACGATGCTCATCTCGCAGATCGCCGCCCCGCCCCATTCGGACTTCCACGCCCTGGCCACCGAGGTGGCCGCCTCGGTGCCGGGTCTCGATCTCGTCTTCCTCGACACCGTCCCGGACGCTCTGACCGGAACGGCGACGATCGGGGAGCGCGAATCGTTCGCCCACCTGCTGACCCAGGGCCGGGAGCTGCTCGCCGACCCCGGAGCGAAGTACGCGGTGCGCCTCGAACAGGCGGCGGCCGAACTCTCCGCCGACGATCCCATCAACATCCAGTACACCTCCGGGACGACGGGCTTCCCCAAGGGCGTGACGCTGTCCCACCACAACATCCTCAACAACGGCTACTTCATCGGCGAGCTCCTCTCGTACTCGCCCGCCGACTCCGTCGTCCTCCCCGTGCCCTACTACCACTGCTTCGGCATGGTCATCGGCAATCTCGCGGCGCTCAGCCACGGGGCCTCGGTCATCCTCCCGTCCCCGGGCTTCGACCCGGCGGCGAGCCTCACCGCCGTCGCCGAGGAAAGGGCGACCTCCCTCTACGGGGTGCCGACGATGTTCATCGCCGAACTCGGCCTGCCCGACTTCGCCGACTACGACCTGTCGACCCTGCGCACCGGGGTGATGGCCGGGTCCCCGTGCCCGGTCGAGGTGATGCGCCACGTCATCGACGACATGAACATGTCCGAGGTCGCCATCTGCTACGGGATGACCGAGACCTCGCCGGTGTCGACGATGACCCGCGCCGACGACTCCCTCGAGGCCCGAACGCAGACGGTGGGCCGGGTCATGCCCCACGTCGAGGTGAAGATCGTCGACCCGGTGACGGGCCAGACGATGCCCCGCGGGCAGAAGGGCGAACTGTGCACCCGCGGGTACTCGGTGATGCTCGGGTACTGGGAGGAGCCGGACAAGACCGCCGAGGCGATCGATGCGGCCCGCTGGATGCACACCGGCGATCTCGCGATCATGGACGACGACGGGTACGTCGACATCTCCGGCCGGATCAAGGACATGGTCATCCGCGGGGGAGAGAACGTCTACCCGCGGGAGATCGAGGAGTTCCTCTACCAGCATCCGGCGATCAGCGACGTCCAGGTCATCGGCGTCCCCGACGAGAAGTACGGCGAGGAGCTCATGGCCTGGGTCATCCTCAAGGACGGCTACGACACGCTGACCGCCGCCGACGTCAGGGAGTTCGCCGAGGGCCGCCTCGCCCATTTCAAGATCCCCAGGTACGTCGAGGTCCGCGACTCGTTCCCGATGACGGTGTCCGGAAAGATCCGGAAAGTCGAGTTGCGCGAAGAGGGCGAGAGGATCGTTCACGCAGGCAGCAGCGTGTGAATGTCGCTCAGGTCACAAGTTCATTGCAGTTGTCCTGGGAACACGTGACGTTTTTCATGTGAGCAGGTCATTCACTAAGATCAGTGGTCATGAGAGTTGAATCACAACCGCTGGTCTCGATGACCGACGTCGAGAAGCACTACGGTGACTTCCACGCGCTCAAGCACATCGATCTCGACATCCACGAGGGTGAGGTCGTCGTCGTCATCGGTCCCTCCGGCTCGGGCAAATCGACCCTGTGCCGGACGATCAACCGGTTGGAGACGATCACCTCGGGATCGATCACGATCGACGGCAAGGAGCTGCCGGCCGAAGGTGCGGCGCTCGCGCAGCTGCGCTCGGACGTCGGCATGGTCTTCCAGTCGTTCAACCTGTTCGCCCACAAGACGATCCTCGAGAACGTCACCCTGGGCCCGATCAAGGTGCGGAAGCTGAAGAAGGCCGACGCGGACAAGCAGGCGATGGCGCTGCTCGAACGCGTCGGGGTCGCCCACCAGGCCGACAAGTACCCCGCTCAGCTCTCCGGCGGGCAGCAGCAGCGCGTCGCGATCGCCCGGGCGCTGGCGATGAAGCCGAAGGTCATGCTCTTCGACGAGCCCACCTCGGCGCTCGACCCGGAGATGATCAACGAAGTCCTCGACGTCATGGTCGAACTCGCGAAGGAGGGGATGACGATGGTCGTCGTCACCCACGAGATGGGGTTCGCCCGCAAGGCCGGCAATCGCGTGGTCTTCATGGCCGACGGGGAGATCGTCGAAGTCAACGGTCCGGAGGAGTTCTTCACGAACCCGCAGAGCGGGCGCGCCCAGGACTTCCTCTCGAAGATCCTCACGAACTGACCCACCCCCGATTCGACCCTCTGTTCCGTTCGACACCACCAAGGAGAAACCATGAAGAAGCTCAGCGTCGCGATCGCCTCGGTCGCGGTCGGACTCCTCGCCCTCAGCGGATGCGGGCAGGGCGGCACCCCCGACAACCCGGCCGACGGCGGTTCGCAGGCCGCGGCCCCGGAGTACCCGGTCAACGAGAGCGCCGACGTCGCCGACTCGAAGACCTGGCAGGCGGCGAAGGACGCCGGTCAGCTCAAGGTCGGCGTGAAGTTCGACCAGCCGGGTCTCGGCAACGTCACCACCGGCTCCGAGAACCCGGAGGGCTTCGACATCGAGATCGCGAAGATGGTTGGCGCGCAGCTCGGCTTCGCCCCTGACCAGATCGACTTCGTCGAGACCGTCTCGGCCAACCGCGAGCCCTTCCTCCAGCAGGGCACCGTCGACATGGTCGTTGCGACCTACACGATCAACGACGAGCGCAAGCAGGTCGTCGACTTCGCCGGCCCCTACTACGTCGCCGGTCAGGACCTGCTCGTGAAGTCCGACTCCGACATCGCCGGTCCCGAGGACCTCGCCGGCCGCAAGGTCTGCTCGGTCGACGGCTCGACCCCGGCGCAGCGGATCCAGGACGAGTACGGAGACGCCGAACTCGTCACCTACGACACGTACTCGAAGTGCGTGACCGACCTCCAGTCCGGTGCCGTCGACGCGGTGACGACCGATGACGCGATCCTCCGCGGGTACGCGGCGCAGAACGAGGGCGAGCTCAAGGTCGTCGGCAAGCCCTTCAGCGAAGAGCCCTACGGCATCGGCCTGCCCAAGGACGACACGGCCCTGCGCAACGCGGTCAACGACGCGGTGCAGACGAGCATGGACGACGGGCAGTGGACCGAGGCCTTCGAGTACACGCTCGGATCGGCCGAGGGCGTGAAGATGCCGGAGATCGACCGCTACTGACCGCTTGCCGCACCGAGGCCGCCCACCGGCTGCCTCACTGACCTGATGCGAGGGCACCGACCGGTGCCCTCGCATCGATTAAGGAACCCGGGATGGACTTTCTCGCCCTGCTCGAGCTCTTCGGCTCCGGCATTTGGGGCACGGTCAAGCTCTTCACCGTCACCCTCGTCGGATCGCTGGTGCTCGGCACGATCCTCGCCGCCATGCGGGTCTCACCGACCCCGGTGCTGCGGATCGCCGCCTCGGCGTACATCAACATCGTCCGCAACACCCCGCTGACGCTCGTGATGTTCTTCTGCGCCTTCGGACTGCCCTTCCTCGACATCCGCTTCGGCGACTCGAGTTCGTTCAACTCCTTCGTCTACGCGACGCTCGCGCTCACCGCCTACACCGCGTGCTTCGTCGCCGAGACCCTCAAGGCGGGCATCGCGACGATCCCCGTCGGCCAGGCCGAGGCCGCCCGGGCCATCGGGCTGACGTTCAACCAGACGCTGACGGAGGTCATCCTGCCGCAGGCCTTCCGGACGGTCATCCCGCCGCTCGGCAGCGTCATCATCGCGATGCTCAAGAACACGTCGATCGCCTCGGCGTTCAACAACCGCGAACTCATCTCCGCGATGCGCAACGCGATCGAGCTCCGCGGCGACCTCGTCATCCCGATCCTCTTCGGCACCGCCGTCGCCTACCTCATCCTCGCGCTCATCCTCGGGCGCATCTTCTCCTACCTCGAGCGGAAGCTGGTGATCCTCCGATGAGCGCACCGACAGAGGTTCTCTTCGACGCCCCGGGCCCGAAGGCCCGCCGCAACAACGTCATCCTCTCGATCGTCTCGACGATCGTGCTCGCCGGGCTCATCGCATGGATCATCTGGAAGTTCGCCGACGCCGGACAGCTCGAACCCGAGAAGTGGTATCCGTTCACATTCGCCCAGATCCAGCTCGTCCTCCTCGACGGCATGCTCGCGACCCTCAAGGTCGCCGCCGTCGCCTCGGTGCTGGCGCTGGCCGTCGGCGTCGTCTTCGCCCTCCTGCGGCTGTCGTCGAAGCGGATCATCTCCGTGCCCGCGACGATCGTCCTCGAGTTCTTCCGCGGCGTGCCCGTCCTCCTCCTCATCTTCGCGACGTTCCTCCTCTTCGGGAACACGATCGGCCCGTTCTGGTCCGTCGTCATCGGCCTCACCCTCTACAACGGCATGGTGCTCGCCGAGATCATCCGGGCCGGCATCCTCGCCGTGCCGAAGGGCCAGCGGGAAGCGGCGATGGCGATCGGCCTGCGACCGGGACAGGTGATGAGCCTCGTCCTCATGCCGCAGGCGCTGCGGGCGATGATGCCGACGATCGTCGCGCAGATCGTCGTCCTCCTCAAGGACTCGGCGCTCGGCTTCATCGTCACCTACCAGGACCTTCTCTACCAGGTCAACCTCATCGGCCGCGAGTACAATAACCTTCTGCCGACGTTCATCGTCGGTGCCGCGCTCTTCATCATCATCAACATGATCGTCGCGAGCTTCGCGCGGTGGCTCGAGAGGCGACTGCAGCGCAAGACCACCGCCGACGTCGAGGGCGAAGGGCTGACGACGGCACCGGTGCGCTGAGCAGCTCACCGACGATGAAAGGGACGTGAGGATGGAACCCGAACTCAGCGCCACCCCGGTGACGATGCGCCACAACCGTGACCGGGAGCGCTTCGAACTCTTCACCACCGACGATCCCGAGGCGTTCGTCGGGTTCCTCGCCTACCAGCGGATCGGCGACAGCACCCTCGAACTCCAGCACACGATCATCTCCGAGGGCTTCTCCCGGCGCGGATTCGCCCGCACCCTCGTCACGCACGCCCTCGACGAGATCCGGGCGAACGGGGAGACGATCGTCCCGCTGTGCACCTACGTCCAGGACTACCTGCAGCGGTTCCCGCAGTACGCCGATCTCGTCGCCGACAGGTGAGGGCGGGAGCCGGTCGGTACGCCCCGAGCCCCAGCGGCGACCTCCACATCGGCAACATCCGCACCGGGGTGCTCGCGTATGCGCGCGCCCGGCAGCAGGGCCAGCGCTTCCTCTGGCGCGTCGAGGACCTCGACCGGGTCCGGCCGGGCGCGGCGGAGTCCCAACGGGCGGTGTTCGCCGACCTCGGGATCGTGCCCGACGACGACCCCCTCGTCCAGTCCGCGCGTCTCGACGTCTACGCTGAGGCGATCGCCCGTCTCGATGAGGCGGGACTCGTCTACGAATGCTACTGCTCGCGCAAGGACATCCAGCAGGCCCCCTCCGCCCCGCACGCCCCACCGGGGGCGTATCCGGGCACGTGCCGCGACCTCTCCGAGGAGCAGCGCACCGAGGCGCGGACCGCCCTGGCCGCCGCGGGCCGGAGACCGGCCCTGCGGCTGCGCTCGGAGAACCGGGAGGTCACCGTGGCCGACGCTCTGCTCGGCACGATCACGGCACCGGTCGACGACGTCGTGCTCCGGCGCGGTGACGGCGTGTTCGCCTACAACCTTACCGTCGTCGTCGACGATGCGGCCAGTGGGATCACCGAGGTGGTCCGCGGGGACGACCTCGCCTCCTCGGCCCCGCGGCAGGCCCGTCTTGCCGAACTCCTCGACCTGCCCGAGCAGGCGTGGCTGCACGTGCCGCTCGTGCTCAACGAGTCGGGGTCCCGGCTGGCCAAGCGCGACGGCGCCGTGACGTACGAGCAGCTGCGCGCCCGCGGCTGGACGGTCGCCGATGTCTACGGATGGATCTGGGAGTCCCTCGGCGGGGCCGATCCGACGTCTGCCACCGGAGGCAGTGCCCGGTGGCGGTCGATCGAGGACGTCATCGCCGGGCTCGACGTCGCGCGGCTGGGGTCGGAGCCGACGGTGTTCGTCCCGCCGGCCGACGACGCGGCCTGAGCGGCGGGCCGTTTCAGGCGGTCCGTCTCAGGCCGTTTCAGGCAGTCGGTCTCAGGCCGCGGTGTCGACGTATCCGGCGATGACGTCGGCGTAGATCGACTCGAACGTGTCGAGCGTGTACTCGATGTCATGGGTGGCGACGACGTCGAGGGAGGCCCGGGACATCGCCTCGTACTGCGGGGGCGTCTGCGTGCAGATGCGGGTGAAGCGATCGGCGAGGGCCTCGATGTCCCGCGGTGGGAACAGGTAGCCGTTGACGCCGTCGCGGACGAGATGGGGCAGGGCGACGGCGTCGGCGAGGACGACGGGTTTGCGCGAGGCCAGGGCCTCGAGTGTGGCGATCGACTGGAGCTCGGCCGTCGAGGGCATGCAGAAGAACGTGCACCGGGCGTAGGCGTCCATGAGCGCGGAGTCGCTGATCTTGCCGAGCACGTGGATGCGCTCGGCGATGCCGAGTTCCGCGGCGAGCGACTTGAGCGGCTCCTCCTGATCGCCGCCCCCGACGATGTCGGCCTCGAGGCCGAGTGCCGGGTCGGTGAGTGCGACGGCGCGGACGATGTCCTCGGCGTGCTTCTCCGCCGAGAGCCGACCGACGAAGAGCACCCGCGGGGCGGCCGCCTCGGTGCCCGACGAGGAGCCCTTCCCGCCGGTCACGGGCTGCTTGAGGTGGGAGAACCGGTCGAGGTCGATGCCGCAGGAGACCGCGCGGATGGGGGAGCTGAAGCCGTTCTGCGTGAGCAGGTCGGCGGCGAGCTGCGTGGGGACGGTGATGAACTCGGCGGACTGGAACTTCCGGCGCAGATCCCACCAGGCAAGCGCGGTGCCGCCGTCGACGAGCGGCTTGGGCACGCGGAGGTAGGGGCGGACGTTCTCGGGCATGAAGTGGTTCGTCGCGACGACGGGGATGCCGCGCTTGTGCGATTCGGAGAACGCGTAGCGGCCGATGACGAAGTGCGCCTGCGTGTGGACGACGTCGGGCTTGAGGGTGTCGAGGAGGCGGGCGATCTCCGGTTTCGTCTCCCACGGCATGCAGATCGTCCACGTGGGGTGGAGCATCCAGCGGTGGGAGGTGAGGCGGTGGACGGTGACGCCGTTCTCCACGCTCACCGAGGGGGTGCCGGTCGCCGAGGGGCAGGCGACGTGGACGTCATGTCCGCGGGCGGCGAGTCCCGCTGCCAGGCGTTCGGCGAACTTCGCCGCTCCGTTGACCTCGGGGGCGTAGGTCTCGGTGGGGATGAGGATGCGACGGGTCGATTGTGCGGACAGAGCTCAACTCTCCTCGGTGTCGGTCAACTGATCGTTCTGGCGGGCGTCGCGGCGTTCGTCCTCGCGATCCTTGACATCGGGATGATACCGAGACAATACAACGACCCCGAGACACGCGACCAATCCTGTGATCGTGATGACAACGACGAGCCACGGGGGAGCGGCGTGGGCCTCACCGAGGACGACGGAGCCGAGGATGACCGCGGCGATGGGATCGACGACGGTGAGCCCGGCGATGACCATCTCCGGGGGACCGGCGGCGTACGAGTTCTGCACGAACCAGGAGCCCAGGGCTGCGGCGACGATGAGGGCTGCGACGTTGAGCCACGTGACGTTCTCGATGCCGGCGCGGAGGAACTGCACGCTGACGAGATGGGCGTTCGTCGCCACGCACGCGAAGAGCAGGCCCGCCGCGGTGATGAGGACGAGCTGCGGGGCGTGGCGGAAGAAGAGCATGACGATGAGCCCGGCGGCGACGATGACGCCGGTGATCCACACGAGCGGAAGGGCATCGGCGCCGAGGTGGACCGACGTCCGCGCAGTCGTGGCCGACAGGGCGACGAAGACCGTGACGCCGACGGTGCACCACACGACGGCCTGGACGAGGCGGCGGTTGACCTTGAGCCCGCGGTACCTCACGCCGAGGAGGACGGAGACGATGAGGGAGAACGCCCCGATCGGCTGGACGACCATGACGGGGGCGAGGGCGAGGGCGAGGAAGTTCCCCAGGGTGCCGAGGCCGAGGATGAAGAGCCCGAGCAGCCATTTCCGGTTCCCCAGCAGCTCCTTGAAGTGCGCCCAGCTCAGACCGTCATGGGAGTTGTCCTGATCGGCGACGGCGTCGTGCTGGTAGAGGGCCCCGAACGCGAGGGCCACAGCTGCCAGAACGGCTAAGGCGATGGCCACAATGGTCACGTGTTCTGCTTCCGTCGGGGATGGCTCGCAAGGGTCACCCCCGATGTTACAGTGCAGTACGCGCGAGCGTCGTGCGCGCGGGGGAATTGTCCGGTTCCCCGTCTCCCCGAGGTGGGGGAAACCGGAGCTGTCCGCCTCGGGCACCGCTGGCCCAGGGCGAGCGGGGCGGGTGTGACCTAACGCACTGGGCGCCGCTTTGGCGAGGTCGGCTCACCTTTGCTATGCTGATTTCTCGTGCGCAGGTCACTGCCACATTCCTCCGTAGCTCAGTTGGCAGAGCATTCGACTGTTAATCGAAGGGTCGCTGGTTCGAGCCCAGCCGGGGGAGCAGAGCAAGGCCCCGTCGTTCCCGACGGGGCCTTTGTCGTTCCCTGAATGCCCGCACGCACACCCACATGGGTATGCGGGGCCCGTGCAGCCAGCAGGAAGCCGCGCACCGCCTGCGACCGGCCGGAATAATTGAAACCTCAACCAGGTTGGCATGGATATGAAGGCATTCGGATTCTTGAGTTTCGGCCATTACGGACCCGGCGCGGCCCCAGGGGAGTACGGCGCGAAGGAAGCCCTGAAGCAGGCTGTCGAGATCGGCGTCGGCGCCGACGAGATCGGCGTCAACGGAGCGTACTTCCGCGTCCACCACTTCGCCAGACAGGCGGCGTCGCCGATCCCCGTCCTCAGCGCGATCGCCGCGAAGACGAAGCACATCGAGGTCGGCACCGGCGTCATCGACATGCGGTAGCACATATCGAGGTTGCAACACTCGTTGACGTAAGCTTGGTTGCATGGTCGAACTGGTATCGCTGAGGAAGACGAACGAGGTGGCGGCGTACGTCCGCGCCTCGTTGGACCGCAAGGGCGACCGGTGGACTGTCGAGACCCAGTTGCGGAAGATCAGGGCGCTGGCCGAGGCGAAGGACTGGGAGGTCGTCGAGGTCTACGACGACAACGCGGTGTCGGCGACGAAGAAGCGCCGCGCTGGCACTCGGTGGGCCGAGATGCTGAACGACGCCCGGGCGGGTCGGTTCTCGATGGTCGTCGCCGTGGACATGGACCGCTTGCTGCGCAGCACGAAGGACTTGAACACGCTGATCGACCTCGGTTTGCGGGTCGTCACGGTGGACGGCGAGATCGACCTCTCGACGGCGGACGGCGAGTTCCGGGCGACGATGCTCGCCGCTCTCGCCCGGTTCGAGGCACGTCGCAAGGCCGAGCGTCAGATCCGGTCGAACGAGCGCCGACGTGCCGAGGGCATACCGGCGTCCACCTGGAAGGCGTTCGGCTGGACGCGGGAGGGCGAGCTGATCGAGGAAGAGGCCAACGCGGTTCGGCGGGCCTTCGACGCGTTCCTCGGCGAGCCGTCGCTGTCAATCCGTCGCATCCGCGAGGACCTGAACAAGGCCGGACACCTCACCGCGCGCGGGTCGGAGTTCTCCGTCGATGCCGTGCGGTACCTGCTGGCGAATCCGCTCTACGCTGGCTACATCAAGCACTACGACTCGGGCGAGTTGTACCCGGTGCAGGGCGAGGGGTTCCCGCCCATCGTCAGCGAACAGACATGGCGGGCTGCGGTGGCGAAGCTGGAGGACAACGTGCGGAGGTCGGCGAGGCAGGGCAACCAACCGAAGTACCTCCTGTCCACGATCGGGCTGTGCGGGAAGTGCGGCGCGACGCTCGTCTCAGGGACGAACAGCCGCAAGCAGCCGACGTACCGCTGCGGTGAGCAGTTCCACCTCACCCGCCAGCGCGAGCCCGTCGACGCGATGGTCACCGAGGCGGTGCTCACCCGACTGTCCTCGGCGGACGTGCACGACCTCGTGATGCCGCAGGAAGACGCTGGGCCGGACCGCGAAGAGCTGCTGACCGAGCGGAACGCCCTGGTCGAGCGCGTCAAGGAGCTGAGCCCGCTGCTGCGCGACATCCACCAGCCCGTGCTGGAGATCACCGCGGCGATCAACGACGTGAAGGCTCGCATCGACGAGATCGACGCGGAGCTGCTCGACCGATCGGTGTCGGTGGCGGCGAAGCTGCTCGCGGACGTTGACGAGCCGGTCGGCACCGCGGAGCGCCGCGAGGTGGTCGAGTCGAAGTGGAAGGAGTTGGACGTGGACCGTCGCCGGATGCTCGTGGACGAACTGGTGACGGTGACCATCGAGCCCATCGTTCCTGGTCACGTGAAGTTCGACCCCGATCTCATTCGGATAGAGCCGAGACGCGACTGACTCATGGCTCGACTCGTCATTGCAATGGTGAGTCGAGTCATGGGAGAATGGTTACAGACAAGAAGATCCCACCGGGGCCGCGACTTTGAAGCGCGGGGTTCTGCTCCCGGATGAGTAGCCGGTCAAACAGCCCAACTACGGTGGCGGGGAACCGGAAGCACACTCATGTCTGAGGTCTTCCGATGTCTGTCGTTATCGACGCTCCCCGCGCTTCCGCGCTGGACCGTCCTGGGATCGCCCAGGACTCGACCCCCGTTCCGCAGTCTGATGGGCTCGATCCCGTCATCGCCGTCGCCCGTGCCGCCGGTCGCCGTGCCGGTGAGCGCCTGGCCAACACGCCGCTGACCCCGCGTCAGCGCGCCGCCGTCGCCTCCGTGATGGGCGGTGGTCGCTGATGACTGCGAATGCTGCCGCCCTCGATCACGTCGAGGCGTTCCACTGGCGTCTGGGCGATCCCGCTCTCGCCGACGCGGAGGCCCGCCTCTAGGGTTATAGGCCAAAAAGTGTGTCCGTGCCGGGTGTGTCACCGACGTCGTCCGCCCCATCCT